>CAYFVE010000012.1:0-32397 GCA_964346605.1 uncultured Muribaculaceae bacterium | reverse complement strand
CCACGCTTCAGATTGTCCAGGGTAACACCGGCCCAATACAGTCCGTCCTCATCCCCGGCCTCGATACTGATCCCGTCCCGGATGGTGATCCTGTACCAGCCGGGCTGCTCATCGTCCACTATAGAGGACGATACCTTGCCGGCCATGGTCTCGCCTTCCAGGACCTCAACGTACTTGAGGGAAGGAATCATATCCCAGATCTGCGTAGCGACCGGGGTATAGTCGAAAGTCCGGATCCTTTCAGCGGGAAGATAGTTGTAGGAGACGGCGAGATCCACTGCGCCGCCATCCTCATTCATCAGGAAGAAGCCCTTCGGGGCCCATCCGTATCTTCTGGTGGCCGAGGCCCTGTACTCGATGACAAGCGAATCGCCAGGATTCTCAGTGGGACAGATCTGGAAAAGGGTTCCTCCGCGGTACTTGATTTCAACCCCGGAGCCATCTTCCGGAACAAGGTTGTCCTTGAACTGGCAGAACCAGATCGACCAGTTCCTGCCTGACGGAGGATTCCTCACCACAATCCGATGAATCGCTGTCCCGTCATCCCGGATGGGAAGCCCTTCTGTCCATTCTATTGTCGTCGCACTTCTTGGTCCGCAAGCATTGAAAGCAAGCGCGGATAAAACGGCGAGCGATCTGAATAATCTCTTTATCGTCCTGAACTTGTCCATCTATCTGTCTCTCCATTCCTGCGGAGTCATCCCCTTGAGCATCTTGAATCTCCTGGAGATGCTCTTGGAGTCATCCTCCCCCATCCTCGCGGCGATATCGACCACAGGCTCATTGCTCTCCATCAGGAGTTCGGCGAAGTGATCCACCCGGCGGCGGGAAATATATTCATAAAGGGTTTCCCCCGTGACATTCTTGAAACGCATCTCCAGAAGCCTCCTTGAAAGAGGCACGACTTCCAGTATGTCCTTCACTGTGATTTTGGAATCCAGATGCTTGTGGATGAACTGGACTGCGTTCTGGATGTCCTTGTCCTCCGTGGCAAAGGCCGCCGTCGAGACACGCGGCACGACTTTCTTCGGCATCAGGACGATGTCGTGGAATCCGCTCTCAGGATGCATAACCATCTGCTCGGCGAGGGCTACGGTACGATAGCCTCCGTCCTCGATATCCACATAGATACTGGAGAGCGTCGGGTTAGTCAGGCTGCAGATGATCTCGTCGTTGTCCACTCCGATCACTGCTATCTCCGACGGAATCCGGATCCCGATTCCGTTGCAGGCCTCAACCAGATTACTGCCCTGGTTGTCATCGCAGGCCATTATTCCGATGGGCTTGGGGATCACCCTGAGCCAGCGGTTCAGCCTGTCCTGCTCGTAGTACCACAGGTTGTCGATCTCCTGCTCGAGACAAGGGTCGAAGAAACTGTCAATCCCTGCCTCGCGGATCCTGGCACGGAATCCCACGCAGCGTTCGTTGGACCAGCAGACATCCTTGTAGCCGAAAAAGGCGAAATTACGGAACCCTTTCTCCAACAGATGCTCCGCGGCCATCCTGCCTGTCAGGTTGTAGTCCGCGGTGATGTTTGGAATCAACTCGAAACGCTTTTTGAAATCCTGGGCGATCACTACGATTCCGTTCTTTCTGAACAGGTCCACATTGTCGTTCTCCTCGAACTGCCCGATGACCACATCAGCCTTCCATTCCTTAGCCCATCTGACGACGCCGTCAATGCCCAGCTTGTTCTTGTAGGCGGTCGGCATTCTGCAGACCACCCACTGCTGAGACTCCACGGAATAGCGGTATATGCCTCTGAGAAGCTTATAGGCATAAGATTCCATATAGTCAGTAATGTAAACAAGCCGTATCATCAGCAAAAAGCTTTCTTGAATATGTAAATATAGCAATTTTTTCTTTTCTTGAGTATATTTGCAACTATGAAGGTTGCGATTATCGGTGCCGGCGCGGCAGGCTGCTTCTGCGCCATCGAACTGAAGCGAAGGCTTCCATCCGCTGAGGTGGAGGTTTTCGAGAAAGGACGCAGACCGCTTGCCAAAGTTGCAATCACAGGAGGAGGAAGATGCAACCTCACCAACTCATTCGAAGGAATATCCAGCCTCTCGGAAGTTTACCCGAGAGGAGACAGGCTGATGAAGCGGGTCTTCAGGGAATTCGACCACAAAGACACTTGGAACTGGTTCGAGGCGGAAGGTGTCAGCCTTGTCCTTCAGGAGGACCGCTGTGTCTTCCCGGCCTCGCAGGACGCTATGCAGATAGTTGGTCTTCTTACGGCAAGAATGCGCCAGCTCGGCGTAGTCCTCCATCTGAATCACAGGATTGACGCTGCCGCTCCTCTTCTGGATGAGTATGATGCAGTGGTCGTCACGACCGGCGGCTCCCCGCGGGAGGAAGGTCTCAGATTCCTGGAAGGTCTTGACCTTGAATTCATTCCTCCCGTACCTTCCCTCTTCAGTTTCAATCTTCAGGACAGTCCGGTAAGGCAACTGACGGGAACCGTGGCAGAGAACACGGCGACAGCCCTTGCAGGGACCAAGTTCCGGGCCTACGGGCCTCTGCTAATCACCCATTGGGGAATGAGCGGTCCGGCCATCCTTAAACTATCTTCCCACGCCGCGCGGTATCTTGCCGACAACGGCTATCGCGCGACCCTTCTGGTGAACTGGCTCGATCAACGCTCGGAGCAGAAAGTCAGAGAAAGGGTTGCCAGTCTCGCAGATGAATCTCCGCAGAAGATGGCTGTCAACTCCCGCCCCGAGGAGATTCCATCCAGACTCTGGGAATACCTGGTCGCAAAAAGCGGCATTCGCGCAGGAGCGCGATGGGCCGAAGTCGGGGCAAAGGGTATAAACCGCCTGGTCAACACCCTGATGAACGATGAGTACAAAGTCTTGGGAAAGAGCCGGTTCAAGGAGGAGTTCGTCACCTGCGGCGGTGTCTCTCTGAACTGCATAGACCAGAATACGCTCGCAAGCAAGGCCAATCCCCGCCTGTTCTTCGCCGGAGAAATACTGGATGTGGACGCTGTCACGGGAGGCTTCAATCTGCAGGCCGCCTGGTCCACCGGCCGCCGCGTAGCGATGTCGATCCAGGACATCGCCAGATGAATCCGTCCGGATTTTTGAAGAAAAAATCGTTTTTTTACAAAACGTTTCATATATTTGTAAGACAGAGACAGACATAACTAAAACGTAAACGCTATGAATTGTTTTGACATAGCCGGATTTGTGTCAGATTGCGAAGCGGTCAGATCTCAGTCTCCTCTGGTCCATTGTATTACAAACTATGTATCAGCAGGTTTTCTGTGCAACGGGCTCCTTGCTCTGGGCGCGACTCCTTTCTTTTCATTCCTTCCCGAAGAGATGGAGGAAACCACCAGATGTTCCGACGCCCTCTGCATCAACATAGGCACCCTGAACTCCCAACAGATCGAAGCGATGAAGATCGCGTCAAGGTCCGCCCGCCATTTGGGCAGGCCGTGGGTTCTCGACCCTGTCGGATTCGGAGCCACCAAACTCCGCTGCGACACTGTCCTGAGCCTGATCAATGACGGACATCCATCGGTCATCAGGGGGAATATGTCTGAAATCTATCTGATAGCCTTGTCCTATGAATGCGATCCGGTTCCTTGGAAAGGAGCGGAGGACGAGGATCCTTTCGTGGACAGCGAGGCCGAGTTCACTCCGGGCGTGGAGTCCACATTGAATCTGAAAAGCGCTGTCGGTATGGCTGTCGCGTTGGCACGCAAGACCGGAAGCACGGTATGCATCACCGGAATGACCAGTTATTTCACCGACGGAGACCGGCTGTGCAGAATCTCTAACGGTTCCCCTGCGATCAAGTATGTCACCGGAGTCGGCTGTATGTGGAGCGCCGTGATCGCGGCATTCCTGGCAGTTGACAAGGATCCATTCAATGCCACGATGAACGCGAGCGCCCTTATGGGAGTTGCGGGAGAGGCCTCGACAACCCCTGAAGCGTTGCGTAACCTGGGAAAACAGATAAAAGGCGTGGACGCCCCTGAGTGGATGGTCGGGCCTGTTGAAAAAGTGTTTATGTTCACTGTCGCCACATACATCCCGGGAGAGTTCGCCAAAATGGTTAGGGGAAAAGACCTTGAGTTGAAATAGAACGAATCGGCTGATGAAGTATTTTGATCCCATACGATTCACGGAAGGCTGCGACAAGATCAAGGAGCAGTCGCCTATGATCCATTGCATAACGAGTTATGTGTCCGCAAGATTCGTTAACAATACAATCATTGCGATAGGCGCGTCGCCTTTTATGTCATACTGCCCTGAGGAGATGGAGGAAGTCGTCAACAACAGCGACGCACTGGTCGTCAATTCCGGCACCCTGAACAGCGAGCAGGTCCGGGCCATGAAGACAGCCGCCTCCCTTTGCAACGACCTCGGCAAGCATTGGGTTCTGGAACCGGTAGCTTTCGGGGCATCAAAATACCGCAACGACACTAACCTGTCTTTAGTGAATGACTGCCATCCCAGCATCATCAGGGGCAATGTTTCCGAGATCTACTGTATGGCTCTTGCAATGGGGTGTTCGCCGGTTCCTGTCAAGGAGATGAAGTCCGAAGAGGAATTCGTCAGCACAGAAAAGGAATTCACTCCCGGAGTCGAGAAGAGCATAAGTCTCGAAGAAGCGGTTGGAATGGCAGTATCCCTCTCACGATTGACTGGAAGTGTCATAGGGATCGGGGGGACGAGAGCTTTTGTCACGGACGGAGAAAGAGTCGCCTGCATCTCCAACAATTCTCAGGCATTAAGATACAGCACCGGTTCAGGATGCTCGACCTGCGCATTTGCGGCGGCTTTCCTCTATGTCGATGACGACCCGTTCCAGGCAATGCTCAACGCTTCTGCGCTGATCGGGGTTGCCGCCCAAGTCTCTACAGCCCCGAATGTGCTCCGGCCGCTTGGCCATCTGGTCAAGGGATTGAACCCTCCGGACTGGATGCAGGGTCCATACAAGAATTCATTTATGTTCACCCTCAGGACTTTCATCCCTGAGGCATTTTCCAAGATGGTAAAAGAAGATGAACTGACGATTTGCTCAGACTGACTTGAAATTACTTGATCACCTTAAGACTTACTGATGGGTTATTACGATACAAACACCTTTATTGACGACTGTACTACGATACGGCGGTGCTCTCCGATGGTTCAATGTATGACGAACTTCGTTTCCGCCCTATACGTCGGAAACGCCTTGGTGTCAATCGGCGCGTCGCCATTCGCCTGCCTGACACCGCAGGAAGTTGAAGAAGTCTCGAACAACGCCGACTCCCTCTTCATAAATACAGCCACCATCAACGGTGACAATCTCAAGGCCATGAAGATGGCGGCACGCATATTCCACAGCCTCAGGAAGCCTTGGATTCTCGCCCCGGCCGCTTTCGAGATGACTGGCTACCGCAAGAAAGTGGTTCTGGATTTCATAAATGATTCCTTCCCTACCGCAATCAGAGGAACGGCATCGGACATCTGCAGCCTTGCTGCGTCTGTAGGATGCGAGCCGGTCCCGTGCTCAGGCTTGGGAGAAGAAGAAAAGAGGATGGTAAGGATTGGAATGGCATCAGCAAACAGGAAGATGATTCCACTTAAGGATATCGTAGGATATGCCGTATCTCTTGCCAGGGCCACAGGAAGCATCGTATTCTTTTCAGAAGGGGCTCACTTCATAACCGACGGACTGCAACTCGGATGCATAGAAAACGGATCGCCTGCCGTACGTTTCCTTACCGGATTCGAGACAACATCGACCGCTTTCGCTTCAGCATTCCTCGCGATAGACAAGGATCCCTTCATCGCCGTGATGAACGGTTGCGCTTTGACAGGAGTATCTGTAGAAGTGGCCACAAATCCTCAAGTACTGCGTCCGGTCGGCAAACTCGTCAAGGGACTGGATGCTCCGGAGTGGATGCAGGGACCTTTCGAGAGCGTGCTGATGTTCACTTACAGATCTTTCTTCGCTCCTGATTTCGCAAGGATGGTCAGGGAAAGAACACTGAAGGTCATCTAGTTCTTCCGAGTACCGCCTTCTCTGCGACGGACCGGATCTTCCGGGCCGTTTCAGGAGCCAGATCGCAGTCTGACGGAGATGGCCCGAAAGGAGCCCTGAATAGAATAAGATAGTTGACACAGGCTTTCAGATAAGTTCCTTCCGCGCTCTGGTGTTTCCCGTCTTCCCAGAAAAGATCGATCTCCGGATGAAGTTTCCTCGAAAGGGCGAAGGCATCCCCGATCGGGGAAATCGATGCATCGTAGCCTCGGACAACCTGGCGGGAGCCTTTTCCTATATGCTTGTCGAATTCTTCCTCTGTAGCGAAACCGCCGTTGGCGTCCGTCCCTGAATATGGATACGACCAAGTCCTCTCGTACACGATCCTGCAGTCCCGGGACCAGGTCCTGACACAGTCGGCAAGGGTTCTGAAGTCCTTTCGGATGAAAGGATATTCCTTTCTCAAGGCGTGGTATCTCACGGCGGACTGACTCTGGTCCTGGAGGAAGGCCACGTCGTAGCCTCCCTCGCCTATCACCTCTACAGCCGGCTGGTAAACGATGTGCTGCGCGAAGGTCCAGCCGCCGCGGGTGGCGACACGGATGTCAAGCCAATGGCCTTCGAAGGCGGCTATTTCCTGCATCTTGTGCGGGCTGTCGAAGAAATATGTGAAGGAATTTCCGATGCACAGGACTTTTGTAGTGTCCCTGGACGGAACTGGACTCTTCTCAGGCACGTACGTGATCTGCCAGACCTCCTGGCAGAATGCCGTCGTCGCAACAAGCGACAGGACGACGATTGAAAATAAACGTTTCATCGTTTGAATATAGTGAAAAAAACAGAAAACACATCAAAACTGTCCGAAGTTCTTTCCGAAGAAAACTGTTCCGGGAAAGGCTGGTGGAAGTCAGCCTGTCAGACACAAGTAGTATTCATAAGGAATGTCGAAACCGTTTTCGATGGCTGTTGACAGGCCTCCGCTGAAACGTGGATTGCATTCCAGAAAATACGGGCGGCCGTCCAGGGCGATGATGAA
The DNA here is from genome assembly GCA_964346605.1 of uncultured Muribaculaceae bacterium. Lineage (GTDB taxonomy): Bacteria > Bacteroidota > Bacteroidia > Bacteroidales > UBA932 > Cryptobacteroides. Next base: position 25,376 of record CAYFVE010000012.1, on the reverse strand, counting down.
ATCAGCTCCACAGACACCTTGGTAGTCAACCGCTTTCAGCATCGTCTACAGATACTTTTCAAGTTGCGGGGCAGCAATATGCTCCCGCTTGGTGGAGATTCCTTTCCCGACCGGTTCAAGGACACGGTAGGAAGAGGAACGGAATACAGAACCCCATCGGAGAGCATCTACGCAGTGGACCTGACCGGAAACATATTCGGTGATCAAGTGTCCTCTGGCTGTTGACAACAGCCTCTCGAGGGCTTCACGGGACTTGGGGAAATACACGCTGTCGCCTCCCTGCCCGTTCGGGCGCTTGAACACGACAGGATATTCATCGACATCCTCCACGCTTGAGAACCGCCTTGGCTGAGGGATACCCAGTCCGGAAGCCAGTTCGCTGGCGCTGACCTTGTTGTCAAGAGTACGGATTACGGCGGCATCCCCGGCGGCGACAATCACACCCGGAAACTCCTCCCGATGCTCCGCTACAATCTCCGGAAAGAACACCGGCATTATGACACGCGGCCCCAACTTCTCCACCGCCGACCTGAGAGCTCTCATAAAACCAGCCTCATACCGGCCGGCCTTTGGCGCTTCCAGCACTTCCACCCTAAGGCCGCGCGCCCTGAGGCTCGAGGCGACCAGCATTCCACACTCCCCACGAGCATCCGTCAACAATATGTCGCATCCGTCCGGCATATCCATTTCCCCCGCAATCCGGTTTATTTTCCAGTGCATCGGACCGGAATTCCGAAAGTGTTCTTGACCTCTCCCATCACGAAGAAACTGTTCAGACCTCCGATGCAGTCCAGGTATCCCATAATCCTCAGAACGAACTGCTGGTACTCCTTCATCGATGAGACATAGACTTTCATCATAAAGTCATAGTCTCCGGAAATGTTGTAACACTCCGCCACCTCATCAATCTTCCGGACCGCGTCCATCAGGTTGCGGGCATTCTCAAATGTGTGCTGCTTAAGCCTTATGTAGCAGAAGGCTATGAATGAGCATTCGAGCTTCTCAGCGTCCAGAACCGCCGCTATCTTCTTGATGTAACCCTGCTGCCTCAGCCGCTTCAGGCGTTCGAAGACCGGCGTCGGAGACAGGTGGACCTTTGCGGCGATTTCCCTGTTGGTGATGTTGGCGTTGTCCTGTATGATGCGCAGGATCTCTGCATCCTTTTCGTCAATTCCATTCATAAGATAAATAATCTACAAAATACCATATCCGGCAAAATATTTAGAGATACCGATATGTTTTTTATACAAATATAGACAATTTATCTATTTTAAAAAATATATTGGATGATTTTTCTAAAAGTGTCAACTTTGCACCAGAAAGAAGCGCCCGACCGGTCGGGACGAAGAAACAGTTTTTTAAAAGAATAAGACAATTATGAGCAAGCAGACACTGCACCTTGAGACAATCGCCATCCACGCAGGGCAGGAGAATCCTGACCCGGTTTCCGGTTCAAGAGCGGTTCCAATCTATCAAACGACATCCTATGTCTTCAACAACAGCCAGCACGCGGCGGACCGGTTCGGGCTAAGGGATCCCGGCAACATTTACGGCCGCCTGACCAATTCCACACAAGATGTCCTGGAGCAGAGAATCGCTGCTCTCGAAGGCGGTGTGGCGGCGTTGGCAGTCTCGTCCGGAGCGGCAGCCGTAACCTACGCATTGGAGAACGTAGCGCAGGCGGGTGATCACATCATCGCCGCCGACAATCTCTACGGAGGCTCCTACAATCTCATCACCCACACTCTATCCAGCAGGGGAATCACTCATACTATCGTCAAAGTGAATGACCTGAAGGCCCTTGAGGCAGCCATCAAGCCAAACACCAAGGTTATCTATGCAGAGACGTTCGGAAATCCAAACTCCGACATCACAAATCTGGACGGTATCGCAGCCGTGGCGCACAAGCACGGAATAGTGTTCATCGTGGACAACACATTCGCGCCTCTGATCATCCGCCCGATCGAGCACGGAGCCGATATCGTCGTGCATTCAGCCACAAAGTTCATCGGAGGTCACGGCACGACTCTTGGCGGAATCATAGTTGACGGCGGCAACTTCAGGTGGAAAGACCATTCGGACAGGTATCCAACCCTTGCGAAACCTGATTCCAGTTACCACGGAGCGGTGTTTGCGGATGTCGCAGGGGCGGCTGCCTTCGTCACAAGGGTCCGCGCCGTCATCCTCCGCGACACCGGCGCCTGCATCTCTCCCATAGCGGCGTGGTTCCTCCTCCAGGGCGTAGAGTCCCTGCCGCTGCGAATCGAGCGCCACTTAAGCAATGCGCTGAAGGTTGTCGAATATCTCAAAAACCACCCTAAAGTCGCAAAGGTCAACCACCCGTCCCTCCCCGGACATCCTGATCACAAATTATATGAAAAGTATTTTCCTGACGGAGGCGGTTCCATATTCACATTTGAAATCAAGGGTACGCAGGACGATGCCTGGAAATTCATAGACAGCCTGAAAATCTTCTCCCTCCTCGCCAATGTCGCTGATGTCAAGTCCCTGGTCATCCATCCTGCGACCACCACCCACTCACAACTGAGTCCGGAAGAACTGGCCGAACAGCATCTGACTCCTAACACAATCAGATTGTCCGTCGGAGTGGAGCATATCGATGACATTATCGCCGACCTGGAACAGGCTTTTGAACAAATTTAATTATCTTCACGGACCGGGCTTCCCGCATAACGGCGGGCCCGGCCTGTATATGAACATAACGGACATTTTGACAAACAGCACAAAACCCTACCCTTCCCTTGAGATCGTCCCCCCGCTCAAGGGCATCACAAAGGCTCAACTACTGGATGACATAAAGCAATTTATGGAATTCAGCCCCAAATACATAAACATCACCTGCCATCGAGATGAAATCGAGTATCGGGAACAGTCTGACGGAACGTTCCTGAAACGTCTCGTCAGACGTCGCGTAAGCGAGAGTGCGGTCTGCGGAGCAATTCAGTCCGAATTCAAGGTGGACGTAATACCCCACATCATCTGCGGAGGCTCCACTGCGGAACAGATAGAGTTCCAGCTTCAGGACTTCAAGTTTATGGGAATATCCAATGTCCTGGCTCTGAGAGGAGACTGCCTTAGCGGAGAGAAGCGTTTTTCGCCGACCCCCGGAGGCTACAACCATGCCAACGAGCTAGTGGAGGCAATCCGCCGCTTCGAAAAGGAAAACGATTGTGAAGGCTTCTTCAGCATCGGTGTGGGAGGCTACCCTGAAAAACATTTCGAGGCGGCCAACCTGGAGGACGACATCGCCTTTCTGAAGCGCAAGGTGGATGCCGGCGCCGACTACATCGTCACCCAGATGTTCTTCGACAACAGCCGTTTCTACGAATATGTCAACCGTTGCCGCAAGGCCGGCATCACTGTTCCGATAGTTCCCGGTCTGAAGCCTCTTTCAACGGCGAAGCAGGTTCAACTCCTTCCTGAGAGCTTTTCAATTGACATTCCGAGCGAGCTGACCCGCGAAATCGCAACCCACAAGGATAATAAGGAAGCCGTCTATCAAATCGGTCAGGAATGGGCCGCAGCCCAGTGCAAGGACCTTCTTGCCCACGGGTGCAAGTCCGTCCATTTCTACACTATGGGCAAGGCCAGGAATGTCTGCGGAATACTCCGCGAATGCTTTTAGACGACTATGGACGACATCAGACAGGCACTTTCCGACAGAATCCTGATCCTTGACGGCGCGATGGGCACGATGCTCCAGCGGCACGGCCTTGAGGGAAACAGCGAAACTTTCAATCTCTCCAACCCGGAGACGATCAAGGAGATTCATAATGACTATATCGCCGCAGGAGCGGACATCATAACAACCAATTCATTCAGTGCGAACAGGATTTCACAGGCTGAATACGGCTTGTCGGACCGCGCTTCCGTCTTTGCCGAGGCTGCCGCCCGACTTGCCAGGGAGGCGGCCGACGCCGCTCCCCGCAAGGTCTGGGTGGCGGGAAGCGTCGGCCCGACCGGCAAGTCCCTGTCTCTTGCGCAGGACATAAACAATCCGGCTTTCCGTCCATACGGTTTCGACCGGATGGCTGATGCTTTCGAGGAGCAGATCCGCGCGCTCATAGCCGGAGGAGTCGACCTTCTCCTTTTCGAGACCTGTTTCGATGCCCTAAACACCAAGGCAGCCATTTACGCGCTTTCCCGGATCGCAGATATTCCGGTAATGATTTCCGCATCGCTTAGCGACCGCTCAGGCAGGAGCCTCACCGGACAGACTATGGAGGCTTTCTACCGCTCGATCACTCACGCAGATCCACTTTCCTTCGGCCTGAACTGCTCTCTCGGAGGCAAGGATATGATCCCGCTTGTCGCAGAGGTTTCCCGATTCGCCGGATGCGCCGTCAGCTGCTATCCGAATGCAGGCCTGCCGAATGAGATGGGACAATACGACGAGTCTCCGGAGGAGACTGCCGCCGCCATCCGCGAGATGGCCATTGCCGGCAGCGTCAATATTGTCGGAGGCTGCTGCGGCACCACCCCGGACCACATACGTGCGATCGCTGATGCCGTACGCGGCATCAAGCCAAGAGCTATGGGGCCGCTGCCGGCAATGGCGTCCGGCAGCGTCAAACCCCTTGTACTGGAGCAGGGGCCGTTGTATGTAAGCGGATTGGAGAGCGTGGAAGTGGACAGGCAGAACAATTTCACGAATGTCGGAGAGAGAACGAATGTGGCGGGGTCCAGGAAGTTCGCGAAGCTGATAGCCGCCGGGGAATATGAGACCGGACTTCAGATAGCAGCGCAGCAGATTGAGAACGGGGCGTCGGTCATAGACATCAATATGGATGACGCTATGCTTGATTCTACGGTTGAGATGGAGAAGTTCCTGCGCTACGTGTCGAACGATCCGTCGGTCGCGAAAGCGGCGCTGATGATCGATTCATCACATTGGGAGACTCTGGTCACGGGCTTGAAGAATGCCCAAGGGAAGTGTATAGTAAATTCCATTTCACTTAAAGAAGGAGAAGATATATTTCTGCGGAAAGCCAAAGAAATCAAGACCTTGGGGGCCGCTGTCATTGTCATCGCCTTCGATGAGAAAGGCCAGGCTACGTCCTTTGACCGTAAAATTGAAATCTGCCGGCGGGCATACCGTCTGCTGACGGAGAAGGCCGGATATTCAGCGACGGACATCATCTTCGATGTCAACGTGCTTCCGGTCGGAACGGGCATCGCGGAGCATGCTCGCTACGGCGCCGACTTCATCGAAGCTGTCCGATGGATCAAGGACAATCTGCCGGGCTGCCGCACTTCCGGCGGAATCTCGAACCTTTCCTTCTCGTTCCGCGGAAACAACACCGTACGAGAGGCTATGCACTCCGTATTCCTTTATCACGCCATTGCAGCTGGTCTCGATATGGGAATCGTCAATCCGGGCATGCTTCAGGTCTATGATGACATCGAGCCGGAACTGATGAAGCGCTGCGAGGATGTAATCCTCGATTCCGACCCGGGCGCCACCGAGCGTCTGATTGACAAGGCGCAAAGGATCGCTGAAGCCGCAGAGGCAGCAAAGGCAGCCGCCGAGTGTGGCCAGTCGCTTGCGATTGGTGGGATGGAGCGAAGCGGAGCGTCCGGCGGACCAATATCCCCGTCAGCGGACCTTACCGTCCAGGAACGCATAGTCAATGCTCTGGTGAAGGGCGATTCCTCGAATCTGGAGACGGATTTGAAGGAGTGCCTGAAGATATATTCAAGACCTGTGGAGATTATCGACGGGCCGTTGATGAGCGGAATGGCCAAGGTCGGCGAACTGTTCGGGGCAGGGAAGATGTTTCTGCCACAGGTGGTCAAGTCCGCCAGGACGATGAAGAACGCTGTCGCCGTCCTGCAGCCGTATATAGAAGAAGGCTCAGAAAAAGGCATCTCCAAACCTAAGATCGTCTTCGCCACCGTCAAGGGAGACGTCCACGACATCGGGAAGAATATCACCGGAATCGTGCTTGGCTGCAACGGATTCGAAATCATAGACCTCGGAGTTATGGTCCCCAAAGAGACCATTCTTGACGCTGCCGGGAAGAATGAGGCCGATCTTATAGGGGTCAGCGGCCTGATCACTCCATCGCTGTTCCAGATGGAGGAAATCTGCCGTGAAATGCAGGCCAGGAGGCTGTCTACTCCACTTCTGGTCGGAGGCGCAGCAGCCTCCGCCCTGCACACGGCCGTCATACTGGCGCCGCTCTACGAGCATGTCTTCTATGCATCGGACGCTTCTGCATCCGCCGTGCTTGCAAGCCAGCTGATGTCTGACAGGGAAGAGACCGAAAGAATTGAGCACGAGAAGCAGGAAAAGCTCAGGATACTTTATGCCGAGGGCGGGAAGAAACGCCCGGGCAGGACGGAAAAAAATACCCCTGAATCAGGTGCTGCGGCTTCAGAACCTGACGGAAAACCGGTCTTTTCAGAAGGAGAATACATCAGTGGCAATCCTTTTGAAAGCATTCCGGCACGCGGACTCAGCATAGCAGAAGTCGAGTCGTTCTTCGATTGGAGCCTTTTCACGGCGATCTGGGGATTGAAGAAACCATCAGAGGCTGACGCCGGGGTTATGGAGACCTACAGCAGAGAATTGCAGAGGATACGTAAAGATGCGGAGGATGAATTGAAGCGCCTGAAGGCTTCCAACGGCTGTATAATCACAATTTCCGCCAGATTCGACGGAGCTCGTTCCGAAGGGGACGACATCGTTGCGAAGGATTTCCGTCTTCCGATGTTCCGCAACAACGAAGGCCGGTCCCTGTCTGACTTCGTGGCTCCGAAGCAATACGGTTTCGATTCTCCTATGGGGATGTTCGCCATAAGCGTCCACCCCGTGGAGCATCAGGCGCCCTGCGATTGTCCGGTGTGCTCCGGCATTTCTACGGGAGACTACTCTTCCATGCTCTCTCGAGCCGTACGGCTGACTCTGACAGAGGCAGCGTCAGAATGGCTGTCTGCCGAAATCGCATCCCGCCTCAGCGCCGTTTCCAATTTCCCGCTCAAACCGGTCAAGACAAAAGATGAAGCAATGCTATGCATCATCAAACCAGCGGCGGGATACGCCAGCTGCCCGGACCATACCCTGAAAAGGGACATTCTCAGGCTGCTGCCGGGAGCCGGCAAACTGCGCATCACCCTTCTGGACAGCTGCGCGATGATTCCTGATGCCACCATCTGCGGCCTTATATTCATACATCCTGAAGCCTCATATCCGGAAGTCCGGCGCCTGAGCCAGTCCGCCATCGACGAATATGCCTCCCGCCGCGGGATGTCCGAAGCCGAAAAGCATCAGTTCCTGGGAAACTTGCTTTAATATTTAGTTCACCCGGAAATTATGGGCTAACTTAATATCGTTGAATGGGCCGTACGTTTCAAAGTGTAGGATATATCGCCAATTATGCCTAAATTTGTTTGTTGTATCCGAACCAACCGGATGCAATGGCTTAACAAATTAAATTTATGTTCAAGATTCTGACAAGAGAGATGCTGACTCCAAACATCTGCAAGATGGTCGTAGCGGCTCCGAGGATCGCCAAGGCTGCATTGCCCGGACAGTTCCTCATCGTGCGCGCCAATGAAAAAGGTGAGCGCATCCCCCTCACAATCAGCGACTACGACAGAACCGCCGGAACGGTGACAATTGTCACCCAACTTATCGGAGCTTCTTCCAGAGCTATTATCAGCAAGGAGGAAGGAGAGTTCTTCAACGACGTCGTAGGTCCACTGGGCAACCCATCCGCTTTCGTCCATATGCCGGACGAAGAACTCAAAGGAAAAAGGTACATCTTCATCGCAGGAGGCGTCGGAACCGCTCCGGTCTATCCCCAGGCCAAGTGGCTCCACGACAAGGGCGTGGCAGTCGATGTTATAATTGGCGCCAGAAACAAGGATCTTTTCATCTACAGGGATGAGATCTCTTCCGCCTGCGACAATCTTTACCTATGTACTGACGATGGTAGTGAAGGTTTCCATGGAGTCGGCACCGCCTGTCTCGAAAAACTCGTTTCAGAAGGCAAGCAGTACGACCAGGCCGTAGCCATAGGCCCTATGATAATGATGAAGTTCGCGACACTTACCTGCAAGAAGTTGGGCATCCCTGAGGATGTCAGCCTCAATATGCTTATGGTGGACGGGACCGGAATGTGCGGAGCTTGCCGCGTCACCGTCGCGGGCAAGACTAAGTTCGCCTGCGTGGACGGGCCTGAATTCAACGGCTACGATGTCGACTTCGATGAAGCTATGCGCCGTCTCGGGCAGTACAAGGCGGAAGAAGCCTAGTTGGAATGATTAACGATGAGTCTGTCATTTTGCAGACAGAATAAAGCATCAAATAGAAAAATGAACAGAATACCAAGAGTACCGGTCAGGGAACAGGACCCTGAGGTACGAGCACATAATTTCGAGGAAGTCTGCTACGGCTACAACCTTGAGGAAGCTCTTTTGGAAGCATCCAGATGTCTGAATTGCAAGAACCCGCGCTGTGTGGGAGCCTGCCCTGTCAGCATCAATATTCCTGCATTCATCGCCCGTGTAAAGGATGGGGACATCGCCGGAGCGGCTAAAGTGATCGCCCAGGATTCTTCGCTCCCAGCCGTCTGCGGACGAGTCTGCCCACAGGAGTCCCAGTGTGAAGGAAGTTGCATACTTGGCGTCAAAAGCGAGCCGGTAGCAATCGGAAAACTGGAGCGCTTCGTGGCCGACAACGCCGCGGAATACTGTGCGGACGATTTCACCCCTGCAGCGCCGAACAACGGAAAGAAGGTCGCGATCGTCGGTTCAGGCCCTGCAGGACTTGCCTGCGCATCAGACCTTGCGAAAAAAGGCTATGATGTCACGATCTTCGAAGCCCTGCACAAACCAGGTGGAGTTCTGGAATACGGTATCCCTGAGTTCCGTCTCCCGAAGGACACCGTCCTGAAACGCGAGATCGGCGAAGTCAAGCGACTCGGAGTCAAGATTGAGACCGACGTCATCATCGGAAGGACTGTCACTATCGACAGTCTGATGGAGGATGAAGGATTCCAGGCTGTCTTTGTCGGCACAGGAGCCGGACTCCCTAAGTTTATGAATATTCCCGGAGAAAATCTCAACGGAGTCTTCTCCGCCAACGAATTCCTCACGAGGAACAATCTGATGAAGGCTTTCCGAGAAGACTACCTCACCCCTATCCACGCCGGGAAGAAATGCTGCGTCGTAGGAGGCGGCAACGTTGCCATGGATGCTGCCCGCACCGCCTTGCGGCTCGGCGCCGACACGACCATAGTTTACAGACGCACAGAGGTTGAACTTCCGGCGCGAAAGGAAGAAGTACACCACGCCAAGGAAGAAGGAATAGACTTCCAGATGCTGACCAACCCGGTAGAAATCCTCGGAGACGAGAAGGGCTGGGTCAGGGCAATCAAGTGCATCAGGATGGAACTGGGAGAACCGGACGCAAGCGGCCGGCGCTCCCCTGTCCCGATCGAAGGCTCCGAGTTCGAAATCCCTACAGAGACTGTCATTATGGCTCTCGGAACGGCTCCTAACCCTCTGATTGTAAAGACTACCGCCGGACTTGAAGCTACGAGGCGCGGAGGGCTTGTCGCTGATGAAGATGGAAGGACAACACGCGAAGGTATATTCGCTGGAGGAGATGCGGTTACAGGCGCTGCAACCGTAATCCTGGCGATGGGAGCAGGTCGCAAGGCCGCAAAAGCGATTGACGAGTATCTGGAAGCGAAATAAACCCTGTCCCCGCCAGTTTTCTTGACATTTTGCCGCCGATGGAGCTGGCCAGTGTTTGATGTGAACCCCGAAAGTTTTTTATCTGACTTTCGGGGTTCATGTCAATTTGGGTCATTTCCCTTTTATGAATATTCTTAACTATTACTTAGCAAGCGCGGCCGGGCAACTATTTTTGATTTACTCCTGTGAAATTTATTGAGATGGTACCTTCTTGGACAGGATTATTTGGTTTCATGGAGGAAAACCTTTATTTTTGCCGGGATATAAGTATTTTGATGCTCAAGAAATTATCCATAGCATCCATCTTTCTGGCCATGCTGATGGTGATGTTCACGACCTGTGTTCCTCACCACCATCATCAGACTATGATATGTCTTGTCCAGGAAATCTGTCTTGAGGACGGATGCTGCGATGATGAGCACACGCATCATTCCGATGCAAACCACGATGAGGACGAGAGCCATTGCGTCGCGCACGAGAAGTACTGTCCTTCGGACAATCTCAGAGTGGATTACGCTCCAACTGCAATCGTGCTGCCGGAACCGCTTGTCCATATTCCGGCATCGATTCCGGCTGCTGTTCAGGGCTTCGTCGTTGCCGGTTCCAAGCCCCAAGTTCCACCTCCTATTCTTACGTGGAGGATAAACTGCTGAAAATCAATAGTTTACTATACCCTTCTCCCCATATTTCCGCGGGGAGAAGAGCCCTGTTATTTATTGGTAATCAATTAGTTATCCTCCATAATGAAAAGAGCATTTTATATTTTGATGATACTTGGCGCAGTGTTTTACGGTTGCCAAAGGAATATTTCTTCGACAGAGGTGGCCGAAAACATCGGCCACACCCATAGTCAGGGAAATGAATATGACCACGAACACGAAAACGGGCACCAGCATGACCAAGGTCACGAAGGGAGCAACGGCCAGGTTCCGGGGCACAATGGTGACATCGATCAGGAGCACGGAAGCAGTCACGAGGGAGGCCACGAGGAGCACGAGGGTGGCCACGAGGAGCACGAGGGTGGTCATGAGGGACACGAGGGTGGCCACGAGGGGGAGATTATTGTAAGTGTGGAGAAGCAGAGGGCTTTCGGGATTGCCGTGGAGAATGTTCGCTACAGTGATTTCAGTGAGGTTATCAGGACGAGCGGACAGATCCTGTCCGCGGCCGGGGACGAGATGACGGTCGTTGCCAAGGCGGACGGAATTGTCAGTCTGGGCAGGCTGACCGAGGGTTCCGCTGTCGGGAATGGTTCCCGGATAGCATCGATATCGTCCAGAAACCTGGCCACAGGCGATCAGCTGGCCAAGGCCAGAATCACTTTTGAGACAGCTGAAAAGGAGTACGAAAGGGATTTGCTCCTGAGTAAGGACAATATCGTCAGCGAAAGTCATCTGGACCAGAGCCGTATGGTCTATGAGCAGGCCAGGGCAGACTACGAAGCCCTTGCATCGGGAGGCGTGGGAGCGGATGGCGTTGCCGTAGTTTCTCCTCTTTCAGGATATATCAAGAGCCTGAATGTCAAGAATGGAGACTTCGTAACTATGGGCAGCCCCGTCGCAACGGTCAGCCAAAACAGGAAACTTCAGTTGAGGGCGGATGTCTCCGAGAGGTACTACGGAAAGATCAGTCAGATCACTGATGCGAATTTCACGACATCATATAGCGGCAAGGCCTACAGTCTTAAGGATCTGAACGGAAGACTGGTTAGTTACGGACGCTCTTCCGCAGGAGATTTCCATATTCCCGTAACCTTTGAATTCGACAACAAGGGTGAGATCTTCGCGGGATCTTACGCAGATGTCTATCTAAAGACAAAAACCGGAGCGAATGCGATCTCGGTGCCGATTTCCGCCGTTGTGGAAGATCAGGGAGTACACTATGTGTTCATTCAGCACGAGCCTGACGCCTTCCTGAAGAAAGAAGTCACTCTCGGGCAGTCGGACGGAGAAAGAGTCCTGGTCAGGACCGGACTTAATGAAGGCGACGCAGTGGTTGTTTCCGGTGCTGTGCAGGTCAAGCTGGCAAGCGTCACGGCAGTTCCGGCAGGTCACAATCATAATCATTAGTCCTATGGAACAACTTCAGCAAGACCGCGGATTCTTGAACGGAATAATCCGCTTCTCGCTAAGCAACAGGATAGCGGTCCTGGTGATCGCCGTGCTATGTCTGCTGGCGGGCATATATTCAATCAACAATACGGAAGTCGATGTCTTCCCGGACTTGAACGCTCCTACGGTCGTTGTGATGACGGAGGCGGAGGGGATGGCACCGGAAGAGGTAGAGAGGCTTGTGACTTTCCCCATTGAGACCGCGGTCAACGGAGCTACCAATGTGCGCCGCGTGCGCTCTTCTTCCACCACAGGCTTCTCGATCGTCAACATAGAGTTCGACTGGGGCACGGACATTTACAAGGCCAGGCAGATCGTCAGCGAAAAAATCGCGATGGTCGGCGAGGACCTGCCGGAAACAGCAGGAAAACCCACCCTGGGACCTCAGGCCTCGATTCTTGGAGAGCTGATGATCATCGGACTCACGGCTGATTCAACGTCCATGCAGGACCTCAGGACTGCCGCCGACTGGACAATACGTCCTCGGCTGCTTTCCACAGGCGGAGTCGCGCAGGTGGCGGTTATGGGCGGAGATATCAAGGAGTATCAGATTCTCATTGATCCGGGCAGGATGCGTCACTACGGTGTCTCGATGGATGAAATCATCAACGCTGTCAAGGGAATGAACCAGAACGCTTCCGGAGGCACTCTATACGAAAATGGAAATGAATACATCGTCAGAGGACTTCTCTCTACGAATGACATAGAACAGATGAGGAAGGCCGTTGTTAAATTGACAGAAAATGGCTTCCCAATAACTCTGGAAGATGTTTCAGAAGTCAGAATAGGTGCAAAGACTCCTGTTCTTGGCGTCGCTTCCAACGATGGAAAGCCGGCGGTGCTGCTGACTGTCACCAAGCAGCCGAACACAAACACCCTGGAACTGACAAGGCGTCTTGACGATGCATTGGCGGAACTGCAGACGGCTCTGCCGCCGGATGTCAAGATCAATTCACAGATTTTCCGCCAGTCGCGTTTCATCGAGGGTTCGATCGAGAATGTCAGGAAATCCCTGCTGAAGGGTGCTTTCTTTGTAATCATCGTGCTTTTCATCTTCCTGATGAACTGGAGAACGACCTTGATTTCGTTGATTTCCATTCCTCTGTCGATAGTCATCTCGCTCCTGATCACCAAATGGATGGGATTCACCATCAACACTATGAGTCTGGGCGGTATCGCCATCGCAATAGGCTCCCTGGTGGACGACTCGATCGTGGATGTAGAAAACGTATTCAAACGGCTCAGGCAGAGCCGAGACACAGACCGAAGCGTATTGAAGACAGTTTACGAGGCTTCAAAGGAAGTTCGTATGCCAATGCTTAACTCCACATTGATCATCATTGCATCATTCCTGCCTCTCTTCTTCCTGTCCGGAATGGAGGGACGTATGCTTAAACCACTTGGAATCACGTTCATCATCTCCCTGATGGCTTCCACTCTGGTGGCGCTTTCCGTCACCCCGGTACTGAGTTCTTTCCTGTTGGGCAAGGAGAATGCAGGACAGGACGTCGCATCTCCGGTGGCTGAATTCATGAAGAGGATCTACAAGAAGGCTCTGACTTGGTCCCTTAACCACAGAAAAACGATTCTCGGAACGGTTGGAGCGATGCTGGTCATCTCGCTGTTCATATTCTTCTCCCTCGGCCGCAGTTTCCTGCCTGCCTTCAACGAAGGCTCTTTCACTATAGCAATGAGTTCAGTGCCTGGAATATCCATCGAGGAATCCGAGAAAATCGGACTGAAAGCCGAGGAAATCCTTATGGGCATTCCGGAGATACAGACAGTGGGACGCAAGACAGGCCGCGCCGAACTCGACGAGCACGCCTTCGGCGTCAACTGCTCGGAGTTCGAGTGTCCTTTCGTCCTGAAGCGTAAATCAAGAAAACAACTGACCGAAGAAGTACGTCAGGCCTTGTCTGTAATTCCGGGAGTGAATATCGAGATAGGAGGACCCATTTCACACAGAATCGATGCGATGCTTTCCGGTACGCAGTCCAATATCGCAATAAAACTGTTCGGAACAGACCTGAACAGGATGTACGCCATCGGGCAGCAGATCAGATCAGCTATCTCAGAAGTTGAGGGAATCGCCGACATTAATGTCGAGCAACAGGTCGAGAGACCGCAGCTGAACATTGTTCCGAAGCGCGAGATGCTCGCCCGCTACGGAATCACTCTGCCGGAGTTCGCGGAGATCGTCAAGGTGATGCTGGAGGGAGAGGTTGTGTCAGCAGTTTACGAAGGAAATCGCTCTTTCGATTTGACACTCAAGGTCAAGGACGATGCGAAATCAACAATGGAAAGGCTGGAGGACCTTACAATAGACACGCCTGTCGGAAAGAGTATTCCATTATCCTATGTGGCGGACATAAGGTCAATGACAGGACCTAATACCATCAACCGCGAAAATGTGAGCCGTAAACTGGTCGTATCGTGCAATGCGACCGGTGGAGAACTGGCAAGGGCCGTGGCATCCATCAAGAAGGAGATCGCCGGGCATGTCGAGCTTCCGGAGGACTTCCACATCGAATATGGAGGACAGTTCGAGAGCGAAGAGCGCGCTTCAAGGATTATCGCCCTCGTCAGCATATTCAGCGCGTTCATTATCTTTATGTTGCTTTTCGGGGAGTTCAAAAATGCGACGCAGACGCTTGTTGTGCTGCTGAATCTGCCTTTGGCTCTCATCGGCGGCGTGGTGGCGGTCTGGTTCTCCGGAGGAATCCTCTCCATCCCGGCGATCATCGGCTTTATTTCGCTGTTCGGTATCGCAACCAGGAACGGAATGCTGCTGATTGACCGTTACAACGCTCTCGCAGAGCAGGGTTATTCGCCTTTTGAGGCAGTGATGAAAGGATCACTGGATCGTCTGAATCCGATTCTCATGACAGCAATCACCTCCGCCCTGGCACTGCTCCCTCTCGCAATTGGCGGAGATCTTCCCGGCAACGAGATACAGTCTCCAATGGCCAAGGTTATACTCGGAGGCCTCTTCTCTTCCACACTCCTGAATGGTTTCGTCGTTCCGGTGATGTATATTTTAACCAATAGAAAGAAACTGATATGAAAAAAGCATATTTTACAATCCTTGCGCTAGGCATATGGACCCTGAGTTATGGTCAAGGTTCGGTTGATTCGGTGTTGAAAGGGATTGAGGAGAATAATCCCGGACTCAAGGCAGCGGCTTTGGAGGTTGACGCTCAAAAGCTGTCAAACAGGTCGGAAGCCCTGCTGGAAAACCCGGAGATCGAGTTCAACTATCTCCGGGGGGGAGAGAATCTCGGCACACGCCACGATGTGCGTGTGTCACAGGCCTTCGACATAGCGACCCTGACCGGAATGAAATCCGGAAAGACGGCCGGGATGAATGAACTGGCGGAACTGCGCTACCGTACAGAAAGGCAGGAAGTCCTGCTGGAAGCGAAGCAGGCCTGCATAGACCTCGTCTATTGCAATGCGATGCTTTCCGAACTCCGCACACACCTCCTCCAGGCCAGGATTCTGGTAACTTCATTTGAGAAGCGGATCAAGGCCGGAGACGCTACGGTACTGGACTTCAACAAAGCCAAGATGCACCTGACATCAGTCCAGGGGGAGATTTCAAAGCTTGAAGTAGAAAGGCAGACTCTTCTTTCAACTCTAAGGTCGCTAAACGGAGGCCTTGAGGTCGATTTCGAAGCCTCCTCCTACGACTCGTACGAAGAACTGCCTTCCGATTTCCAGACCTGGTATGCGCAAGCGTCGGAGAAAAATCCATTCCTTGAATATGTCCGCAAGGAAGTGTCTGTTGGCCAAAAGCAGCTGTCCATCGACAAAACAGCATGGATGCCTGAACTGGCCGTGGGGTATATGAGCGAGATCCGCACCGCCGAAAAATTCCGCGGAGTGACTGTAGGAGTTAATATTCCTTTATGGAGCAATGGCAACAAAGTCAAGCAGTCACGGGCCGCAGTCGCTGCTGCGGAATCCCGTCAGGCAGCCGCTGAACAGCAGTACTACTACCAGCTGCTAAGCCAGTTCAATCAGGCCTTGACGCTGAAGGAGAACTCAGAGATGATGAGGACCTCGCTGAGCGAAACCGATAACCGCGAGTTCCTGCTCTCTGCACAGTCCAAAGGGGAAATCTCGATGATCGACTATCTGGTTGAAACCGACCTCTACTATGACACCCTTGAGACTGTCCTCGCCGCAGAGCGGGACTACCGTCACGCCCTCGCCTCCCTTGGCGCCGTGAATCTGTAGCCTTCCCCAAGCATCGGAGAGCGATTTCAGATGCCCGCGCCGTCGGAGAAAAGGGGTTGTACGATGGCCTTGCTCTGAAGGATCCGGGATCCGGGAGGAACGTCGTGAGTGAGCCAGACATTACCTCCGATGATGGTGTCGTGGCCGATACGTACACGTCCAAGGATAGAGGTGTTGGAATATACCGTCACATTGTCCTCAAGGATCGGATGCCTCGGTTCGTCTAGCGGGTGGCCGTCAGGATCATAGTGGAAGTTCTTCGCTCCAAGCGTGACTCCTTGGTATAGCATCACGTTGTCGCCGATCACGCTGGTGGCTCCGATCACGACACCCGTCCCGTGGTCAATAGCGAAGTGCTCCCCTATCTCCGCTGCCGGATGGATATCAATTCCGGTTGCCGAATGAGCAAGTTCCGTAATGATACGGGGAATGGTCTTCACTCCGAGTTTTAGGAGCGCATTGGCGACCCTGTAGTTGATCATTGCGACCATAACAGGATAGCATAGAATGACTTCTCCAAGATCCTCCACAGCAGGGTCGTTGTGCGCAGTGGCCTCTGCATCCCCGACAAGGAGGCGGCGGAGCTCCGGCAACTGACCCACGAATGTCTCTACGATGGTCTGGTCATTTATCAGCGAGGCAAGGTCATTCGTGACGGCTGCAAGGTCGCCATCCATCCCGAAATACTCAGGGAAGAGGACACCTTTGATCCTCTTCATCATTCTTTTGATTGTTAATGTGCAAGGAAGCATATCAGAGAGGATAGTTTTTGAAATCATACAGTACGGTTGAAAGGTAGCGCTCTCCGGTGTCAGGAAGGAGGGCGACGATGAGTTTGCCGGCATTCTCTTCCTTCCGCGCCTCCTTAAGGGCGGCTGCAAACGCCGCACCTGAGGATATTCCTACCAGTAGTCCTTCGCGGGCGGCGAGATCTCGGGATGCTTTGATGGCCTCGTCATCCTCGACCGGAAGAATCGCATCAACTACCTCAGAATTGTAGGTGTCAGGCACGAAACCGGCTCCTATGCCCTGTATCTTGTGCTTTCCGGCGACACCGGTTGAGAGGACTGCGGACGACTTCGGCTCGACAGCAACAACCCTTATGGCCGGATTATGTTTTTTCAAGCCCTTGCCCGTTCCGCTGACGGTTCCCCCGGTGCCGACTCCGGCGACGAAGATATCCACCTTCCCTTCTGTGTCTTTCCATATTTCTTCAGCGGTCGTCCTTTCGTGTACCGCCGGATTGGCCGGATTGACAAACTGGCCAAGAATGATTGAACCCGGTATCTCATTCTGAAGCTGCTCAGCCCTGACAATCGCTCCTCTCATTCCTTCTGATCCAGGGGTCAGAACCAGCTGCGCTCCGAGCGCCATCAGAAGGCTGCGGCGTTCAGCGCTCATAGTTTCAGGCATAGTCAGGATGGCCTTGTAGCCTTTAGATGAAGCAACCCAGGCAATTCCGACTCCAGTGTTGCCGGACGTCGGCTCAATTATGGTAGCACCGGGCTTCAGAAGTCCCTTGACCTCGGCGTCTTCGATCATGGCAAGGGCTATGCGGTCCTTCACGCTGCCTCCCGGGTTGAAATATTCAATCTTTACCGCCAAACGGGCTTTCTGGCCTTCAAATCCAGCGATCTCCAGCATAGGAGTATTTCCTATCAATTCAGTTAAGTTTTTGTAAATCATAATGATGTAAATTTAAAAAAGCTGCCAACCGTTTCCGATTGGCAGCCTGCTTGTATGTTTTGCTTTTCAGTCTGAATCCTATTCTGAAATCCACACACATATTCCACTGTACCAATCGAAGCGACTGGTACAACAACAATATGAGTTTGAACGGAATATCATCATTTCTTCTGTTGACTTTCTGCAAAAATACTAAAATTTTTTAAATATCAAATATTTTTCTAAAAATTTTAGTCAAGGATATCCCTGATACCGGCAACAGCCTTTTCAATCATATCCCTGGTACCGGAACCATCTGACACATAATTAACTACCATCCTGGCGTAACTTATTGCGTATCGATACTTCCCGGAACGATCATTCACTTCCCTGGCCTTCGCGAGGAGCTCATTCAGTTCGGCAAGGTCCTCCATTTCAGGAAGATTTCCAGGGCGCATAGCGTTTATCAGGCTCTTTAGTTCAGCTGCCGCCTTGTCAATTTCAGCCTGACTGAAGTTCTTTCCCGTGTTGTTCAGTATCTCATTGGACTTGTCGTACCCGTCTATCATCCTGGCATAGGCGTTCGGAGCCCAAGGAGCCCATTCCGGCACCTTGACTGACAGAGAGTTCCAGGCATTCTGCGCGTCACGGCGGGCTCTTGCAATGTCCATCTGCTCCTTGAGGCGGCTCTTGTCCACACTTGAAGCCGGGACCAGATCGGCAATCGCAGTGGATAGGAGATAATCGGCAAGATCGTATGCGTTCTGAGTCTCCGCACTCCTGACAGCATCCTTCGCTTCAGCAAGTGCCTTCTGCATAGAATCGAAGGAATCAGATGTGTAGAGGCCTGATTCAATGGACTCGGCTTTCGCTATCGTGAGAACGATAGGGCCCTTGTCAAGTTTTACCGGCCTGAGAGCATCGAAAGCCTTGCCGACAGCGTCGATCCGGGCATCTGCCTCTGCCTCGTCGATGGTCCCGCCTTCAAAAAGGGCTCTGGTCCTGGCGATTTCATCGGTGAGTCTTTTGAACGATTCCGGGGAGTAGTTCGCCTCGTCATATTTGCCTGCCCTGTCCATCAGCGTGTTGAGTGCTACCTTATACTTTGCGCTCGGATCCGCTATAAGATTGATTCTCAAGTAGTGGGTCTCACAGGGATCGGCATAATAGTCAGGAATGAAAGTGCGGCCGTTGAATTCGAGAGTATAGAGGTTGCCATCGGTTCCCTGTCCTTCGCCGGGACCGTTGAGGATGACATCGCTCATATCGTAGTTCATATTCACCGTTGCGTCATCCCAGTCTTCGATTCCGACGGTGGTCATAGCGAGAGGGCCGTACATAATGGTTCCGAGCCACATCGGATCGACATCTACCTTCCCTTCCGGCTTGACTGCGGTTTCCATCTTGTCAGGGCCGAAATCAAGGTGCTTGGTAAATGGCATCAATACTTCTACGACATCACCCTTTTTCCACTTGCGCCGCGGAATCTCGAAGTAAGAGCCGGGCGTGTACCCTGAAGCCAGTGACTTGCCGTTGATCCTGATGTCGAAGTCTCCGTCGGCCCAGTATGGAACGCGGAGTTTCATGGAGAACCTGCCCTTCCCTTCGGTGACGCGGATGGTACTACGTTCAGCCGGCCACCTGCATTCCTGCTCGAAGGACACCTTCTTCTGGTTCCAGGTCGCGACGGAAGGCAGATAGAGAGCTATCCAGATGGTGTTGTCTGAAACGAAGTATGAAGCTTCCTGGTACTTGACGTGGTTTTCCGATCCGGTGCCTCCGCAGCAGGACTCCTGAGGAGAAGCGTTGCCCCAAGGCTTTGAGGCATTGATTCCAACAGCGTATTGGTAGGTCGTCTTATACTCGTGAGGGTGGATTGAACCAACTATCTGATTGTAAAGCACTCTCTCGTAATAATCCATATACCTTGCGTCATCCGGGTTGAAGCAGTTGAGGTCCTTGGAAAGTTTCGCGAGGTTGTAGGCGCAGCAGGTCTCGTTGATTTCGGACATCGGAAGAAGCTGACCGGTACGGTAGTCCCTTCTGGACGCGTTGGTCATACTTGTTATCTGTGAATACGGCTCCCTGAACATTTCACCGTCGCCGACTCCGCCCATCGCATAGCGATAGCGGCCCTGGATGAATGACCAGAAGTTCTCCGCGATGTTATAGTAGTAAGGGTCGCCGTTGCTCCTGTAGCTTCTCAATGCGCCTACAATCATAGGAATATGCTGGTTCGCGTGGCGGGTGCGGATGTCATCCACATTCTTTGAGAGCGGATCGAAGAACGCCGGACTGTCAAAGAAGTTGGCCGCCTCAAGCAGACGAGCCTTTTCTGTCCTGTCGCCGACCATTTCGGAAAGCCTGGAAAGGGACTCGGCCATTCCGCCGACCTCGCCGGCGATGTACATATTCCACATCTCAAAGCGGTTGCCGGGTTTCTCCCTGCGCTCCTCGACGGTGCCTTCCTTCTGGACATAGGTTCTGTAGTGGAGCCTGTTCCAGACCCAAAGGCCCATATCCTTTGCGATGAGAAGGGCCTTGCCGGAGATCTCCGAGTCGTCCACATAAGTGGCTATATCGATAAGACCCGCCAGCTGCTTGTGGACCGAATAGTATGGAGCCCACACCCAGTTTTCGTTGTTGTAGGGGCGGTACATCTCAATCAGGACGCAGTGTGCGGCCGGGATGGCGTTGATGTAGCCGTAACCGTATTTGGCGTAGTCCTTCTTGTAGTTGTCGAAATCCGCCCAGGAACCCTTCATCTCTTTCAGTTCTTCTTCCGGAGCATAATCCCTCGCTTCCCAGTAGCGTCCGAGTTCCGGATGCCATACGAAGGTCCTTTCCTGGCATTCGCGAAGTTCATCTACCATTATGCGGATACTGGAAAGGAGTTGAGCCTTAAGGTCTGGGTCCGTACATCCTGCATAGGCGAAGGACAAGGCTGACATATAGTGGCCTGAACCGTGTCCCTTGAGTTTCGTAGTCGGAGAATCCCAGCCGTCGGAAACAGGATAGCCTTCTGTGCTCAGGCCGTAGGTGTCACGGTAGTTGTAAAGCTGCTGGGCAACATCCCAGTGGCTCAGCATCTCCTGGACATCAAGGTCTCTGTTGGAAGTCAGCCTGTTGTCTCCGGTGAGATGGACTTTGTTCAGGGGAAGCGGCTCCGCGACAGGCTTGGATGAGGGGACCTTCCAAGGATCCGCAACAACCGTCACACTGGCGGAGACAGGGTAGCCACTCGCGGTGGAGTTGTCTCCCAGAATGAAGCCCTTGACGGTGTACCGGCTTCCTACAGGGTTGATTGAAGGGTCGTCGGAGGCTTCCATACGCTCGGTTGCAACACCGGAATTCATCCAGCATACCTGGCGGAAGCCGGTCGTGCCGTCAGAGTATGTGACGACAATCCTGTACGGAAGACGCGGAGCGGTCCCCATTGGGGCGCTTACACTGATTTCCTGTACTTTAACGATGCTTTTGATTCTGGATGCTTCAGATTTTACAGAAACTGCAAGACAGAGGGCAGTAATGACTACCCCTATCATTCTCAAACACTTAGAGGACATAACTACGTTCAATGTGGTTTATTTAGTTCAAATAATGCACTTTTCAGCACACTAAATTGCACAAAATATTCGTCCCAAGCAAATTTATTTATTCTGAATGACGCCTCCTCCTATGAATCCTCTCAGGAGAGATGTGAGCGGAATCTCCTTGTCAGAAACCGGAACAAAATAATGCAGGAATTTCAGAAGCCTGTGCGCTTCGCTGTACTCCGGGCAATTCTTAGGCACAGTCGATAGGATCCTTTCAGCCTGAGTCCTCAGAACAGCGAATTCGATGAGGTAGGCGGAATTGAAGAGGACGTCGGCGTCCTCCTGGAAAGGATATATCCACTTGACTTCAGCGCGGCGGACATTCGGCCAGTTGGCGATGGTCTCGCGTACAGTGAATGCTCCCTTAAGGAAGTCCCGGACAATGCGTCTGAGAAGCCTGTTGTCACTGGTAGGGATGCAGTTGTGGCAGTCGAGGGAGATGGATGTGATAGTGTTTATGAATATCCGGAACTTCTCTTCTTCCGAAACCCTGTCGGTCAATTTCGGGTTCAGGGCGTGGATGCCTTCGATGAGAAGGACGGAGCGGTCCACGATTTTCAGCTTCTTTCCGTTGTACTCGCGAAAACCCGTGACGAAATTGTACTCAGGCACCTCGACTTCTTCTCCAGCAAGGAGTTTCAGGAGATCTTCCTGAAGATACGCGTGGTCCACGGTCTCAAAGTTGTCGAAATCAAAGGAACCGTCCGGAAGTTTAGGAGTGTCCAGACGATTGACGAAATAGTCGTCAGTCGAGAATGATATCGGGTGGAGTCCGCAGGCCTTCAACTGGACTGACAGTCTCTTGCAGAAGGTGCTTTTCCCGCTGCTGGAGGGTCCGGTGATGAGGACCAGTTTGACAGGATTGTCAGGATCTTCGTGACGGCGTTCGATTTCTTCGGCGATCTGGACTATCTTCTTTTCCTGCAGGGCCTCGGCAATCTGGATTAGGTCTGAAGCGTTGCCCTTAAGGATGGATTCGTTGACATCGCCCACGTTCCCCAGATCCATTATCCAGTTCCATTTCCGGGATTCCTTGAACACCTCGAAGGTTTTCGGCTGCTCGAAGAACGGAGCCAGTTCCTCCGGGCGGTGGCGGTCAGGGACACGAAGTAATATTCCATCGCGGTAAAGTTCTATGCTCCAAGTCCGGAGGTAGCCTGCACCCGGCACAAGCTCGTCGTAGTAGTAGTCAGCGACACCGCCGAGAGTGTAATAAGTGATATAGACCTCACCACAGGTCTCCAGGAGTTTCACCTTGTCCAGGTTGCCCAGTTCACGGAAGGTCCGGATCGCCTCCTCAACACGTACTTCGTGCCTCCTGAACGGAACATCACGGTCCACGGTCTCCCGCATCGAAGCCCGGATGCTGTCCACGTCGGCTTCCGTAAGGGCAGTCCCGCCTTCCTTGCGTACCGTGCAATAGTACCCTTTGGAGATAGGGCGCATTATCTGCAGGCTACTGTCAGGGAACAGTTCTCTGACCGCCTTGTATAGAAGGAAGCAGAGGGATCTGCAGTAGAAGCCGCGTCCCGTGTAGGTGCGGTAGTCCAGGAATTCCACGTCTCTGTTGTTGAAGACTTTGAACCTCAAACCTTCAGCCACGTTGTTGACCTTGGCAGCAAGGATGTCATAAGGCTTTTCAAACTCGAATTCAGGAGCGATGTCAAGAAGGGTCGTGCCTTCAGGGAATTCCTTGAAGGATCCGGTGTTCTTACAGAAGATCTTTACCATATCCGGGTTTTTATCTTTTCCTTTTCCCGCTACGGATGTCCGATGGAGACATTCCGAAATGCTTGGTGACGTAGCGGCTGAAGTACGACAGGGAATGGAAGTTCATCAAGTCCGCAATCTGCGTGAAGGAGAGGGTATTGTCTCCAAGATAGCTTTCCACTATCGGAAGGGTGTAACTCGTGATCATCGCCGTAACGCTGTCTCCGGTATTCCTGCGGACAGTGTCCGACAAATACTTCGGCGTGACATTCAGCCTTGCGGCGTAGTAGGAAACTTCCCTTTCGGTAGTACAGGTACCGCTCTCAAGCATCACCATCAACTGGCGGACCACATAGGACCGCCTGTCCGAGGATTCGGAATTCCGGTGTCTGATCGAGTGGAAGTGGAAAAGATCATAAAGCATTGCCAGGCAGTAAGTGCTGACAACCTCACGATAAAAGGTGTGGCTGCTCATAGCAAGCCTGTCCCTGATTCCGCGCATATCCGTCTGATAGGTCTTCATTTCCTCATCAGTCAGATGGATGACAGCGTCTGCATTAAGACGGAACTTGGTGCCTGTTGCTATGCTTTGTACAGGAAGGAGTGAGAAGAGATACTTTGTCGGCATGGCGACATATTCAATGCTGAAATCGTCGCTCGACCTGAGGTCTTTCAGTTGTTCACAGTTTGTAAGGACAGCAAGGTCACCGGGAAGTATCTCGTACTTCTTTCCTCTATACGTAAAGCCTCCATTACCCCCGTTGCAGAGGAGATGGACAGAATAGCCGGCCATAGAAGGTTCAGCGATAGACTTGAAGTCTTTAGAGTAATGAAAGTCCAATTATAATGATTTTAAGCGAGTTAGTCAATATAGAATAAAAAACGATTTCAATCAATCCGGACTCCCTAGTCCATAAGTTTCTTATACTTGAAGCGTTTAGGTTCTTCATTGCCCAAGCGGGCCTTTTTGTTCTCCTCGTATTCCGAATAGTTTCCGTCGAAAAAGACGACGCCGCCATCTCCCTCAAAGGCAAGGATATGCGTCGCGATACGGTCCAGGAACCACCTGTCGTGGCTGACAACGACAGCACAGCCGGCGAAATTCTCCAGACCGTCCTCAAGGGCGCGGATGGTGTTGACATCGACATCGTTGGTCGGCTCGTCGAGAAGAAGGACGTTGCCCTCATCCTTCAGGGTCAGGGCAAGATGCAGTCTGTTCCGTTCTCCCCCTGAAAGCACTCCGCAGAGTTTTTCCTGGTCTGCCCCGCTGAAGTTGAAGCGTGAGACCCAGGCGCGGGCGTTGATGTCCCTGTTGCCGAGACGGACCCATTCCGAATTGCCGGCGATAGTTTCATAGACCGACTTGTCCGGATCTATGCTCCTGTGCTGCTGGTCCACATAGGAAATCTTGACAGTCTCGCCTATGTCGATGCTTCCGCTGTCAGGGGTTTCTATGCCCATGATGAGCCGGAAAAGGGTTGTCTTTCCGGCTCCGTTAGGGCCGATCACTCCGACGATTCCGGCAGGAGGCAGCCTGAAGGAAAGGTGTTCGAAAAGGATTCTGTCGCCGTAGGACTTCGAGACATAGTTGAATTCTATGACCTTGTTACCAAGGAGGGGTCCGTTAGGAATGTATATTTCCAGATTCTGCTCCTTTTCCTTTATGTCGGCTGCGGCAAGTTTCTCGTAGGCTCCCAGACGGGCCTTCTGCTTGGCTTGACGGGCCTTTGGCGCCATCCGCACCCACTCGAGCTCGTGCTGCAGGGTCTTGCGCCTGCGGCTTTCCTGCTTTTCTTCCAGAGCAAGTCTCTGTGTCTTCTGCTCAAGCCAGGAACTGTAGTTGCCTTTCCAAGGAATTCCCTCTCCGCGGTCCAGTTCCAGGATCCAGCCTGCCGCGTTGTCAAGGAAATAGCGGTCGTGGGTTACAGCGATTACAGTGCCCTTGTACTGTCTCAGATGGGCTTCCAGCCACTGGATGCTTTCAGCGTCGAGGTGGTTGGTAGGCTCATCCAAGAGCAGCACATCCGGCTGCTGGAGAAGCAGACGGCAGAGCGCGACCCTACGTCTTTCGCCTCCGGAGAGGTTCGCGACGGCGGCGTCGGCGGGTGGGCAGTTGAGCGCATCCATAGCTCTCTCCAGTTTGGAGTCAACCTCCCAGCCGCCAAGGTGATCTATTGTCTCCGACAGTTCTCCCTGGCGTTCGATGAGCCTGTTCATCTCGTCATCGCTCATCGGTTCCATAAACTTGTTGGAGATCTCGTTATACTCATCAAGGGCATCCATCACATCCTGTACTCCTTCCTGAACGACCTGAAGGACGGTCTTGGAA
>CAYFVE010000011.1:10460-33427 GCA_964346605.1 uncultured Muribaculaceae bacterium | reverse complement strand
CAATCTTCTTCTATCCGGACTTTACCGTCGGTGCCGTAGTTTCAACGGCTCAACCATCAGTGCAGAACACACTTCAGGCTCGCGGACTATACCGCCGATTGGGATTTACACCCTACCCTGAGGATTGCGGGTGCAAAGATAGAATAAAATTACGTCAAACAAAAAAGAATCTCTATCTGTGCAGAGCCGGTTATCTTGAAGCGATGCACTCAATCTCCACGAGGGCATCCTTTGGAAGACTCTTCACGGCGAATGCGCTCCGCGCCGGATAAGGTATGCTGAAGAATTCCGAATATACCTCATTCATTTCGGCGAACAGGGACATATCGGCCAGATAGACAGTGGTCTTCACGATGTCTCCCAATCCAAGCCCGGCTTCTTCGAGGATGGCTCGAATATTCTTTAGCGACTGCTCTGTCTGCTCCCTGATTCCTCCTTCCGGGAAGGTACCTGTGGCAGGATTGAGAGGAAGCTGGCCGGACAGAAAAACCAGTTGTGGAGTTATGATTCCCTGACTGTACGGGCCTATGGCCTTAGGGGCTTTTTCGGTGTTGATTGATTTCATATCGCTTGGTACGCCTTTATTTTCAAAATATAAATTTAACTATTTTTTTCAGTCCGCAATCCACCTTGGTTTTCAGAGAAGCCTTTGATACGCCAGACGCTAGTCACCGTTCGCAAGATAGATGATTCCGCAGTAGGAGAAGCCGTGCTTGAGCAAGTTATGCTGTACTATCAGATTGTCACGATGGGTGTCAATGCGGAGGTTGCTGTCCAACGCGTCGCAGTACCGCAGGACGGCGCTGAATATTCCGTGTACCTCAGGATAGCTTGCGATGCGATGGACAACGTGGTAGGACAGGCAGTCATCCAGCCATTCTCCATCGTAAATACTGTTGTAGGTTGGCTCCGGGGATGGAAGGGCAGCGAAGTACCCTGCTATGCGGCCTTCTTCAACCACATAACCTCCTGACTTGTCAATATCTTTCAGGATGACTTCTTCGGAAGGGTAGCCGTCGGCCCACTGCTGCATATTTCCGGATGAGCGCATTATCCCTCTGGCTGCTTCCATCACAGCCATAATGTCTTTAAGGTCTTCAACGACTGCTTTCCTTATAGTAAACATTTCCTTGCCTTGTCAGTGTCACGGGAGTTTGTTCCCTACTTAACAACGAAAAAAGCTCCAGACGAATATCTGAAGCTTTTTGTTCCAGTAGCGGGTGGCGGACTCGAACCACCGTCCTCCGGGTTATGAGCCCGATGAGCTACCAACTGCTCTATCCCGCGATGTTGTGAATTTAAAGGTAGCAATTATTTTTATAAATGCAAAATATCTTCAAAAAAAACCTTCGCCGGACTTAATTCGGAGAGGGTGGACTATTCTCCAAAGGCCGCTCCTTCAGGAGTTCTGCGCCACTCGAAGTACTTGTCCAGAACCTTCAGTGAAGCCTCGCTCGGCACTGGTCCGACGAATGGTTTGTCTCCTGAGAGGTACATCGTCTGTGGATTCTTCTCCGAATACTCTGGCCACTCCGCGAGTCCTTCGCCGTTTGGATCCTGATACTTCACGAAGTTGGTCCAGTACTTCTGCATAATATCGGAAAGAGCCTTGTCTGTCGGCTGCTTTTCCTCAGGATTTCCGAAGACATAGGCGACTTCCTGACCGTGAGGGGAACCGAAACCGGCCTGTGGGGAATCCGCCGGGTAATCAGGATGCTGGTCGAAGTAGTAGAGATAGACCTTTGTCTTTCCGCTTCCGGACTGGATATTCGCCCATTTCCAGGTCTGCCATCCGAATGCAGCGTCCCTCATCAGGTCGCGTCCGGTCTTCGGAATGCTTGTTTCTCCGACTGGATATGCTTCGAGAAGGGCTTCGGCGAACGGACCATATCGTGTGTTGAGGGATTCAATGTGGCCTGCAGGATCTTTAGCGGAGCCGAAACTAAGACCTTCGTCAGAATTGTATCCTACGAGTATGTTGACATCGTCGTTGTATTTTCCTGCTTCATAGAGGGTTGTCTGGTTGTCAGGAATGACGTGGCCGTCCACGATCGGCCATCCTCCTCCACCACCGAATCCACCGCAGAGCTTTTTCGCATCCATAGCCCTGAGATCCGCCAGGGAGTTCGCTCCGAGATTCTTCTGAATCTCGAGTCCGTCTTCCTCAGCCCATTTGAGAGTCTTCATATTCTCTCCGGGGTAGGTCGTTCTCCTTACCGGGCCGAAGGAACCGCCACTTTGGGAGATGGCACCCCTGAACAGTCCCTTGGCAAGAGGCGATGCGCAAAGCATGCTTACGGATATCCCACCTGCCGACTCTCCGAATATCGTGACCTTGGCAGGGTCGCCGCCGAAAGCCGCGATGTTGTCCTGTACCCATTTCAGGGCGGCGATCTGGTCTAGAATCCCGTAGTTGCCGGACACGCCTTCAGGATTTTCCCCGCTGAGTTCAGGAAGGGCCAGGAAGCCGAGCTTGCCGACGCGGTAAGCAATGCTGACGAGGATCACTCCTTCGCTTGCCAGATCCGCTCCGTCATAGTATGAGGTGGCTCCGCCGGCAAAACCTCCGCCGTAGATCCAGACCATTACCGGAAGTTTCTCTCCGGTCTTTTGGGCTGGAGTCCATACGTTGAGATAGAGGCAGTCCTCGCTGCATCCTTCTCCGTTGCCCTGCATCGGATTCGGTGCGAATTCCTTGGTCTGGAGTACACCGTCCCAGGCTACTACAGGCTGAGGTGCCTTCCATCTGAGTTCCCCGACCGGAGGAGCAGCGAAAGGGATACCCTTGTAGACGGCCATTCCCTCAGAAACTGTACCTTCGATGATTCCACCAGTGACCTTGATCTGTCCGGTTACGGTCTTCTGGCAGCCGCTGGCTGTCAGGGCCAATGCGCATAGCGCGAGCAGAAACTTTTTCATTTGCTATTTCTTTTTACCTGTTAGAACAATATTTTTTCCTCTCGGGCCTTCCGCGCTGACTGTTATGGCGCCGCCCTTTATTTTGAACTTGAGATTTTCCGCAGATCCGACGTTGAACATAGAGATATAACTTGCCGACAGCACTCCTTCACCGGTCCAGCTGCATATTCCTGCAGTCCGGTAAGGGGTTACGTCCAGAGGCATATTGTAGCCGAAGCCACCGGAGAACAAGGTTCTGTCGGTGCTGCCGTACTCCCAGGAATCCAGTCCGAAAGGGATGTTGTGGATCGCTCCTGCTGTCTCGATAGTAAGATGGAGGTCGCCTTCGCAATTGAATCTGAGCCATAGTCCTGAAATGCCGAAGTCGTTGGCATCCAAGCTGTAACGAAGAACTTTCGACTTGACTGAGTATTCATCCTTGTTTTCAGGAACCGGGCGACGGGTTTCATAGCAGTTCAGTTCCTTCCGGAGATCGAATCCCTCGGCTGGAGGAAGAGGGGTGTCCTCCATCCTGTCGGAGAATTCGTAGATCAAGCTGTTGAATCCAGCTTCGTCACGCACATTGCTCTGGACCGCTACAATCAGATTTTTCGCGGGAATCACCATAATCAGCTGGTTGCAGCCTCCTATTGCCCTCCATGAATCGTGGCGGCCCATCCAGGTCTGGTAGCCGTAGCCCTGGCTGCCGTCGTCTTTCGCTTTCTCCTCTTCGCTCTTTTCAGGATTCTGGAATATGTGAGGCGTTGTCATGGCTTCGATCCATTCTCCGCCAAGCAGCCTTCTTCCGTTCCACACTCCTCCGTTCTTCAGGAATATACCGAATTTAGCCATATCTGATGTCTTCATATGGCTGCCTCCGTTGCCCATACTCCTTCCGTCAGCATCCATTTCCCAGACAACATCTTCGATTCCGAGAGGATCGAAGAGACGGGTCTTGAGGTATTCACTCTCAGTCAGACCACTGACACGGGTCAGTATGCAGGACAGAACGTGCGAGCAGGTGATGTTGTAGGCGAAAGAAGTTCCTGGCTTGTGGGCATAGTCCATCGCAAGGAAGGCGCGGATCTGCTCGTCGCCCGAACCAGGATAGGAAGTGCTTCTATGACCGGCGGACATCGTCAGCAGATGCTCGACAGTAAGGGATTCCAGTTCCTGAGGTGCCTTGTCGGGAAGCAGGTCGGGAAAGAACGAAGCGACCTTGTCGCTTGTCTTCAACAGTCCTTCCTGAACCGCGAAGCCGATGGCTGCAGCCGTAAACGTCTTTGTCGCCGAGTACAGCGGGTGCTGAATATCCTCCCTGTACGGGTCCCACCAGTGTTCGGCTATGACGTGGTCGTTGCGGATGACCATCATACCATGGACTTCATAGCCTTTTTCTTCGATGGATTTGAAAAGCCGCGCCACATCTTCAGAACGTACGCCTTGTGCTTCTGGCGCGCTCCTTGGGATTCCGTCACCACCGTCCCCGCTCCTTGCTGCAAGAGGGGAGGACAGGCTCAATAATGCCATCGCGGACAGCGCGAGGAAGATTTTTCTCAAAGGTGTCATTTCTTATGCGATTCTACGAGGTAAAGATACTCCAAATCGCATCAAGAACAGACAACAATCGATTCAGGTTGTTTAAAAAATTTGTCCGGACAACCGGTCCGCTACAGATTTTCGATGATCAAACCTTCCGGGAAGGAGAGGAAGCCTTCCTTAAGATCTATTCCCTGATCCTTAAGGATGATCGTGCCGTTTTCAGGAAGAGAGACGGCCTTGAGCACGATATCGAATCCGTCAAAGTCGATTTTTCCGTTCTTTGGCTTGAATGTCACCACGAGATCGGTGCCTGAAGGATTGTCGATATCGGCGCGTGTAAGACGGGCTCTGGTTTCAACCCCTACCTGTCCTACTGACTCCCCGTCAGCTCCGATTGCATCCGCGGAAAGCGCGAATTCGACAGGCAGGGTGCTTGAAACCGTCACGTTGAATTTCACAACTTCAACCGTTACATCATCAAGAGCCAGGTCTTTGATGCCGTGGATTGATGCAACCGCAAATGACAGGTCACTTGCGTCGAAATCCTCAGGGATGTCCACTACATAGCCGTATGGAACCTTGTCCAGGATTTCTCTCGCCTCGTCGGTGATCACATTCTCAAGATTGAGCTGTTCGAAATCACCAAGCGGAATTTCATAGTTTTGACCCACCTTGATGGTGGTGTCGATTTTTCCCATAAGATCATAGGATTCATCGACCGCACACGATGATAAAGATACACTGGCTATACAGATAACTGTATAAATCGATTTAAGGTTGAACGTTTTCATTGTTTATTCTTTTTATGCCTCTGTCAAGGCAGGTCTGTATTCTTGTAAGTTGTTAATTATAGGATCTTCTGGTCCAGATTCCCTTGAGTTCACTTCCGGTGTCGGCCAGGGTCATCTTCCTGCCGTTCTCCGACATCGTGAACTTGAACACTCTCGGAGATTGGCCGAAATCGTAGGAGAGAGAGTGCCTGTCATAATCAATGGAGTAAGTTCCGGTATATTCTTCTCTCACCACCCCTTCTATCCTTGCCTTGCATGTGTTGTCCGCGCTGAAGGAGATCATCAGTCCGGATACCGTGAATCCTTCCATCCCTGATGTCATCCAAGTGCCCACAATGCTATGCTGAGCGTATGTCTCCAGATTTTCTTCCTTCTGGCAGGATGTCGTTACAGCCGCACAACTGGTAATCGCAATAACTGTAACCGATCTTAATATAGTTCTCATTGCCAAAGAGTTTATTCATTTTCAATTCAACAGTACTAACTATATTAAGTTATGGTTTCTGTACCGGGTTCTAATATTCCGTCCTGAAGTCGATTTCAAGCAGTTTGTCTATGACTGAAGCCATAAACACATTGTCGAAATAGACATCCTCATTGCATTTTGTCGCTATAGTGTTGTCCGGATGAGAGAAAATTACAACTGATTTCCTGTCGCTTCCGAATGATCTTTTCACTTCATTCCCTGTGGAGAACGAGCAAGGCATCGTGTAGCCGTTCTGCCTCCAGAACTCTTTTGCGGCTTCAGAGTCGTTGCCGCTTGAGACGCAGAAGAGACTGACGTTTTCCTTGCCTTTATAGATATCATATACTTGCTGTACATCGTCAAGGACAATTTGATTGATGTGGCAGTTGATGTCGAAAAGACAGATGACACCGATTTTCCCGATCAGGTCGGTTTCATTGACAACCGTTCCGTCAGCCAAAGTGACAGTCGCTTCAGGAAGTTTGTCTCCGGGGAGCAGTTCGAACTCATCGAGAGCATCCATCTGATTGATGGAGCAGGAGAGTGCTGCCAGAACTGCAGTTATGAGAGCAAAGATTCTTTTCATTTCCTATCACTTAAAAACGGATTGGTCTTCGTTTTTTTGATTTCGATTGTAAAATTAGAAACGTTTTACATTTTTGCAAATGATTTTTACGTTTGTTCTAAATATTCAGTCATTTTTGCTAGTATTTTCTCCATTTTAACCACTTTTCCAGTATTTAAAACGATTTCTTATATTGTTTTGAATTGTATTCCGCGGTTTTTTCGATTCTGTCAATTTTTGGTTTTGTAAAAACGCTATTTCAAAAACATCAATTTTTATTTTGTTGATTCAAAACGTTTTGCTATTTTTGTGTATCTTTGATAATTAATTATAAAAAGCGACTGAAACGATTTATTGTAGGATAGTCTGGTAATGATTAATTTTTCCATTCTCATACTTTTGCCCGCATCACTCAGCCTTGCTTCTCTCTTCATCCTTTTTTTGATGAAAGACAAGTTGCCGTGCCAGAAATCCCTTATCTGGTTCCTTCTTGGCTGCGCCGTCAATTTCTATGTCGATGCGCTGGCTCTCTTCGTCAATCATTCCGACTATGAGGAATTCGTCTTCCTTGTTATTTTAATGTCTTTCACTTCATCCGTCATTTCTCCTTTGTGGATGAATTACGGGATGTCACTCGCTGGAATCAACAGGACAAGAGTGCCTGTAATCATTTTAGGCATAAGCGCTTTCAGTGTGTTCATCGTAACGCTGTCATCCTTCTTCTTTGTAGGTCCTGAGAATGCCGTGCTTTGTTTCAAGGCATTCCAGAGCGGCTCATCCGCAGCACTTTTTGAGAGCGCTCCTTCTCTGAGAATCTTCTCATCCGCTTTTACAGCCTCGTTCCTTCTCCTTCTCTTCAATCATATTCTTGCGATTCTGTTCACTATTCATATTCTATATCGCAACGCATTCACATTGAAGATGTTCCTTTCTTTCTGGAGAGGGCAGTTCTCTCCTTCTCCAATTAATCTTACCTCATTCTGCTCGCTTATCCTGTTCATTGCCATAACTGTTTCACACATAGCCAGCTTCGATTATCTGTACGCCCATCCTCTTGTCGCTTCGATCCGCGCATTGACTTTCGCAGTTCCGTTGTATTTCGGAAGCCTTATCGGCATCGCTTTCCCTGGGACCAGGGTGAATATTCACGAACTTCTCCGGCCATTCGACAGGGACGGACTTATCCCGGACCGCTTCGCTGACAGGACGCCGCCTCTCAGGCCTGGATTCAAGGGGCGGAATCAGACGTCCTCCCCGGCTCCATATCCTCTGAATGACATCAAGAAGCGTTATGATGAGTATATGAATGAAAATCAGGCATTCCTTGATCCGTGCACAACAGTCCAGTCAGTCGCAGACGCCCTGAACACAAACCGCACTTATCTTTCAATGATGATCAACCAGGTCTATGGCAAGACATTCCCTGAACACATAAATGGAATGCGCGTAAACTACGCCAAGAAACTTATTCTGGATAATCCGAATGCTTCTTTCGCTGATGTGGCGTCCAAGTCCGGGTTCGCCAGTGATTCCCAGTTCAGCAGGAAATTCAAGGAAATCACCGGGCAGCAGCCAAGTGCCTGGCGGAACCTTCACGTCAGAACATAAAGTTTTTTCATTTTCTAATTTAGAATAATTCTATATTCAAAATAATTCATTATATTTGCAAAAGTGTAAATACATTCCAATAATAAAAAGATAAGGAAATGAAAAAGAAATTCAGATGCCTAGTGTGCGGATACGTATATGAAGGCGAAAATCCACCAGAGCACTGCCCTCAGTGCAAGGCTCCTGCAAGCAAGTTTGTTGAAATCAAGGAAGATTCAGACAAGCCGCAATGGGCTTGTGAGCACCACATCGGTGACGGTCTGGTCGAGGATGCTGAAATCGTCGAAGGTCTTCGCGACCATTTCAACGCTGAATGCAGCGAAGTGGGAATGTACCTCGCCATGAGCCGCCAGGCGGAGCGCGAAGGTTATCCGGAGATTGCCGAGGCATTCAAGCGCTATGCTTTCGAAGAGGCTGATCACGCTTCCAAGTTCGCTGAACTCCTCGGAGATGTCGTATGGGACACAAAGACAAATCTTGAAAAGCGCTATCAGGCTGAGGCTGGCGCCTGCGAAGGCAAGCTGGCCATAGCCACGAGAGCTAAGCAGCTCGGCTATGACGCTGTCCACGACACCGTCCACGAAATGGCAAAGGATGAGGCCCGCCACGGCTCCGGCTTCTATGGTCTATACAGCCGTTATTTCGGAAAGTAATTTCTGGCGAAGCGACATAATGAGGGACGTATTCCGGGATCTAAAGGAATACGTCCTGTTTTTATTCTATGTTCAAAGCGATGATTAAATGGTAGCATTCCCCGGAACTTTTCGTATCTTTGAAAAGTATGGAAGACGACAACAGAAGACTATATCCTCTCCGCTTTGTGGAAGAGGGCGTTGATGTGGCCTGGGGGCACGTCAGCTATCATATCGCGGATCTCGGGTTCAAGGACTCGATGGTGGATAACGGCTGGTTCGGGGGCAACACCTTGAGCGAACTGATGGCGACATATCTCGAAAGGGTGGTCGGGGATGATGCTTTCGAGTTCTACGGCCTCCAGTTCCCTGTATTGCTCAAGGTGATTACGACAAACGCCTTGCAACCCCTTCAAGTCAGCGCTTCTGACGATGTCGCTGCAGAAAGGTATGATTCTCTTGGAAAAACGGCTTTCTGGTATGTCCGGGAGGCATCGGAAGATTCGGTCCTCTATCTTGGATTCAAGAGGGATATGGATGCCGGAGAGTTCTATCGCAGGTGTGTGGAAGGTTCCGTTGCCGAGGTCCTTAACGAAGTGAGGCCAAGGAAGGGAGACTCATTTCTGATAAAGCCGGGGACGGTGTTCGCCGCCGGCCCGGGACTAAGTATAGTGGAGATCTCCGAAAGTTCTGAACTTACCTTCAACTTGCACAACTGGGGGAGGGAGTTGTCCGGCCCTGAGGAGATTCTGCTGGAGGAGGCGTTTGACATCATCGATTTCAAGGCTTTCGAAACAGTCCGGAACGATTCTGAGTCCGTTGGAAAACCGGACGACTTAAAACCGGATGAGAAACTGGTAACTATTCCTGAATTCGCTGTCACCAGACTGGATCTCAAGGATGCTGTTCACATCTTCAGTGAGCAGCCGGGAAGTTTCGCGGCTTATTTCTGCCTATCAGGAGAGGCATCCATCCGGGTTCCTTCGGAAGGAGGGCCTTCCATTTTCCCGCTCAGGGAAGGACATTCCGTCCTCGTGCCTTCGGAAGTCAATGACTTCCTTCTCGTTCCGGCTGAAAGCGGAACGGTTGTCCTCGAGGCTCTTGTAGAGAAGCGGATGGTGGAGGATTCCTACACCGGAGTCCTGGTGGAGCCGACAACCCGCTTGAATGACGAAGCGGCCGCTGAAGAGAACGCAACTGATCATCATCTTCGCAGCTGGAACTGATCGATTCTGAATATGGCTGATGTTGAAAGAATAGACAAGATTCTATGGGCCATACGAGTCTTCAAGACGAGGACCGAGGCTACGGACGCCTGCAAGGGCGGAAAGGTCAAGATAGGAGGAGTTAACGCCAAGCCGTCGCGACTGGTCAAAACCGGAGAAACCGTGGAGATCCGCAAGGGTGCTGTGCAGTACTCCTACAGGATAAAGCA
Source organism: uncultured Muribaculaceae bacterium (assembly GCA_964346605.1). Lineage (GTDB taxonomy): Bacteria > Bacteroidota > Bacteroidia > Bacteroidales > UBA932 > Cryptobacteroides. Next base: position 23,490 of record CAYFVE010000011.1, on the reverse strand, counting down.
GTTGACCGACCACAGGCTCGGGGCCAAACTGGTTCCGGATTTCGCGGAAAATCTGACGCCGCAGAGCGAGCTGGACAAACTCAAGGCGCCGGTCGAGACCTTCTTTCTGAAGCGGGACCGCGGTTTGGGGCGTCCGACAAAGAAGGACCGGCGCGCGATGGAAGAGGCCTGGGACAGGATAGACTTCAGTTCTGGGATTGACGATACTCCGGATGACATCGCAGTCAGATTCGGAATCGAGGATGATAAAATCCGGTGATTGTGTTTCACTCTGGCACAAGGTAGAGTTATTTTTGCCTTGCATTATTTTTTATGGATCCTTTTCTGAAACAGGTAGCGGAGCACTATTTCGCGGGAGGTGACATCCCGCGCAGGTGTTTCATTTTTCCGAACCGGCGCAGCCAGGTCTTCTTCACGAAGTACCTGGGAGATGCGGTCAGACGTGAGGGCGTTCCGATAGTCGCGCCGAAAATGCTTACCATCAACGACTTCTTCGGCAGGATATCCGGCAAGATGACCCCTGACAGGGTTGACCTGCTTCTGGAACTTTACACCTGCTATTCGAGGCTGTACAAAGGGAAGGAATCTCTTGACGAGTTCATCTTCTGGGGGGATATCCTTCTCGCTGATTTCGACGATGTGGACAAGTATCTTGTCAATCCGGAGCAGCTTTATACCAATGTAAAGGAGTTCAAGGATATCCAGGACTCATATTCCTACCTCTCCGAGACTCAGAGGAAGGCGATAGGGCACTTCGTGGATCATTTCCGTTCCGGGGGGCGTCTTACCGTCAATCTTGATTCTGACAATCCCAATGTCAAGGAGCGTTTCCTGCAGATATGGCAGATTTTGCTGCCGCTCTATCACGACTTCCGCAATGCGTTGGGCGCCAAGGGAAAAGCCTATGAAGGTATGACATATCGCAGTCTTGCCGAACGTATGAGGACAGAATCCGCTGCAGACATCCTTGGAAAGTCATTCAAAGGAACCGAAGGCTTTGTGTTCGTCGGGCTCAATGCCCTGAATGAGTGCGAAAAGACGGTTATGCGCAGGATGCGCGATTCCGGTCTTGCCGAATTCTGCTGGGATTTCTCCAGTTCTATGGTAAGGGATCCCAGAAACAGCGCCTCTTTTTTTATGATGAGGAATGTCGAGGAATTCCCGCAGGCCTTCTCGATAGACCCGGGAGGGCTGCAGACTCCTCAGATCGAAGTCATCAGTGTACCGTCCTCCATAGGGCAGACCAAACTGATTCCTTCTGTCGTCCGGAATGATGAATATGCCGTTGTCCTTCCGGATGAAAGCCTTCTGATCCCTCTCCTGAACTCCATCCCTCCTCAGATACGGGACATCAATGTCACTATGGGCTACCCGATGAAGAGCAGCGCCTTTTTCGACTTCCTGATCCTGATTACTGCCATGCAGCTCCATCTGAGAAAGAAGGACGGCGGATGGTTCTTCTATCACAGACAGGTCTGGGATGTCTTCTCTTCCGGAATATTCAGAAAGATCGTTTCCGGAGATGCAGGGGCCGAAGCCAGGATCAGGAAGATAAAGTCTGAAATGAAGTACTATATCCCGCAGGATGATCTTTCGGGGATTCCTGTCTTCGACATCATCTTCAGACCTGTGGTCAAGGACCAGAAGGCCGCGGATCCCGATCAGATCCTGGACCTTGAAAATTACCAGCAGGAGGTGATAAAAGGCATTTCCTCCAGGCTGGTCAATGAACCGGACATGGCTCTGGAACTCGAATTTGCAAAGAGGACCTGGACCGCTGTCAATCTGATGAAGGGGAATGAACTCTGCGTCCAGCCTTTGACCTATTTCAGGCTTCTGGAACAAATGCTGGGGCCGATCTCAGTTCCTTTCAATGGAGAACCCCTCAAAGGTATGCAGATTATGGGACCTCTGGAGACCAGAGCCCTTGATTTCAAACACATTGTCATCCTTTCCTGCAATGAGGGCGTCTATCCTCACCGAAGCGTCAGTTCGTCCTTCATCCCTCCGGAGCTGAGAAAGGGTTTCGGCCTGCCGACTTATGAGTACCAGGATGCCATCAATGCTTACTATTTCTACCGCCTTGTCCAGAGGGCGGAGACCGTCACTCTGATCTACGATTCCCGCACGGAAGGCCTCAAGAGCGGGGAGGAGAGCCGCTACATCAAGCAGCTTGAGTACCATTTCAATCTTCCTGTCCGGCGCTCCTTCGTGAAATCGGAGGCGAAAATCCACAACGATGACGCTGAGATTCCGAAAACTTCGGAGGATGTTTCTAAACTGATGGGTACGACCCTTTCCGCCTCAGCCCTCAAGAACTATCTCGACTGCCCGGCGATGTTCTATTTCTCAAAGATAGCAGGCCTCAAGGAGGAGGAAGAAGTCTCGGAGGACCTTGACGCCGGTATGCTTGGCAACATCTACCACGCAACGATGCAGGCCCTCTATATGGGAGAAGGCGCGATGCTCCCGGAATATGATGTCAGCATCCGGGAAAACAACGAGCGCTTCCCCAATCCGCTGAAGATCGTCACAAAAGAATATGTCGTATCCTGGATCAAACGCCGTAATGATATCAAGCGGAGAGTCAAGAGCCTGATAATGAGCGGACTGAAAAGCCTTGAAGTTTCCGGGAGGAACCTTGTCCTGGAAAATGTCATAGTTGAGTATGTCCTTAGGACTCTGAAGAGGGACAAGGAACTGATGGAAAACCGCGGCGTGGATTCCTTCGAGGTTGTTGGACTGGAAAAGAAATATGAAATTGAATTCGACGGCTTCAGTTTCGTCGGCTATATCGACCGGTTGGACAGTTTCCTCCCCGGGCAGTTGAGGATAGTGGACTACAAGACGGGGAAAGTGGTGGACAGCGATGTCAACATCGATGATTCCAGCGCTGAAAACATCGTGGATCTGCTCTACGGTGAAGACAACCAGAAGCGCCCGAAGATTGCCTTCCAGATATTCCTCTATGATATGATGCTTCTCCGGAGCAAGGAAGGCCGTGGAAGGAACATCGTCAACACAATCTATCAGCCCGCGCGGCTCTTCAAGGAGGAGGTGAAGGATGTGCCTATGTGCTCCGGATTCAATATCCTTGTGGAGGAGAAGTTGCATGGTCTTCTGGCCGAAATGAAGAGTACTGATTCCGGCTGGCGCAGGACGGAGGACCGCAAGACCTGCTCGTGGTGCAGTTTCAAAATGATCTGTGGAAGATAAGGAGGAAGGGTTATGATAAGGATACTCAAGGCATCCGCCGGTTCAGGCAAGACATTCAATCTGGCGGAAACATACATAAGGCTTCTGTTGGAAAAGACGGACCCACGTTCGTACAGGCATATTCTTGCTGTGACATTCACCAACAAGGCTACGGACGAGATGAAGAGCCGTATTCTTAAGGAGCTCCACCAACTTTCCACAGACCCTTCAGGATCGCAGTACACCAAGGACCTCGTACCATCCGTCTGCAGTTCCGAATTGGATCTGAAGAAGCGTTCTGAGGATGTCCTCTTCAACATCCTGCACGACTACAGCGCTTTTGCAGTCAGTACGATAGACAGGTTTTTCCAACAGACGCTGAAGGCTTTTTCCCGTGAGATAGGTCAGTTCGCGTCCTATCAGGTGGAGCTCGACAAGGACTCCCTTGTCGAGGAAAGCGTTGACAGGATCCTCGATTCCCTGACGGAGGATGACAAGGCTCTTCTCGGCTGGTTGAGTGAAAGCATGATGGACCAGCTCGAACAAGGGAAGAGATTCAGCGTCGATTCCGGACTTAAGGACATCGGCAAACGTCTGAAGTCCGACGAACACAGGGTGGTTGTGGAAAAGTACGGGATTGATGATGAGCAGGCATATTCAAAAGACAATCTAAAGAAGATGAAGTCGCTGTTCCGAAAAGCGGTTTCCGACTATTCGGACAGAGTCAAGGCGGCTGCGAAGGAAGTAGAGAAGGCTTTCGAGCAGGCGGGAGTCTCTCCGATGGAGACCTACAAAAGCTTTTTGGGCAATTATCTGTCCAAGTTCGAAACCTTTGACAAGTCCAAACTCCCGGAAATGAAACCGGCTTTCAGAAAGAGGGTCTCCTGCTTCGAAGACTGGACGAGCAAGGCGATGAAGGACAAGTTCGCCGGACTGGAGAGCGCTCTGACACCTTCGGTCGCCGCGTTCGTAAGCACATACGATTCGGTATTGAAGCCCTACAACACTGCCTGTATTCTCTTGGATCAGATCAACGATCTGGGGATAGCCTCTGACCTTTACAGAGAGTTCAGGTCTCTGATGAAGGAGAAGAACGTCCTTTCACTAGATGATTCCAACCTTTTGCTTAAGATCATCATTGACGGATCCGACGCTCCCTTTGTCTATGAGAAACTGGGCGTCAGGTTTGAGAATTTCCTTCTGGACGAGTTCCAGGATACATCAAGGGTGCAGTGGGACAATTTCAAGCCGCTGATCGCCAACAGCGACGCCGGAGGGTATGAGAACCTTCTGGTCGGTGACGTCAAACAGAGCATCTACCGCTGGAGAGGCTCCGACTGGAACCTCATGGCCAGAGAGGTAAGGCGGCAGTTTCCAAAAGCGGTGGAGGACAGTCTTGAAGGAAACTGGAGAAGCCTTTCCAATGTTGTTGAATTCAACAACGGTTTCTTCGCCTTCGCCTCGGCGGCTCTGGACAACTTATACGGTCCAGGCAGCGGAATCTCAGTTTCGGAAATATACGGTCGTGATTCCGATTCCGGTGAATATTCTGACCAGAAGGTGATGAGCCGGGACGCATCCTCCGGAAGCGTCGAGGCAGTCTTCTGCGATCCTGAGGATGAACTTGACATTGTGCTCGCCACTATCCGGAAACTTATCGATGCTGGTGCGAAAGCCTCTGACATCACCGTACTTGTGAGATACAATCGGGAAGGATCCTGCTTGGCGAATTTCCTGATGGACAACGGCCTGGACGTAATCTCTGACGATTCGCTCCTGCTTAAGTCGTCAATGATAGTCAGGAAGCTGGTCTCCCTGATTTCGTCAGTCAAGAATCCGGGAGACACGATCGGCTCCTATCTGGCAAGGCAGGCCGGGCTGGACGTATCCTCGATTTCATTCCACTCTCTTCCTGACCTTTGCGAGCAGTTGCTCAGGCAACTTCGCAAAACTGAGAAGGAGGAGGTCTTCGACGGTGAGGCCCAGTATGTCCAGTCATTTATGGATTATGTGCAGGACCACGTCTCTGTCAACGGCAATTCGCCGGACTCTTTCCTTCAGGCCTGGGATGCAGCCGAACCGAACGTAAGTTCGCCATCGGATGCCGATGCTGTCCGCGTGATGACCATCCACAAGTCCAAGGGACTGGAATTCCCTTATGTCATAATTCCTTTCGCCGAGAAAGTCGGACTCTCCAGTCCGGAGCATTCCTGGGTTGTACCTGATGTTTCCGGCACATTCCTGGAAGGGGCGGGGAAGGCGGCCTTCAATGTGCAGTTGTCCGGCAAGAGTTCCCAGACCCTTTTTGCGGAGGACTACAGGAAGGAGCTCCTCCTTCAATACATAGACAACATCAACACATTCTATGTCGCGATGACCCGTCCTTCGAAGGGTTTGACTGTCATAGCTGACATAGAAAGCAAACCGGAAAGCAATTTCGCCGGAATCCTGCATAGGTATCTTGATGAGTATGGACAGGGTGCTGGTTTCGAGATGGAATCGGATGAATCTGCCGGGACCGTCGTTTTCAGGAAGGGAGAATTGTATGATTTTGCATCTCTTGAAAGGAAAGATGCCGGAATTGACAGACGTGAGACGGGTTATCCTTCATTTCCTCTTGATCCTGAACCCGGAGACGGGGAGAAGGACGTCCGTATCAGGGGGCGTCTGAAATTCAGCGCCGATTCAGTGGATTTCTTTACGGATGAGGCGAGGATTGCTGCCCGCTCGAATGGAACCGTCATGCATTCTATCCTATCGGAAGTAATTGTTCCAGAGGATCTTCCGTCGGCGGTTCTGCGCGCTTCCGAGTCCGGTGAGATAGATGCCGGACGCAAGGAGGAAATATTGCGCTTCCTGTCTATGCGGATCGCCTCGCATCCCAAATGGTTCCCGTCTGAAGGGGCGGAGATATTCAACGAGACATCGCTGATTGATGTTCACGGAGATGAGAAGAGACCGGACAGGGTGATCATAAGGGACGGGGAAGTGACTGTCCTGGATTTCAAGTTCGGAGATAAGAATCCGCATTATCGCAGGCAGGTGGACTGGTACGCGGAAACCTATCGCAGGATGGGCTATCAGAAAGTCAATTCCGCAATATGGTATGTCAATTCGGATGAGGTGGAATAATTTTCGTATATTTGCATAATTGACCTTAATAGTCTAAGATATGGAAGCATACGACGATTCGATAAAACTTTATTACAATACAGAGCGTGATAAGCTTCAGATGCCGGAGTATGGACGCAACGTTCTGATAATGGTGGAACAGCTGAAGGCTATTCCCGACAGGGCGAAGCGCAGCGAGCAGGCCAGGGCAGTCGTGAAGACGATGGAACTTCTCAATCCTCAGGTCCACTCCCAGGAAAATTTCGAGCAGAAGCTTTGGGACCATCTCTTTATGATCGCAGGCTATGACCTGGACATAGACGCCCCTTACCCCGCTCCTCTGCCTGAAGCCAAAGCAGCCCGCCCGATGGTGATTCCGATTGACAAATCTCCTGTCCGCGCCAACCATTACGGCCGCAATATCGAGAGCATCATCGACCTGATAGCCGGTGAGCCGGAAGGCGAGGTCAAGACAGCTATGATCAGGTCTCTGGCCATTTATATGAGGCAGCAATACTTGATCTGGAACAAGGACAGTGTCGCTGACGAGACGATCTTCGCAGACATTGAAAAACTCTCGGACTACCGCATAAGGGTTCCGGAAGGAATTGAACTCGCCAAGATATCTTTCGATTCCAACAATTTCTCACGGCCGGGACTGAACCTGAATATGGGCGGCTCCCAGAATCGTAAGAACAACATCAACAAGAAGAACCGGAAGAAAAGATAACGGATGCTAAGGCTTTGGAAGAATATGGATGATGACGACAAGGAGAGGCTGGTGAAGGTCACCGGTCTTGTCGTCGCGCTGCTTGCAGTGTTCACCCTTCTTGCCACGGTCTCGTATTTATTTACCTGGAAGGCGGATCAGAGCGTCCTTGCGGCTCCTGTCGGAGACACGTCCGTAGGAGTGAGCAACATAGCCGGCAAACTCGGCTACAGATGGGCTAACCTTCTTGTCCGGGAATGGTTCGGACTGGGCAGTCTTGCCCTGATTGTCATTCTGTTCGCGGTTGCGGTTCGTCTGCTTTTGCGCAGATGGCACTATTCTATGCCCAAGACCATCCTCCTGACGGTTTCCGGAGCGCTTGTAGCTTCCTTTATCCTTGCGTTCTTCTCGGATCTTTCCGGTTTGGGGAATGCTTTCGGAGGAGGATTGGGAGGCGAATGCGGAGAGGCTGTCGTCCTTTGGTTCCGGAATCTTTTCGGCGGCATACTGACAGGATTCGTGCTGCTTGTATTGCTGTTGCTATGGCTTTTTCTTGCCAGCAGGAAATTCACGGCCTGGTTCAAATCCCTTACAGAAAGAGTTCCTGACAATAATGAAGATGATAAGTCTGAGGCTGTCCGGAAACCTGATCCGGCACCTGTCAAGACCGTTGTGACTCCGGAACCGGTCATACAGAGCGCCGTCAGGCAGGATAAGCCGGCTGAGCCAGCCCCGCGTACCGATATCCCGGCGGGACAGACTCTGGAAGTCATCAAGGGAAACGCCCTCTCGACCGAAGTCAAGCAGGATCTCCCCAGGATCAACGTCCGGGACGATCTCCCTGGCTACAGGTTCCCCAGCCTCGAACTTCTTGAGGAGTATTCCTCCAGCCATTATGAAGTGTCCGACGAGGAACTTGCAAGGAACAACAACAAGATCCGTGCGACCCTTGAGAACTACCGCATCCAGATCAACGACGTCAAGGCTATAGTCGGACCGACGGTCACCCTCTATAAGGTTTACCCCGCGCCAGGGGTCAAAATAGCTGAAATCAAGAAACTTCAGGAAGACATAGGAATGTACCTCCACGCCAGGGGAGTCAGAGTTGTCACCCTGACCGATTCCGTCGGAATCGAAGTGGCGAACGACAAGCCTTCGATAGTTCCGATGCGAGCGGTGCTGAACGATGAGGCTTTCAGAAAAAGCAAGGCGGAGCTCCCGATTGCGATCGGCTATACCATCCAGCAGAAAGTCAAGGTGTTCGACCTTGCAGATGCCCCCCATCTTCTCGTCGCCGGTGCGACGAAACAGGGAAAGTCGGTTGGCCTGAATGCTATGGTGGCATCGCTGCTGTACTCAAAGCATCCTTCCGAATTGAAGTTTGTCTTCATCGATCCGAAGATGGTGGAATTTTCGGCCTACAGCCGTCTTTTACATCACTATCTCGCCGTGCTTCCGTGCAATGACGAGAGGGAGGAACTGGAGACCGCCATAGTGAAAAAGCCAGACAAAGCCGAAAAGGTGCTCAAGTCCCTTGTTCAGGAGATGGAACAGCGCTATGAACTTCTCAGCAAGGCCTACGTGCCAAACATCAAACTTTACAATGAAAAGTACAAGGACCGGCATCTTCTTCCTACGGACGGCCACAGGTTCCTGCCGTACATAGTCACTGTCGTGGATGAATATGCCGACCTTACGATGTCAGTCGGTGGAAGCGGTGATTCCAAGACGATCGCCCGCAGCATCTCGACATCCATCATCAGGCTTGCCCAGAAGGGACGTGCTGCCGGAATCCATATAATCCTCGCGACGCAGAGGCCTTCCGTCGATGTAATAACCGGCCTGATCAAGGCCAACTTCCCTACCAGGATAGCCTTCAGGGTCATCTCCAGGATCGACTCTTCAACAATCCTGGACTCTACGGGCGCTGAGAAGCTCATCGGCAGGGGAGATATGCTTTATTACGCCGGCGTTGAGATGGAACGCGTCCAGTGCGCCCTCATAGACCGCGACGAGATAAACACTCTCACTGAATATATCGGTTCACAACAGGGCTACAAGAAGAGTTTCAACACACCTTATTACCTGCCGGATGTCTCGGAATCGACCGAAGATGGTTCAGGAGGAATGGTTGATATGAAGAATCTTGATGAGCGCTTCGAAGAAGCCGCAAGGATGATAGTAACCAACCAGAGAGGCTCCACTTCCGATCTTCAGAGGCGCCTCGGAATGGGCTATGCAAAGGCTGGCCGCGTCATGGATCAACTCGAATCGGCCGGCATCGTCGGACCTCAGGAGGGCTCCAAGCCACGCCAGGTGCTCGTCTCAAACCTTGATGAACTGGAAAAGGTCCTGGAGGCATTCAGAAACCAGTAGTTTCACGGATGGCACAACTTGTGCTGTTCCCCTGAATTATGAAGAAATTCTCAAGAATATTAATGAGCCTTGCGCTCGCTGCTTTTTGCATCCCGGCGGGAGCGAAGAGCACGACTCTCAGCGATTTTGTCGATAAGGTGGCATCCTCCCTTGTCACGTTCAACTATTCATTCTCCACTCAGGCTCAGAAGGCGAAGATGACTGGAAAGGGAGTTGCGAAAATCCAGGGCGATTCGTTCTATACCGAAGGCAACGGACTTGAGGTCTGGTGTGACGGCAAGACCCGTTGGACAATAGACAGGATTTCGGAAGAGGCTGTCATAGAGAGCGTTGAGGCTTCGGGGGACTCGTATGCGACCAATCCTGCCCTTCTGATAGCATCTGTTGACGATGCCTTCACTGAGATTTCTTTCGGAACTACGAAGTTCGGTTCTCAGGTGGTTGACGGGTCTGTGCTCAACCCTGTCAGCAAAGGCAGTTCTTCTATGGGCATCGCCCAGCTCACGCTTTTCTTCAAGTCGGGCACAAGCACCCTGGTAGGCGCCCGGGTCAAGCTGAATGACGGCACTGTCTCCGATTTCACTATTTCCGGCCTGAAATTCCAGACCAGAAATGAAAAAGAGTCTTTCCGATTCAATGAAAAGACTCTTGATAATTCTTTTGTGGTGACAGACTTGAGGTAACTAGTCCTTGACACATCTCACATTCGCCCTGAAAGTGTTCTTGTCGCCATAGGCGCCCATCACATTATTCTTGTCAACATAAATGTAACGGTACCAACCGGCTTCGTCCGTCTGGTGAGAAGTCCAGAAGACAGCGTAACTGTTCATCCCTTCGAACTTGTGGAAATTCTGGTCAGTGCAGTAGCCTAGAGGAATGGCGGAGAAACCGCTCTTGTTAGTGATCTTGACCGCAGGCCAGAATTCCCACATCTTCGTTCCGAGGAAGCTTGCATCAGCCATAAGATCTCCCGCCGCTCCGGCGAGTGTCTCAAACTCTTTTAACTCAGAACTTCCGACAGAATTGGCCAGCGCGGTAAACTCTTCCTCGGAAGCCAAATGCCAGCCGTCAAGGCAGGCTGTACGGGCCTCATCGAAAGTGTAGAATCGTCCGGCGACGGCATCCATAACCGGACATTCATCTAAAGATATTCCCGAATCTTTGTAATAAAGGTTGTTTTTCATCCAGGTTTTTCCCCCACAAGTCATCGTATAGTAAACGGAATTGTCCCTCGGGTCAACGAAACTGTCGTCCTTTTCACTGATTCCGGTGCCGGTTATTGTCTTGTTCAGAGCAGGATCAATGACATAGATTGTCCTGGTGAATGAAGATGCGGAATAGTCGGCCGAGAAAGCGACACACGTAATGTTGTAAGTCCCGATCTCGTCAGGGACTTTCACGGACCAGGATCCGTCTCCGCTCCCATCCTCTGTTTTGGTGGTGTCCTTGGCGGAATCCCAGGAGGAGGACCAGTAATAGCCTGGCATTCCTGAACTCGGCTTTTTCACTCCTGATGGAGTCAGGGTGAAGGATGATCCGAGTTCGACATAAGTCGGGATGCTGAATGTCAGACTCCCGTTGAGAGACGGCTTGGTGCTGCTATCATCCTTTTCCTTGCAGGAAGAAAGGAGCAGGAGCGCGGCGGAAAGCCCTATAAGGAAAAAATTTTTTAGATTCATTTTATTCTATTGAATGTGCAAATATCGCATAAAAAAAGCAAAAACGGTATGCAATAGAGCAAAAACCAGTCCAATGATTCGTGTTATCAGGCGACAAATCGCTATTTTTGCGATAATGAAAAGCGAAATCCTTAAATATTCCCGCATTCTTTTCGCCGCGGCGTCGCTCGTCGCCTCATCCTGTTCTGGAAACCATCCGAGATACTACCAGATCACCGGTTATGCGCAGGGTGGAACTTACAGCGTGAAATTCAGTTCCGAAGGCCTGACGAAACAGCCTGCGGAAGTAAGGAAAGCGGTGGACTCGATACTTCATCTCATTGATACGACGCTCTCCGGCTACAACAAAGGGTCGCAGCTGAGCCGCTTCAATGCGGGAAAGCCGGTTGAGAAAAACGCAATGTTCAAGGAGATGCTATCACTTTCCAGAAAGTTCTATGAGGAGACGGATGGCGCGCTTGATGTGGCTTCCGGCCCGCTTTTCGATGCGTGGGGCTTCGGTTTCACCACCGACTCCCTTCCTTCTCCGGAGGCTGTGGACAGCATTCTCGCCATCTGCGGTATGAAGAATCTGGATGAGAACGGAGAACCTCTGAAAGAAGGCATACGTCCTGTCCTCAACTTCAATGCCATTGCCCAGGGCTACACTAGCGACAAGATCGCCGGCTATCTCTATTCGGTCGGAGTAAAGGATATACTGGTGGACATCGGAGAGATATTCTGCGACGGTGTCAACCAGGACGGGAATCCATGGTCTATCGGGATAGACAGGCCGCTGGACGGAAACGATGATCCGGGCTCTGACCTGGACGGAATATGGCAGAGCGATGCAGGGGCCCACGGAGTCGTAACATCCGGCAATTACAGGAAATTCTATGTCAAGGGCGGGAAGAAATATTCTCACACAATAGATCCCCGTACCGGCTATCCGGTCATCCATTCTCTTCTCAGCGCCACTATTGTCGCTCCGGATGCCGCTTCCGCCGATGCCTATGCCACCTATTGTATGGTGATCGGGCTTGATGAAGCAAAAAACTTCATTCAGGGAAGAAAGGACCTTGAAGGCTATCTCATATATGATGAAGAGGGAACAATGAGGGAGTGGGCATCCTCTGGCTTCAAACTTGCAGTTGAATAGACAGGACTATACTTTTGAATGCAATGACCATTACAGTTAAAGAAGCGGCTTTGATTTCTGTTCTCGCGCTGATTGCGGCGACCGGCTGCAGTACGATGAGCAGAACCGAAAAGCAGTTGGCGAAAGTCGTTTCTTACGACTCTCCTGACATCCCGGCTCTTGGAGTCATCCCTCCGGTGAGACCGCGGACCAGTGGTCTGGTATATTCAAAGAATACATTGCTCATCAGTTATGACGATGAGGTAGGGAAGGAGCCCTTGTTCAAGGCCGCCAAGAAGGTCGATGCCGACATCGTCTATGACTACGGCATCATCAGCGTAGTCGCTGTCCGGATACCGGAAGGGAAGACGCTGGAAGAATCGGTTAAATATTTCCAGAAGGTAAAGGGCGTTATCCAGGTTTCTATGGACAGCATCTTCAATCCGGACAATCCTTCGCAGACGGAACTTCTTTGGTGAGAAGTTCCATCGCTTGACTCACAGAGAGGGCGGCTTCCACTGTGAAGCCGCCTGATTTTGTCCTGCACAGGGCGTCCAGATGCGCTCCGGTTCCGAGCGCTTCTCCGATGTCGCGCGCAAGCGCCCGGATGTAGGTGCCCTTGCTGCAGGAGATAAGGATGTCTGCGTGAGGCAGATGAAGGTCGCTTGTGTCCACTACGTTGATTCTGGGATTCGGGCGTAATTCCCCGGCGGCATCTCCTTCCTCGGAAACTGCCGGAGAACTGGTTCCGTCGGGCAGGAAACAGGTCATTTCTATGGAAGTGATGTTGATGGTCTGCTTGTTCAGCAATCCTGCCGCCGTGTGGTCGAGATCCTTCATCAC
>CAYFVE010000011.1:0-10450 GCA_964346605.1 uncultured Muribaculaceae bacterium | reverse complement strand
TTTGGCCAACCTGGCGTCCCGGTACTGCCTGCGCGCGAGTTCGTAGGCCCTGACACCGTCCACCGACTTTGCGGAAAAGAGGGGAGCGATCTGCTCCTGCTCTCCAATAAACCGCGGAAGGATTGCTCGGATGGACTCTTCAGAAACTACGTCGACAGGGTACATCCTGTCTATGGCTTTCTCCAGATCGTACGATGGGGTCGTGGCTCCGAACGAGATGCCGGCAAGATATTCCTTTCCCTCCCTTTGCAACTCTTCGGCGAGACGGGTAGCGTTTCCGATGCAGACAAGCAGCACTCCGGTAGCGAGGGGGTCCAGGGTGCCGGCGGGGCAGACCTTGAGATTCTTCTTGCCGAAATGTCTGCAGGCGGCCCATTTGAGTTTGCGGATGACGTCTGCGGAGGTCCAGCGATAGGGCTTGTCAACGGGGATTATGATCCCTTCAGGGTAGTCTTCCATACTCCCTGAAAGGCCGCTATCCAGAAGGCTGCGGTCTGCTATGAGTGCTTTGATCTCCAATTACTTCACAGGCATCTTGTCGATGCGGCGCTGATGTCGTCCGCCTTCGAACTCGGTTGTGAGCCAAGTGTTCAGGATACGGGTCGCCATAGTGTAGGAGATGAAGCGGGCAGGCATCACCAGGACATTGGCGTTGTTATGGGCTTTAACGAGACGGCCGATCTCGCAGTTCCAGGCAAGTCCGGCCCTGATGCCCTGATGCTTGTTGAGAGTGATGGCCATTCCGTTCCCGGTTCCGCAGAGGGAAACGCCGAGTTCAACTTCCTTATTCTCGATTCCCTTCGCAAGTGAGTGTGCATAGTCGGGATAGTCGCAACTCTTTTCGGAATACGTACCGTAGTCAACAATTTCGTAGCCTTTCTTCTTCAGGAGTTCCGCTAGTTTCTTCCTGTACTCGAATCCAGCGTGATCGCTGGCAACACCGATTTTCATCTTGTCTTGAAATTAGATTATCTTCTTTTTGCTTACTGTTGTCATAAATTCCTTGAGATAGAACGGCTCGAAGTAGGCGACATCCTCGAACCGCTTCTCCTTCAATGCTCTGGTGGCAGGGACAGCCATTGACGACGCCTTCGGACAGCACTGCTCGAAGCTGGCGGCAGGACTCTGAATCACATCCTTGCACTTCAGCGCTCCGTCTCCGATAAACAGCGCCGGACCTTCCTCAAGTTTAGAGGAGAAAGACTCCGCATCGATTACCTGTGCCACCGTCGGGGCGATCTGTTTCCCGTCCGGGGTGAATATTCCGGTGTAGACCTCCATCCTTCTGGCATCGATCATCGGAATTATGTACTTGCAGCCTTCGGGGAGAAGTCCCCCTTCTATCGCCTGCCAGACCAGAGTGTCGAGCGTGCCGATGGCGATCATCGGAATTCCGGCTCCGAAGCAAAGCCCCTTCGCCGTAGAGACGCCGACGCGCAGACCGGTGTAGGAGCCAGGCCCCTTGCTGACCGCGACAGCGCTGCAGTCGGAGACTTTCAGGCCTTTTTCCGAGAGCATCTCCTGCACGAAGGGCGCTGTCATGGAGGCGTGCGCCCTGGGTTCGTCACTCGCTCTCTCACAGACAACCGCTCCGTCTTCAACGAGAGCGGCGGAACAGAGGGAAGTGGAGGTTTCTATCAGAATAATTCTATCCATTATTTACTGAATATCAATGCTTTAAGATAAGGGAACGCTATCTCGGCAACACTCTTGACAGGATTGTGCAGGACAGATTCGCTGACAGTCTCCTGAGGGATTATCTGAAAGGAAGACTGGAGAGCGTCAAGCATTATTATGACAAGTCCGAGGGCCAGGGTCACCTTCAGAAGGGCGAACAGGATTCCGAGAGTCTTGTCGAGCCATCCCAGCATCACGAACTTCACCATTTTCTCCAGGACTTTTCCGAGCATGGTCAGAGCCAGGAGGACTATCACCAGAATCAGGGCGAAGGATATGACCTGGAGGACAGTTCCGGGCAGGTCCATATAGTCTTTCAGCCAGTTTCCCAGAGGCTCCGAGAACTTGAATGACAGCCAGGCTCCCGCCACCAGCGCAATAAGTGCGATCGCTTGGGCTATGAAGCCTTTCTGCAGTCCGCGGACAATCGCTGGTACGCAGCAGATCAGGATTATAATGTCGATTATGTTCACTTTCAACTATTGATATAAAATCCGGAAATTCGTATCTTTGCACGCTCAAATTTCAGAGGGCTGCGAAGCGGCGTTCCGAAATGCAAAATTAAGAATAAAAAGATGACATTCAAAGAGTACAAAGGACTGGATCTGGTTTCTGTCGGCAATGAAATGCTGGACAGGTGGAAGAAGAATCACGCTTTCGAGAAGTCCCTTGAAGTAAGAGAAGGGGCTCCCGAGTTCATTTTCTTCGAGGGTCCGCCTTCAGCCAACGGTATGCCCGGCATCCACCACGTGATGGCCCGTTCCATCAAGGACGCCATCTGCCGCTACAAGACACAGAGCGGTTTCAAGGTTAACCGCCGCGCCGGCTGGGACACCCACGGACTCCCTGTAGAGATAGGTGTGGAAAAGAAACTGGGCATCCATAAGGACGACATCGGAACGAAGATCTCAGTCGAGGAGTACAACAGGACCTGCCGCAGCGAGGTGATGAAGTACACCTCCGAGTGGGAAACGATGACGGAACGTGTCGGCTACTGGGTCGATATGAAGGACCCGTACATCACCTACGACAACCGCTACATCGAGACTCTTTGGTATCTGCTCAAGAAGATTTACGACAAGGGGCTGCTCTATAAGGGCTACTCCATCCAACCATATTCACCATCCGACGGTACCGGCCTCAGTTCCCACGAACTCAACCAGCCGGGCTGCTACAGGGATGTGACTGACACGACGGCTACCTGCCAGTTCGAGGTAATCAGGGACGAAACTTCCGGAAAGCTTTTCACGGAAGGGGATATTCCCGTTTATTTCCTGGCCTGGACAACGACGCCATGGACTCTTCCTTCCAACACCGCTTTGTGCGTGGGACCCAAGATCGAATATGTTCGAGTCGTTTCATTCAACCCATATACCGGCCGCAAGGCGGTTTACGTCGTTGCAAGGGCCCTTGTCGATTCCCTGTTCAACGCCAAGGCCAAAGACCTTGCCCTAGAGGATTACAAACCGGGTGACAAACTGGTTCCATATAAGCTTCTCGACGGCTCCTTCGCAGGAAATGAACTTTTGGGCATCCGTTACAAACAGCTTATTCCATGGTTCAAGCCGATTGAGGAAGGAGAGGCCTTCCGCGTGATTTCGGGCGACTATGTCACTACTGAAGACGGAACCGGAATAGTCCACATAGCCCCGACATTCGGCGCCGACGACAAGAGGGTCGCCGCCAGTTTCGGAGTGCCTGGTATCATGGTCCTCGACAAGGACGGCAAGCCTCAGGCTCAGGTGGACCACGATGGCCGCTTCTTCCCGTTGGAAGACCTTGATCCTGAATATGTCAGGACGCACGTGGACCCTTCCTACTCTGAATATTCAGGCAGATTCGTCAAGAACGCCTTCGACGATTCCCTGGCCGCGGACGCTCCGACTCTTGACATCGACCTCTGTATGATGATGAAGATGGACGGCCGCTGCTTCAAGATTCAGAAGCATACCCACAGTTATCCTCACTCCTGGAGAACTGACAAGCCGGTTCTGTACTATCCTCTTGACGCCTGGTTCATCAAGACAACGGCAGTCAAGGACACGATGGTCGAATTGAACAGGACCATAACCTGGAAGCCGGAGTCCACCGGCACCGGCCGTTTCGGCCAGTGGCTTGAGAACATACAGGACTGGAACCTGAGCCGAAGCCGTTTCTGGGGTACTCCTCTGCCGATCTGGCGTACCGAGGACGGCAAGGAAGAGATCTGCATAGGTACCATAAGTGAGCTTTACTCGGAAATCGAAAAAGCTGTAGCGGTCGGGATTATGGAATCCAATCCATTCAAGGCCAAAGGCTTCGATCCGGAGGATATGAGCAAGGAGAATTACGACAGGATAGATATACACAGGCCGTACGTGGACAATATCTTCCTGGTCAGCCCTTCCGGAAGGAAGATGACAAGGGAAACAGACCTGATTGACGTGTGGTTCGATTCCGGAGCCATGCCTTACGCACAGGAAGGTCTCAGGAACCTTGATGACGACAAGTTCGGCTGTACCGCCGACTTCATAGCCGAGGGTGTGGACCAGACCCGCGGATGGTTCTACACCCTGCACGCCATCCACACTATGGTCAGCGGAACTCCGGCATTCAAGACAGTAATATCAAACGGCCTTGTGCTTGACAAGAACGGCAACAAGATGAGCAAGCGGCTCGGCAATGCCGTCAATCCTTTCGAGGAGCTGGACAAGTTCGGCGCTGACGCCCTGCGCTGGTATATGCTGACGAACGCCCAGCCTTGGGACAATCTCAAGTTCGATGAGTCCGGTGTCGATGAAGTCCGCAGAAAGTTCTTCGGAACCCTCTACAACACATATTCATTCTTCGCCCTTTATGCCAACGTGGACGGCTTCGATCCAAAGGCTGAGAAGATAGGATATTCAAATCGTCCGGAGATCGACCGCTGGATCATCTCACTGCTGAACACTCTCAAGAAGAATGTAAAGGCGTCCTACGAGGACTATGACATCACGACTGCCGGCCGGATGATTCAGGACTTTGTCTGCGACGACCTGAGCAATTGGTACGTCCGTCTGAACAGGAAACGTTTCTGGGGCGGAAATATGGATCAGGACAAACTCGCCGCTTATCAGACGCTTTACGAAGTGCTGACCGACATCGCCGTGCTCTCCGCTCCAATCGCTCCATTCTATATGGACAGGCTCTATCTGGACCTTGTTCAGGATGGTCAGGAGTCAGTCCATTATGTTATGATGCCGGAGTGTGACGAATCTGTCATCGACAAGGATCTTGAAGAGAGGATGTCTCTCGCTCAGAGGGCGACCTCAATGGTACTCGCCCTTCGCCGCGGAGTCTCGATCAAGGTTCGACAGCCTCTTCAGAAACTTATTATCCCTGTCATCTCCGACAAGGTCCGCGCTCAATTGGAACAGGTCAAGAACATTATCCTGAGCGAGGTTAATGTAAAGGAGGCGGAGTTCATCTCAGACACCGCCGGAATCATTACAAAGAAGATCAAGCCTAACTTCAGGACTCTCGGAAAGCTCTATGGCAAGCAGATGAAGGAGATAGCCGGCGCGTTCGCACAACTCGACCAGCAGACAATCTCCGCCATCCAGGATGCTGAGACGGCCGGCAGGGCATATTCATTGAGCCTTGCTTCCGGTGTTGTGGAACTCAATCCCGGCGACTACGAAATCTCATCCGAGGATATGCCTGGCTGGCTCGTCGCGACGGACAGTTCGCTGACTCTTGCCCTTGATGTACAAATCACAGAAGACGTTAAGAATGAGGGCGTGGCGTGTGAACTCATCAATAGAATCCAGAATCTCAGAAAAGACAGTGGATTTGAGGTGACAGATAAGATAGAAGTTATTATATTTGCAGACGAAGACGCCAGGGACAGTGTGTTACCAGCGTTGGAAGGGTATATGGATTATATTGCCGCTCAGACACTTGCACTCTCAATTGAGTTGAAGGATATGGCATCCGCTCCTTCTGGAGCCGCCGAGGTTGAATGGGATGAGGGGTCAGTAAAGATGGCATTGACTAAAAATAGAACTATGTCAGAGGAAATCAAAAAAAATGTGACTCCTGAACTGGAGAAGACGCGCTACAGTGATGAGGAACTTGAGGAATTCAGGGCCATCATCAATGAAAAACTCGATAAGGCCAGAAAGGAATACAACACCCTTCGCAAGGTGATTATGCACAATGGCAGCAATGATATCGAGGACACAACCCCGTCATTCAAGACTGTAGAAGACGACGGCGCCTACCAGCTTTCCAAGGAAGAAGCCAGCCAGCTTGCCCAGAGGCAGTACAAGTTCATCCAGAATCTTGAGGCTGCCCTTGTACGCATCGAAAACAAGTCATACGGCATCTGCCGCGCGACCGGCAAGCTTATCCCTAAGGAAAGGCTCCGCCTTGTCCCACACGCCACCCTTACCGTTGAGGCTAAGGAAATGCTTGCGAAAAAAGGACAGAACTAGTGAAACTCTCCAAGGGTAAACAACTCCTTATTCTTGGAGTGGTTCTCGTTGTCATTGACCAGGTCATAAAAGTCCTGGTCAAGACGAATATGGAGTTGGGGGAACAGTTCAATGTTCTCGGCCGCTGGTTCAGGATCCTGTTCATTGAAAATGAAGGGATGGCTTTCGGGATGAAATTCGGCGGGATGACCGGAAAGTTCCTGCTCTCCTTTTTCAGAATCGGTCTTTTCTCCGCCCTGGTATGGTGGATATCGACTCTGATTAAGAAATCGGCGGATGAAGACGGCAAACCTGTCCTTTTGGAGGATGGCTCCAGAAAGGTCCCTGCCGGTGTGATCGTGGGTTTGACTCTCATCACGGCCGGTGCCTTTGGCAATATCATTGACAGCCTCTTCTACGGAATGATATTCGATTATGCTCCTTTTATGTTCGGAAAGGTTGTGGATATGTTCTATTTTCCGATTATTGATACGACTTGGCCTGCGTGGATGCCTTTTTTCGGCGGTGAAAGATTTCTCTTCTTCGCCCCTGTGTTCAATTTCGCCGACAGTTGCGTGTCTGTCGGGGCTTTGTACCTTATCTTTTTCCAGCACAGATTCTTTATGCGGAATGATGAGAAGGAGTAATCCTTTTTAGAGCAGGAAGAACAAGGCTACACCTACCATACTGACAAATGCGCCGATCACTTCTTTCAGCGCGATTTTCTGTTTGAATACAAGCCTGTAAGGCACCAGGATGAGAACCGGTGTCAAGGCCATCAGAGTCGATGCGATTCCGGCATTGGCGTGTTGAACCGCCATAAGGGATAGTGAGACTCCTATAACAGGGCCGAACAGGGTCGTAAGTCCGGCGTACTTCAACCCGTCCGTTTTGCTCATCGCTGCCTTCAACTGTCCGAGCGAACCAGACAGAGCCATCATCACGAAGAAGCCGGCGGCACCCACTATGGATCTTATCATTGTCGAGGCAAAGGGAAGGGCCCAGGCCATCGCTGCAGGAACTTCAGCGGGAAGGCCGGCCTCGTAGTTCTGTACTCCGATCTTGCTGAGGACGAGACCTACTCCTTGTCCGAGTCCGGCTCCTATGCCGAGAATCACTCCTTTCAGCGGAATCTTGAATGAGAAATGATTGCCCCTGCTTCTGCTAAGGATTGACATAGAGATACCGGAAAGTGTCACGGCCATAGCTGAAATTGATTTCCAGGACATAGATTCTCCTAAAAGCAGCCAGCCGGACAATGCCGTGAACAAAGGGGCGAGAGTCATAAACAACTGGCCGAACCTGGCTCCCATGACAGTGTAGGCGTTGAACAGGCAATAGTCCCCGAATACGTAACCTACAAGCGCTGAAAGGGCGAGCCAGAACCAGGCTGATCCGTTTGCGAATCTGGGATACGGAGTGCCTATGGTAATACATAGCAATGCGCCGAGGAGCACGATTGAGAGAGCCATCCTGATGACGTTGACACTGGCCGCTCCGAGTCTGTGACTTGCCTTGTCCGCAAAGATGGCTGTGGCTGTCCAGGAGACCGCCACTACCAGTGAAATTATCTCACCTGCATAGGGCATAATCCTTTATTCCTTGCCTCCTTCGGATTGTGTGGCGTTGACAGTGACTTTGCCGGCGGCTTTTATCCCGTATGCAGAAGCCGTAAGGTATGCTGTTCCGG
Source organism: uncultured Muribaculaceae bacterium (assembly GCA_964346605.1). GTDB lineage: Bacteria > Bacteroidota > Bacteroidia > Bacteroidales > UBA932 > Cryptobacteroides. The sequence goes on along the minus strand of CAYFVE010000011.1, from coordinate 2,650 downwards.
CGTAAATGGAGAAGATGTGGAAATGTTTCATGATATTCTTCATAACTCTACTCCAAAGTTGATGTGAATCCGCAGCCGCTGAAATCCATTTCCTTCCTCTCTACTCCCGAGGCCCGCTCCCTGCTGGCTGGGGCTGTTATAGAGTTGCGCATAGGTTGCTCTGACTGGAGAATCAATTCCCCCAGGGCTTTTGATGAGAAAAAAACAGGTTTCATACTGAGAATGACTTTGAATTGAATCAAGCACACGCACTGTCCGGTACTACGATATTTTCTATTCGTTTGGATTTGTAAATATAGATAAAATTTCGCCCCGTTTTTATTCATTTACATTTTTGTTCGGCAAAGTGCTGCCCTTATGCCGCTCGCAATCAACCACTGGCAACCATTTCCCTGCAATCAACCATTGGAGACCATTTTACTGCAATCAACCATTGATAACCATTTCAATCAATCCCGATGCGTGGCACGTATCTTATTGATTAATAGTTGTTTATAAAAAATACCCTTCCGGTTTCGGAGAGGAGATTTCCGTTATTGGCTGTAATTCAGCGATGTACGTGTCACGCACGATGTATCGTCCTGAAAAAAGGTCATACAAACAAAGACATCATCATGACATTAACGAAACCTCAAACATTCGTTGAGCAACTCAAGGAACTCCAGCGTCAGTGAATCTCAATCTAGTATCGTCTTATCAAGCTCATTGAGGAACACACCAATGAGAAGCACCAAACCCTTCACGAACTTGTCTGCTCCCAAAACAAGGACGGTGGCCAAGATCCTCCATTGCACTGCCAGGAATGTCAGCCACGTTGCTGAACGCGAACACATTAACACCATACGGCACGGCAGCAGGGTTCTCTACGAGAGAGGCGGGATAAATGAGGCCGCGAGGCTGAATGGGTGGGATTTGAGAATATTTTTCACATTCTCCGGGAGTAAGTACCTGAAACAAAGTGCTATATGGCGGAAAAGGCGGGATTCGAACCCGCGAGACAGTTTGACCCGTCTGCCGCATTTCGAGTGCGGTGCCTTCGACCACTCGGCCACCTTTCCAAATACAATAATCAGCAATATTTCTGTATTATCCAATACGTTCATTCATTAATTTCACCAGCATTTAGATCGTGTGAAACTGCTACGAGCTGTAGCAGATTCTGGCCGCAACCTCGATATCAAATCATTTTTGCCGAGAGGTCATATAGTAAAAGATAATAGCTTTAGCTGAAAGTTTATTTCAGAGAGGAAATAAAGCCATTTGAAGATAGAACTGAATAGTCTTGTAATGCATCCGGTGAGAAGTAAATTTCGAATATTTTTGGTTTATAATATAAACTTGTTTATCTTTGTGAAGAAGTTATAGGGCATATGCGCAGTGCCTGGTGACTTCAACAAACAGTTTATCAATAAAATAATCGAATTTATGGAACAGAATTCTCAAATGACTCCCGAGCAAAGCCTTCGAATCATTAACGAAACTTTGAACAACAATCGTCGCGCAATAATCAAGAGCAGCGGCAATTATTTCATCCTCTGGGGATGCATTCTTCTTGCGGTGGCAGTAGCGGTATATTCGCTATGGAGCCGCACCGGGTCTCCGGTCTGGAACTGCTTATGGTTTTTGACTCCGGTAATCGGATATCCTCTCGCTGCCCTTATGAACAAGAAGTCCGAGAAAATACCCAGCAGCTTTGTCGGCAATGTGCTCGGCTGGAGCTGGAGCGTTTTCGGCGCCATCTCAATCATCCTCTCCGTATGTGCAATCCTGTGGGCTCCGATGAACCTCACGCTTGTAATCATCCTCCTCTTCGGCTCTGCAGAAGCGATGTCCGGAGTAGTGCTCAAGAACTGGCCGATAATCATCGCCGGTATGCTCACAGGTATTGCCGGGGCGATTGTCGCTGTAAAGCTGGCCAATGATTCTCACCAGATCATAGTATTTATTGTAGCAGGCATCATCCTGGCTCTGACAGGAGTGCTGCTCAAAATCAGCAAGAAATAGCCGATGTTCAGGAAACTCAATCCACTGCTTCATTCTGAACTGAGACTGGCGGTAATGTCAATACTCGTCAGTGTGGATGATGCAGACTTTGTCTATCTGCGAAAGCAGACAGGAGCCACAGCCGGCAATCTGAGCGTACAACTTGACAAATTGAGCGAAGCAGGCTACATAACTGTCGATAAAGGCTTCAAGGGAAAGAAGCCCTGTACAACCTGCAAAGCTACTGATGCCGGAAGGCAGTCCTTTGAAGAGTATGCCGAAGCCCTGAGAGATTATATCATCACTCCAGGTCAACAATAAGATTTCATTACAACATTTTTTCTGTTGAGAACTCCCCCAAAACATCTCTTTCCACTCTCAAAACTCCTCCGTAACTTTGAAAAAACGAGCCGGAAAATTGATCCATAATAACAATAAAAACAGCCTTGCAGATGTTCGTGGACTGCTTTCAAGAGAAGTTCGCGTGGGAGGATACCCTCGCTCTGCTGCGCTGTATGGCTGTTGCAAACAATACGAGGGCAAGCAAAATTATTTAATCAATATCAAATATTCGACGTCTCTTCTCCATTTTTTACAGCAATGTGAATTCTTAAATCAATAGTTCGTTAATTTTATAAAAGTTACGCCACGGCGCGAACGCCGTAGA
>CAYFVE010000010.1:12269-34213 GCA_964346605.1 uncultured Muribaculaceae bacterium | reverse complement strand
GCGAAGACGATCAGGAAGGCGATTTCCAGTCCGACCACGGGTGTGATCGCTGCGAAATCGGTTGAAGACAGGTCTCTGAAGGAGAGAGGGAGCGAGATGAGCAGTGAAAAGAGAAACATCCACTTCATAAATGTCACTACGCTGTATCGTGCTATCAAGGGCCTGAACGCGCCAAGATACAAGGCGAAACTCATACTGTTCAGCACAAGCATCACCAAGCCGAGGGGCCGGGTATGTTCCACACCGTTGCCTGTGTGGGATGAGTTCAAAATAAGCAGTATTATTCCCAGAAAACTGACCGCCACGCCGGCACCTTTCTTCAGGGTGATTGGTTCCTTGACGAAAAAGTATGCGAAGAACATAGTGAAAACCGGCCCTAGAGATCCGACTATCGAGGTGTCGATGGGGGTGGATATGGTGATTCCCTTCAGGAATGTGTACTGTGGAATCAACAAGCCTATGACCGATGCCGCGACCATCAGCCCCAAGTCTTTTAGTGGAACCTTTTCCTTCGGAGTGAATATGCCGATCAGCCAGAAGAGGAGGGAAGCGCCTGCAGCCCTGAGGGTGAAGAGCGCGATCGGGGAGACGATCCTGGCGTTTGAGATGTCCTTCGTGGTGACAATGTTCACTCCGAAGATTATGTACGCCACGGCGACTGCAAGATGTCCTTTCAAATTGTCTCTTCCCATCACGCCTCCTCTTTTCCGGAGCAATCCGGACAGGTCCCTTTGACAAGATAATTCGACGTGCTCTGGGAATACCCCTCCGGTAGCGCTACCGGAGGAATCCGCACTTCCTCCAGACAGAAGGTCCTGTGGCATTTCCCGCAGTAGAAATGGACGTGGGTGTCCTCATCGTGTTCCTGATCCGTGCTGAGGCAGATTTCGTATCTGTTGCCTTCCTCGCCTTCGATGGCGTGGACCAGGTGCCGCTCCTTGAAGAGAGCCAGGCTTCTGAATATTCCTGACTTGTCGATCGACTCGATCTTCTCCTCCAGTTCCATCAGGCTCAAAGGCCGCTTCGCATCAAGCAGTGCCCTGGTCACTATGAGCCTGTTGGCCGTGGGCTTGACTTGATGTTTCTCAAGCAGTTTTATGAGTTCCGGTTGCGACATGTTCAGACAAATGTACAAATAATTCGTTATTTTTGCACCTATGTTGAAAACGATAGAAGTGGTGGCTGCGGTCATCCTTTCTGAAGGCAGAATCTTCGCCACGCAGAGAGGTTATGGAGATTTCAAGGACTACTGGGAATTCCCTGGCGGCAAGATGGAGTTTGGTGAAACTCCCCGGCAAGCGCTGAAGCGCGAGATATCAGAGGAGCTCGCGACAGTGATTTCCGTCGGAGACCTGCTATGCACGGTCGAGCACGACTACCCTCAGTTCCACCTGACCCTGCATTGCTACCTCTGCAGCATCGTTTCAGGTAGTTTGATTTTACTGGAGCACGAATCTGCCCGATGGCTGTCCGCTGATGAAATAGATTCCGTCGTCTGGCTTCCCGCCGACCTGAAGATTCTGCCCCGGATTAAAACCTTATTGTGATGAACAGGACAAAGAGCATATCCCTTGTGACATTGGCAGGTTCGGGCATCAATCTCGTTCTTACTCTCTTCAAGGTTGTCGCCGGCATCGCCGGCCATTCGACCGCCATGCTGGCGGACGGAATCCATTCCCTCTCCGATTTCATCAGCGACATAGTGGTGCTGGTCTTCGTGAAGATTTCCGGCAAGGGCCGCGACAAGGATCACGACTATGGCCACGGAAAGTTCGAAACTTTCGCAACCTTGATAATAAGCCTTTTCCTGGTCGTAGTCGCGGCGGAATTGATGGCTTCCGGCATAGGCAAGATCTCAGACATACTGAAGGGAGTTGAGATTGCCACCCCTGGAATGATTGCAATCTGGGCCGCCGTCGCGTCGATAATCCTGAAGGAGACCCTGTACCACTACACTGTAAAGCAGGGCAAGAGGCTGGAAAGCCCGATGATGATCGCCAACGCCTGGCACCATCGTTCGGATGCCCTGTCCTCGATAGGTTCTCTGGCTGGTATAGCCGGCGCGATTTTCCTCGGAAAGAAATTCGCCATCCTGGACCCGCTGGCCGGATGCGTCATCAGCGTTTTCATCCTGGTGATGGCCGTAAAGATGTCCGTTCCCGCAATAAAGGAACTGCTGGATGTTTCCCTTCCAGAGGAGATGGAGGACAAAATCTTTCAGATTGCCAAGAATGTCCCGGGAGTGCTGGACCTCCACGAATTGAAAACCCGAAGGGAAGGTCCCGGAATCATTCTGGAAGGCCATCTTGTCTTCGATGCGGGAATCTCCCTAAAGGAAGCGCACGACATCTCCAAGGAAGTGGAGGACGCCCTTCGCATCGAGTTCGGCGATGAAACCCAGATTTCCCTCCATCTTGAGCCGGAAGACGATGCGGAGTGATTATTTCCTTTTGAACAGTTTGTTGATTACGAGAGCGATGGCTCCGTCTCCGGTGACGTTGCAGGCTGTGCCGAAATTGTCCATAGTGATGTAAAGCGCTATCATCAGCGCCTGCTCCTGCTCTCCGAAGCCGAGCATTGTGGACAGGACAGCCAGAGCGGCCATGATCGCGCCTCCGGGAACACCAGGGGCGGCTACCATCATCACTCCCAGCATCAGGATGAATCCAAGGAACATCCAGAAGTCAAAAGGCATTCCTTGCATCATCATAAGGGCTACGGCGCAGGCGGTGATCTTCAGGCAGCTTCCTGAAAGATGGATGGTAGCGCAGAGCGGCACCGTGAATCCGGCGATCTCTTCGCTGACTCCGTTTTTCTTAGTGCAGTCGAGCGTTACCGGAATAGTGGCAGCGGAGGAAGAGGTTCCGAGAGCGGTGAAATACGCAGGGAGCATATTGCCAAGCGCCTTAAGAGGATTATTACCTGTCAAGGCCCCTGCCAGGCAGTACTGGAAGAGAAGCAGAAGCACGTGAAGCGCGAAAATCACCCCTATGATGGAGATGAAGACCTTGATCACCTCAAGGGCCTGTCCGGTCCTGGTCATACCCAGAAAGATGCCGAAGATATAGACCGGCAGGAGAGGAATGATGGCGACTTCGATTGTCTTAACGACGATGTCCTTGAATTCCGATGCCATCCGCTTGAGATGGGGAGAGCCGAAGAAGGCCATTCCCAGACCGAGGGTGAAAGCGAAGACCAGCGATGCCATCACATCGAACATTGGTGGAATCTGGATTGTGAAATAGGGTTCTATACTGTCGAATCGGGCTACGGATTCCGCTGAAGAGCCTCCGATCAAATGAGGGAAGACGGCGACGGAAGTCCCGTAGGACAGTAGCCCGGAGAAGACGGTGTCGAGATAGGCTATGAGGACCGTTATTCCAAGCAACTTCCCGGCGCCCTTCCCGATGTCTGAGATTGCCGGGGTTACCAGTCCTATGATTATCAATGGAATCAGGAATTGCAGGAGGTTGCTGAATATGCTGTTGAATGTAATGAATACACGGACGACAGGCATAGGGAAAACAAGTCCTGAAAGGACTCCCAGCACAATCGCCGCCACTATTCGGGGCAGAAGCCCGAAATGTAAATTCTTCTTTTTCATCAGACTGTCTCTATGTTTGCCGTGTTTCCTGCAATCCAGACGGTGTCACCCTCCTGGAAGTGGAAGTCCGGCTCCGGATTGGTGATGAACTGCGTTCCTCTGAGGACGCTGATCACCATACATTGATATTTTCTAAGATCGGTGTTGCGTAGAGTCTTTCCCGTCAGGAATCGGAGGCAAGGATGGTAGGTTCGATTCTGAAGGATTCTTCCGTTTCTTCTTCAAAATCAGGGATTGAGTCCGAAATCATATTCCTCAGCCTTTCAAGCTGATCGGTTGTCCCGACCGCGAGGAGCCTGTCGCCTGGAACCCGCCTGACATCCCCGGAAGGAATCGTGATGTTCAGGGATCCTCTGGTGATTTTGATGATGTTGGCTCCGGACTTGCTGCGGATGGGGAGGTCTTTTAGCGGTTCTCCGGCATAGGATGACTCCTGAGCTACGGTGAAGACTTCAGTGCGGACGTCGTAGGTTGAGAGCTTCTGCCTGACGGATGATGCGACCGGCTTGCACCTGCGCTCGGTTTCCTCCTTGTCGTTGTAGTTCTTGAGGAAGCGCTCTTCAAGGGCGGAGTATCTGTGCATCGTTTTTCTGGCGAACAGGATGAAGAAGGCCCCTCCGAGAATAATCGCCAGAACTGTCCATCCTCCAAGATTGAAGTGTGATGAAAGGACCGCCAGTATCACACCTATAACGATGAAAGTACGTACGATGACCAGCCCGATAAGAGGCCATATGTTACTGTCCTTCTCCTTCAGAAGTTTCGGTGCGGATCTGCTGATAGAGCCGGAATGGACTCCGAGGCCATAGAGGAAGGGCGCCATCAGCACCAGTGTGATGTCCGCGTCTATTATGTTCTTCAGGCTGTTGCTCAGTGACGGCAACAGCCTTTCGCTGATCGGACCGAGGTAGGTGACCGATCCGATGTAGATTGCGATTATTATCACTCCATAGAGGAGTATCCTTGTGAAATAGGCTGTCAGCAGGTTCTTCCATTCATTGTTTTCCGCAGCCGTGTTCTTCTTGGAAGCGTCTGCTGCCGGCTGGAGGCGTTCAAGCCAGGATTTCGGGAGTCTTCTGTACAGAAGGTCGTAAGCGGGATCCGCGGCCTTGATGACGTACGGGGTGGAAAATGTCGTTATGACAGACACCGCGATGATCACAGGGTAGATGAAGCCTCTCATGACTCCAAGGGTGCAGCCCACTCCTGCAAGGATGAAACCGAATTCTCCTAACTGGGCGAGGCTGAATCCTGTGTGGACAGCATCGTATAATCCTCTTCCGGTCAAGATAATTCCGGCGCCTGCGAAAAAGATGTGGCTGATGATGACGATGGCCGCCAGCAGGAGAATAAGCGCCCAGTGTTCCGCTATGACAGAAGGGGAGAGCATCATTCCGACAGAGACGAAGAAGATTGCTCCGAATAGATTCTTGATCGGTTCCACAATGTGGTCTATGTGCTCGGATTCAGTGGTTTCAGCCAGGATAGAGCCCATCACGAAGGCGCCGAGAGCGCTGGAGAATCCGACCGCAGTTGCCAGCGCGACCATACCGAAGCAGAGGCCGATGCTGACGATGAGGAGTATCTCTTTGCCGAGGAATTTCCTGGCTTTCTTTAGGACCGTGGGGATGATGTAGATTCCGACAAGGAACCATAGTATCAGGAAAAAGACCAGTTTGGCGATGTTCATTATCAGTTCCTTTCCGGCGAAGGATTGGGAAACTGCCATCGTGGATAGGAGCACCATAAGGAGTATGGCTATCAGGTCCTCCACAACAAGGGTCCCGAACACCACTCCGGCATAGGACTTTGACTTCAGCCCCAAATCATCATAGGACTTGATCACGACCATCGTTGATGACATCGAAAGAAGTCCGCCGAGGAACACGCTTTCCATCACACTCCAGTTCAGGGCCTTTGCAGTCAGAAATCCCAGGAGGAACACTCCGATGAACTTTATTCCTGCGCTCACGATAGCGCTGGAGCCCACCTTCATCAGTTTCTTGAAGCTGAATTCGAGGCCCAGGCCAAACATCAGGAAGATAATACCGATCTCGGACCACTGGCTGACCGTCTCCTGGCTGCTTATTCCGGGGAAGAAGTCTATGTTGGGGCCGACGAGGAAGCCGGCGACTATGTAGGCCAGGATCAGCGGCTGCTTCAAAGCCTTAGATATTATCGTGAATATTCCTGCGGAAATCAGGATTACCGCAAGGTCTCTTACGAGATTGAGTTCTTCGGACATTTTCGATTCCAGTTATTTTCTTCTACAAATTTAACGAAAAAATCCTCACGCATCATACAACATCCTCTTCGCTTATCAACAAGTGACAAGGTTTTTTAAGTTTCTTTTGATTATTTTTGCGGAAGTATATGAATGAAGCGAACTTGAAATCCGAACGTGATACCCGGAAAATAAATGGCTGGCTGGCTTTGAGTCCGCTGGCCGTGTTTCTCCTTGTTTACCTTGTGTCTTCCATTGTTGCCCGCGACTTTTACAAGGTGCCTGTCTCTTCGGCATTTATGATGGCTTCCATATACGCGGTGCTGATCACAGGAGGGCGCATCAAGGACAGAATCACGATTTTCTCCAGAGGGGCAGGTGACGGCAATGTCCTCCTTATGATATGGATATTCATTATGGCCGGTGCTTTCGCAGCAACTGCAAAGGCAATCGGAAGCGTGGAGGCTACTGTGAATCTGACCCTTTCCATTCTTCCCGGGAAACTCCTCCTAGCGGGTCTATTTCTCGCCGCCTGCTTCATCTCAATGAGCATCGGCACGAGTGTGGGAACAATAGTGGCACTTGTCCCCATCGCTTCGGGCATAGCTCAGCAGGCAGATCTTTCTCTTCCGATGATTACCGCACTGATTGTCGGCGGAGCCTTCTTCGGAGACAACCTTTCCTTCATTTCCGACACTACCATCGCCTCTACGACGTCTCAAGGATGTTCTATGGCGGACAAGTTCAAGGCCAACATCTGGGTCGCCGGACCTGCGGCTGTGATTGTTGCGGCCATCTACGTGTATATAGGTTTCAATCTGAATGTCGCCCCTGAAATCGGGGAGATAGACATGCTCAAATTGATTCCATATATGTCGGTCATCATCTTGGCGTTATATGGAGTCAACGTTATGGTCGTTCTGGCTATCGGCCTGCTTTTGTGCGCTTTGATAGGTTTTTTTGACGGGATGTCGTGGATAGGCTTTCTTGGAAGCGTTGGGGAGGGAATCGCCGGAATGGGTGAGCTTATCATAGTCACTATGCTCGCCGGAGGTATGCTTGAAATCATCCGGCATAATGGAGGTATTGATTTTATAATCAATGGTTTGACAAAGGGAATTAAAGGGAAGCGCGGTGCCGAATTCAGCATCGCGGGTCTGGTCGGGTTGTCTAATCTCTGTACCGCCAACAACACCATCGCCATCCTCACCGCAGGCAACATCGCTAGAGACATCACTAAGAAATTCGGCCTTGACCCTCGCAAATCGGCCAGCATCCTGGACACATATTCCTGCGTGATCCAGGGTATCATCCCTTATGGAGCCCAACTGCTGATGGCATCAGGATTCGCCGGAATCTCTGCCGCGCGGATAATCCCGTTCCTTTATTATCCTCTTGTCCTGTGCATTGTCGCCTGCCTGGCGATCGTCTTCAGATTTCCGAAAAAATATTCGTGACGGCCGGGGATAAATCGGGACGGAACTGTGACGGTACAACAAATAATGACAAAAGATTTTGTATATTTGTGTAATATTACCGTTTTGCGATATGAGGAAGCTTATTCTAAATGCTGCGACAGCAGTTATTATGATTGTCGGACTTGCATCCTGCAGGAAATCCGAGACAGTGATTCTGACCTATGAGAATCTTGTGGCCGAATCGCTGGAACAGTCCGATTCTTCCCAGGTCAGGATTTCTGACTCGATAGAGTATCTCGAATCCTTCGAAGGAGGCAAGGCTGTTATGAAAAAGATCAACAACGCGATCACAGTCTTCTGCTTCGGCCCTGAAAACGATGGAAAGAGTTTGGAAGAGGCCTCTGAAGAGACCGCGGAAGTCCTCGTTAGTGAATACCGCAGGGAAGCGGAGGAGCACATTGCATCCTACTGGTATTTCAACTGGTCCTACATAACCGAAGGCCGGTTCGCAGGCTCTTACAATGATCTCCAGACATATTCAGTCTATACTGACACCTATCTCGGAGGCGCTCACGGTATGCAGGCCCTGATTCCGCACGTCATCAATCTTAGGAAAGGTGATGTCATCGAAGAAACGGATCTCTTCCTTCCCGGTTACGAAGAACCGGTTTCCGCTCTGATAAAGCAGACCCTCCAGAATGAATGGGGTTCTCCGGATGACCCTGATTCCCCATACAACTCAATGGAAGAGGACGGAATGGTTCCGAATGTAGCCTTCGCGGTCTCGGAACTTGGAGTGACCTGGTATTACCAGCCGTATGTGATAGCGAGTTATGCACAGGGAATCATCGAGGCCTTGGTGACTTGGGACGATCTGAAGCCTTATGTCAATTCCGATCTGCTCAAGTTATTCTGATGAGACTTACCAAGTCATACTGCGTTGCCCGGTACGTCTTTTCTCTTACGATGGATGCGGATAGCGCTCTGTGGGAGAGTCTGGACAACTACGCTCCGTTCGAAATCGCGGCCTGCGAGGCGCCGGACCCGGTCTTCAGTGTGGAAATGGTTGATGAGCTTGATTTCGTGGGAAAGAAGGAACTTTACCTTTCCCGGCCGGAGGACTTCGAGCAGAGAATAGACATACACACTATTACTGACGGCTATCTCTTTGAAATGGCACCGTTCGGGGATGTTCCTGTGGCAGGATGGCTGAAAGTTTCGGAGGATTTTTCAAGAGGCTGGCTCAAGGCAGGGACAGATGCTGTCTTCTGCATCAACAACGCCTTGATGCTTGTCTATGCCTTCCGGACAGCAGGTATGATGACCATTGAAATGCACTCCTCTGTCACCGTAAAGGACGGCAAAGGCTACCTTTTCCTTGGAAAGAGCGGCACGGGAAAGAGCACCCACAGCCGCCTTTGGCTTAAGAATATTCCGGGAACTCATCTGCTGAACGATGACAATCCGGTTGTGCGTGTGATTGACGGGAAAGCGAGGGTCTTCGGCACGCCTTGGAGCGGAAAAACCCCGTGCTACATAAACGAGGACTACCCTGTGGGCGCCATTGTGCGCATTTGCCGTGAGAAATTCAACAGATGCGACAGGATTTCCCTACCGGAGGCGTTTGCCTCGGTGTCGTCCTCAAGTTCAGGACTGAGGGCGATAAGGAGCATCGGAGACGGTCTCTTCGCAACTATCTCAAGCGTAGTTATGAATGTGCCGTGCTACAAGATGAACTGTCTTCCGGACGACAATGCAGCGGTTGTTTGCTGCGGGGAAGTTACGAAGGAGAATGGATAGGAAGACCATAGAAAACGACATCTATTTCGGGACCCTGAAGGTGCTGATTGATGAAGGAAAGAGCGTGACGATGACTCCAAAAGGGAACAGTATGCTTCCGTTCATCCGTGGAGACCACGACAGCGTGGTGGTTGCACCGGTCAGACGGCGGCTGGAAGCGGGAGACATTATCCTGGGCCTGATCGGCAGTCGATATGTTATGCACCGGATAATCAAGGTTGAAGGAGACCGGATCACGATGCGCGGAGACGGAAACTATAAAGGCACCGAGAGCCTGACGGCAGATCAGGTCATCGGAATCGTGACAGAGATAATCAAAGAGGGGAGCGGAAAGCGCGTCAAGCCTGGTAAAGCCCGCCTGTGGCGCTTTTTGAGGCCTTTCAGAAGGTACATTCTCTTTTTTTACAAACGAATATTCCTACAATAATGAAGATAAAGGACGGATTCGTGCTCAGACCTTTGGGCGAAGAGTACATCATTATCGGCGAAGATATCGCCCGCGTGGATTTCAATAAGATTATTTCCCTGAATGCCACGGCGGCATATTTATGGGAGAACCTTGAAGGCAAGGAGTTTTCGATTGAAGATATGGCGGATCTTCTGATCGCGAAGTATGATGTCGATCGGGAGACAGCCCTCAATGACAGTGTAAAACTTGCGGAGAAGTTTGCCTCCGCTGAAATATTGGAATAATTGAAGGATCTCAGGACTTGTTTGCGCGGCCTTTGGCGTATGTCCGGGCCTGTCCTCGGGAGGGATGCTGTTTCCGTCCTGATAGGAGTCCTGCGTATCGTCCTTTCCCTGGCCTTCGTATGGATCTGCAAGCTTCTGGTTGACATTGTAACCGGCAACTCCGCTTCTCCTCTGATGCCCCACGTATGGCTGATGCTGTTCATTATGCTTATGCAGACTGTCCTTGGGCAGGCGGACTCTTACTGGAGCAGCCTCAACTTCGTCAAGACGCAGAACCAGATGCGTCAGTCAATGTTCTCACACGTCTTGAATTCGCGCTGGAACGGCAGGGAAGAATTCAAGTCCGGGGACACGATCAATCGTCTGGAAGAGGATGTCAGAGTCCTTACTGAACTGATCTGCGACCGTCTCCCCGGAGTCCTGACGACCATCATCCAGCTTATTGCGGCATCGGTTTATCTTCTGACAATGGCTCCATCCCTTCTATGGGTACTGATCATCCTTATGGGTGCGGCCGTTTTCGGATCGAAATTGTTCTTCAAGCAGATTCGGGAAATGACATCCCTGATACGTTCTGAAGATTCTGAAGTACAGCAGATCATTCAGGAGAATCTGCAGAACAGGGTTCTTGTACTCACCCTTTTCGGAGTCGGGAATGTCGTGTCTAAACTGGCCGGCACACAGGAGCTTCTGGAAAAGAACACAGTCAGGCGGTTGAATTACAACGCAGTTGCGAGAGGGTTTATGAACCTTGGCTTTATGTGCGGCTACGCCGCTGCCTTCCTTTGGGGAATCTTCGGAATCAGGGACGGAATCGTGACGTATGGTATGATGACGGCTTTCCTGCAACTGGTCGGTCAGGTACAGCGCCCTATCGCGGACTTGGGACGGCAGGTTCCAGCCTTCATCAAGGCTATAACTTCCGTCGAGCGTCTTCTGGAACTGGAGGACCTCCAGGTCGAGAAGTACCACGGAGACGTTATGCTGGACGGAGCCCCCGGAATCCGTGTCTCAGATGTCACCTTCGCCTATTCCAATTCAGGAGCGGGCTCGACGGAGCATCTCATCCTGTCCCGGTATTCGCACGATTTCAAGCCGGGTACCCTTGCTGTGATCTCAGGTCCTACAGGCGCCGGAAAGAGCACTCTGACCCGCCTGATGCTCGGCCTCCTGAAGCCGCAGTCCGGATTCGTGACGCTTTATTCACAAAGCGGAAAATCCCACACGGCCGATGTGGACACGAGGTGCAATTTTACTTATGTCCCACAGGGAAACAGTCTTTTGAGCGGAACTATCCGTGAGAATATGCTCCTGGCGAATCCTTCTGCCAGCGACGATGAAATCAGGGATGCACTGAAACTTGCCGCCGCAGAGTTCGTTATGGACCTTCCTGACGGGCTTGACACAATGTGCGGCGAAAATGGCGCCGGGCTTTCCGAGGGGCAATGCCAGAGGATAGCTGTGGCCCGTGCCGTGCTTCATCCGGGTGGAGTGATGATTCTGGATGAGTCCACATCCGCCCTGGATGTGGAAACCGAAGAGCGGCTTCTGGACAATATCCATCACCAGCTCTCCGGCCGCAAGACTATTATTTTCATTTCGCACCGTCCGGCCGCGCTTCGCATCGCGGACGATGTCGTCCCGGTTTCAACTCTTACTCGGAATATTTCTTGATGAGCCGGACCATAAGGTCATTCAGTTTCTCTACCTGATAAGGGCCTACGCTTGCCTCGATGTGGTCGTTTCCGACACCGCTGTCATTGGTGATGAAGACATAGGTTCCGCCTGTGGCGATTGCGAAGAAGCGCAGCATAAATTCTGTCGATTTGTCGGCCCCGCTGGCAGCGATCGGGATGAGTCTGATTCCTTCAGCGGAATATTCCTTGATGGATTTTTGAAGGCTCTTGCGGATCTTATCGCCGTCGTGGGCAGGTGCGTCTAGCAGCATAAATGCGATCTTTGAATATGCGTTCTCGTTCCAGGAGAGTTTCTGCAGAGAGTTTTCGAGCGCAATGTGGACTGCCTCCGGGTAGTCCCCGCCGCCGTCGGCGTTCTGCTTTCCTATGAATTCGCTGGTTTTTGAGAAGTCTCTGCTGAAGTTTGATTCGCGGGTGACATAGTCATCGCCTTCGTCACGGTAGAAAAGGGCGGCGGTCTCTACAGCCAGTGTATTGTCATCTTCCACGCGGGAGATGATGCTGCGGAGATCTTTTTTGAGGTAATCGATCTCGTCTTCCATTGAGCCAGTCGCATCCACTATGAATGCAATCTGTGTAAGATCTTTTTTTATGGATGCTTGATTGATCGTATAGACTGTCCTGACAACGTCCGCCGCCGTGTCGAATTGGTATTCCTTCGGAGCCTGCTCCTGCATCATACCGTTGATTGAAATCGCGTACTCCCGGATTTCCTGGGTCAAAGAAGGTTCGAAGAGTTCGTTCCAGCAGTCAGCGTTGCCGGAGTTGTCCGTAGTCGCTGTCCAGACGCCGATGTTCTGTGACTTGGGATGGAGTGTCACCTTCGCTCCGGCGACAGGGTTGCCCTTTTCATCCCTGACGGTGACAGGAATTCGCCTGTTGGTGTAGAATCCCCATTTTTCCTGATAGGAATGGTAATCTTGTCCGTTGATCAGGCCGGACCAGAAACACCAGTTGTCCAGGTCGTTCCATTCTCCGGCTGTCACTACGCCTGCGCTTCCATTGCCCTGACCGCCGTCACCGTCGGTTTTGATTCCGGAAGGCGACCCGAAAGATCCCTCGTATGATCTTGAGGAGTCATAGTCGATGCTTGAACAGGACAGAGCCATCATCGCCGTGAAGACGAGAGAGAGAGTTGCATTGATAAGTTTCATTTTGATAAGCTTCATTTGTTCGGTTTGCAATGCCTTGCCATCAGGCATCTGCTTACAAAATACGCTTAATCGGAAACCTTGCACCGCACCTACAGAATTCCTGCGATTTTTTCAAGCCAATGTGCGTCCGCCCTGTCGAAAGTTCCTTTCTCCCTGCTGTCTATGTCAAGCACGCCGCAGGACATCGGAACGACAATCTCCGACTTTGAAAGCAACGAACAGGCGATATGGCCTGGAAATTCCACGACGTCAGGAACTATGATTGTGCGACCCTCCTTCCAGGCCGCGCCGCAGACGCCCTTCCCGTAGCCGATCCTCATACACGCGACAGGCCCCTGGAACGGTCCCAGAATCAGGCACCGGCTCTCCTGGCCCTCCTTGTTCTGATCCTGCTTAAGAACAGAAGGACCTTCCAGATAGAATCCTACCCAGAAAAACCCCATACGTTCCTTGATCAGCGCCGCGGCGTTCGCAAGTCTCGCGGTTCTGTCCGTCTCGTCCCCGAGCAGCGACTTCAAGTCGCTGATGAGTTTCGGGTAGCGGAACACTTTTAGCGGAATATGGCAGTAACCGTCAGGATTTTTCTCAAGATAATCCTGATGGTATTCGGAGGCGGGGAAGAAATGCCTCAAAGGTTCGACTTCGACCGCTATCGGAGCGTCGTGCTTCTTCTGTTCTTTTTCCATAACAGCGACGGCAACCGCCCTGTCCTCAGTGGTCAGGAAGTATATTCCTGTGCGATAGCGCGTGCCTTCGTCTTCTCCCTGACGGTTGACGCTGGTCGGGTCTATAATACAGAAATAATCCTCAAGCAGTTCTGTCAAAGGGAGTTTGGTTTCGTCGAAGACGATCCTTACAGTCTCCGCATAGCCTGTTTCGTCGGTATAGACTTCTTCGTAGGTGGGTTCGTCACCAGCGTCTTCCGAGCCGTTAGCGAAACCGACCTGCGTTTCCAGGACACCTTCCAGGTTCTTGAAATAGCGTTCCGCTCCCCAAAAGCAGCCAGCGGCAAGGTATATTTCTTTCATTCATTCAATTGTTTCCCGAAAATTAGTCATTTTGTCATTTTCCTGCAAGATAAAGTTCCGCTCCAGGTTGTATTTCAGTGGCACAATCTTTAAATTTGCAGAATGGAAGAACTGAAAGTTTCTATAATAGTTCCTGTGCACAAGGCTGAGGCGCACATCGAGGATTGCGTCCGGTCGGTCATAGCGCAGACATATTCCGACCTTGAACTGATTCTTGTGGATGATCGTGGAGGCGACCGCAGTATCGAAGTTGCAGAGAGGACACTCAAGGAAGGAGGATTTGACAACTATACCATTGTCCGTCACGATTCAAACAGGGGAGCGGCCGCCGCCAGGAACTCCGGAATCGATGTTTCGACCGGCGACTATCTTTTCTTTCTGGACAGTGACGATGAACTGTCGCCGGATTGCATCTCCAGACTCGTCGAGCCGCTTTCCGTCCGGAAATATGATTGTGTTGTCTGTGCTTTCGAGGAGATAGGAGGAGAGGGCTCGCTTCCTCTGCTCCAGCTTCCCGGAGGCCCGATTGAAAGCCGGGAAGAGATTATGGAAGCCTACAGGGACGGGAAATTGTTCATAATGCCATTCAACAAATTGTGCAGAAGGGACTTCATCGTTGAAAAGAGGCTTTACTTCGACACATCCCTGAAATTCGAAGACGAGCTTTGGAGCTTAGCTCACGCTGTCAACACCGGGTCTATGTTTGTTCTGGAAGACCGTCTTTACAAATACAAGCGTCATCCGGGTTCAATGACCACTGGCTCTGACTATCCGGACAAGTTCAAGGCCTGCTGCAGGATTGCAGAACGTATGTATCAGTATCTGATTGACAATGACTTGAAGACGGACTCTGTTCCGAACCAGATTGCCGCAAGGTTTTTCCATCGCTCTTATGGCTATGGAATGCTTGCCGGATATTCCAGATACTTCGTTTACAAGACCCTTCGAGACACAGATGTTTTCTCTTTCAGAGAGAAGATGGCTCTTTGCTTCTCCGGCCCTCTTGCCTTTGCCCTGAATTTCCATCGGCTCTTTCCTGTTCCGCTTGGATTACCGGCCTTTTTCATTTCCAAGCGTTTCAAGTGACCTGTTTCTCCCGTTGTGTATTGTGAATTCTTTTTCCGCTTTTCCAATGAAAAATATTATATTTGAATTTATAATGGGAAACTTCGGGTATAACTTGTGTCTGCAAGCCTGAAAAGGCCTGCAAGGGCGAAGCCATTCAATTACAAGAGATAACTGCATTTATGGAGATTGAACTGTTTGTTCCCGGACGATTATGCCTCTTCGGTGAGCACAGTGACTGGGCAGGCAGATACAGGGCTATGAACGCTGATGTTGCATCTGGTATGGCTATCGTCACAGGTATCGAGCAGGGCATACGCGCGACAGCCGAAAGATCCGGTACGTTCAGAGTCACCTCTGAAGCCGAAGAAATAAAGGATACCTGGAGCGACTTTGAGTGCAGGATGGACCACCAGGAACTGAAGGAGATTGCCGGAAGCGGAAGTTTCTTCAGTTATTGTGCCGGGGTGGCCGATTATATGCTGGAATGGTACAAGGTCGGCGGCGTGCATATTCATATAACGGAAATGGATATGCCGATGCGGAGCGGCCTTTCTTCAAGCGCGGCGATCTGCGTTCTGGTCTGCAGGGCCTTCAATCAGATATATCGTTTGAACCTGAACACTATGGGTGAGATGAACATCGCCTATTGTGGAGAGTTGAGGACTCCGTCCCGATGCGGCAGGCTGGATCAGGCCTGCGCCTTTGGAGTACGTCCGGTGAAAATGACCTTTGACGCGGAGGAAGTCGATGTCGAAAACATCAGTATCAGCAAGCCTCTGCATTGGGTTTTCGCCAATCTGAACGCCTCCAAAGACACTATCCGCATCCTTGCCGACCTCAACAAGTCCTATCCCTTCGCCGAGTCGGACCGGGAGAAGAATCTACATAAAGCTCTGGGCGAAATTAATCAGGACATCGTCAGCAGGGCGGTTGATTGTATGAGAGACGGCCGCGTGGAAGAACTGGGCAGGCTTATGACTGAGGCACAGGAAGTGTTTGACAGGATGGTGGCTCCGATGTGTCCCTCCCAGTTGACGGCACCCCTGCTTCATTCCATCCTTTCTGACGAGATGGTCCTTTCCATGACTTTCGGCGGCAAGGGAGTCGGCTCCCAGGGGGACGGCTCAGTCCAGTTCGTTGCGAAAGACGAGGCAAGCCAGGCCGGATTGGTTGAATATCTTGAATCTATTGGAATGACAGCTTTCAAACTGACAATCCAAACTAACTTGTGATTTATGTCAAATAACCCTTTTTTATCCATCATCATCCCTTCCTATAAGGGAGAAGCTTTTTTCCCTGGCATCCTGGATATGATTTTCTCGCAATCGTTTCAGGACTTTGAGTTGATTCTTGTCATAGACGGCCTTTTGGACAATTCTGTTCCAATCATCGAGGAATACAGAACCGTGCATCACCTTGAGGATCGGATTAACCTGATCGTCCTGGAAACCAATCAAGGACTTTCCGCCGCTCGAAATGCCGGAACCAGAGTGGCTAAAGGCTCTTATGTCCATTTTATGGATGTTGATGACAGTATAAACAAAGATTTCTACCTGAATATGGTGAATGCTGTCAAGGAGACCGGAGCAGATGTGGCGTGTTCCGGAATGATATATGAGAGAATCAGGTATTGTTCACAGATCTTCAAGCGTCGCAGGACGGTTACATCCTTCAATGCCAAGATATCTGTTACATGGGTCACTTTCATGTCCGGCGTATGGCGGTATTTGATTTCGCTTGATCTGTTGTCAGGCAATGGAATTGACTTTGAAGAAGGCCGGATAGTTGAGGACGTACCCTTTACTTACAAGATGATGTACTTTTCAAAGAAGGTGGTTACTGTTCCTGGCAGCATCTATACATATTGTTATAATAACCCTTCATCAATTACGTCTTCTCCTCTTTATGAGGAAAAACGTGAATCGGATTTATTGCATTCGTTGGAACTTCGGGATAGTTTCGCGGCTGAAATGAATTTGCCTTTACCATCAAAGTCACGTTGGCTGCGCATCAGGTATTGGGTTTGGAAGCACTGGCAAATACTCATCCATCCTGATATTCTCAAGAAATTCTTGATTGAGTTTTGGAATCGATAAATATGTTTTCCTTCTATGCTGGGATTTGTCTCTGAATTGGGGTTAAGGGGATTGATCAAGACAATCTGGTTCAATTGCCGGTATCTGCCGTTGCGTGAAGCATTTTATCTTCCGTTTTTTATCGCCGGAAAGGTGCAGGTCCGTAATTGTCATCGCGGATTTTGCGAGTTCAGAGGAAAGCCCTATTTCGGAATGTTCAGATTCGGCATTCAAAAAAGCCTTAATTCCTGGTATAAACCGTCGATGTTGAACATTATGGGTAAGATTGTGTTGTCGGAGAAAGCCTGGTGCAGATTCGATTCCGGTTTATCCCTTCTGGTTTACAAAGATGCGGAGCTTGAGATCGACGGTCTTTTTTATGTAGGTCACGATTCTTCAATGGAAATATCAAAAAAATTGAAAATCGGGGATGATAATATGTGGAGTTTCTACAATATCGTGATTGATTCCGATGGGCATCCGATATATGATTCAGCCGGGAATCGATTGAATCCTCCCAAAGAAATCGTGTTCGGCGATCATGTCTGGATGGGATGCAGGTGTACAGTGATGAAAGGCAGTGTTGTCCCCTCCGGTTCAATCATAGCTTCAGATACATTGCTTACAGGTGGGTTGGAGCAACGTGATTCCATTTATTCGGATGTTCGGGAAAAGAGGATTATCCGGAGTGGGATAAAATGGAATAGAAATGAAGATTAATCAATTTTTTGCTTGGTAATGGATATTGCATTTTGCACCGATACGAATTATGTGATGCCGTGCGGAGTTATGGTTAAATCTGTATGTTGCAACAACCGGGATGAGGAGATCATCTTTCACGTCGTGATAGATGAAACTGTAACACAATCAGATAAAGCATCTTTACTCGGTGTTCTTGATGGTGAAAGGGGCAAATCAATCGTTTTCCATCTGTTTGATGATCCGGAAGTGGATTCTTTCCCGATTCGTTGGAAGAAAACGTATAACAAGTCAGTATATTACAGGCTCTTTTTCCCGGACCTTCTCCCGGATGTTGACAAATTGATCTTCCTTGATGGGGATATTATTGTCAGACATTCACTAAGGCCTTTGTATGAGTTGGATATCAGCGACTTGGCAATAGCCGCAGTTCCGGATATGAATGAGTCTAAAATGTCATTTTACAACAGGTTGCAGTATCCTTCCTCAAAAGGGTACTTCAATGCCGGAGTGGAGTTGCTGAACCTGTCTTTTTGGCGCAGAAACAGAATTAAGGAAAAGTGTGTGGATTATCTTTTCCGCTTTCCGGAAAGGATCTGGTTGAACGATCAGGATGTGATGAACATCATTCTCAAGGATTGCAAAAAGGTTCTTGATTTGAAATTCAACCTTCAAGACGGCATGTTATGGAAAGAGCCGGATTTCTTCGAGTTTGCAAAATACGGGAAGGAGTTGGAAGATGCCGTTTCGGACCCCGTTGTCCTGCACTTCACAAATTCAAAGCCGTGGTTTAAGGGATGCCTACATCCTTATGTCGATGAGTTTGTCAAGTATCAGGATATGACAGAATGGAAAGGTGTTTTGCTGAAGCGCAGAATGTCGCTTAAGGATTATCTAAAACGCCAGTTGTTTATCTTTCTCAAGATTATTCCGCGCAATCCCGTTAATATCTATAGGGATGTAGCATTGAAAGAGAGTTTTTCCCAATGACAATATTATTGGAAATATGAACATTGCTTTGATCATTGCCGGAGGTTCCGGAAACAGAATGGGACAAGACATCCCTAAACAGTTTATGTATGTCGATGGTTGTCCGATTATCATCCATACAATGCTTGCATTTCAGAAGCATCCTGAGATCGACGGTATTGCTGTGGTTTGTATAAGCGGATGGGAGACTGTTCTTCAGTCCTATTCCAACCAGTTCAATATAACTAAGCTGAAATGGATTTTCCCTGGAGGCGGATGTGGGCAGGAATCTATCCGTAACGGAATTTATGGGCTTAAGGCTGATGGAGTCAGGGACGATGCTCTAATCCTTGTCCACGATGCAGTCAGGCCGCTGGTTTCCCAGGAAATCATTTCTTCAAATATCGTGATCTGCAAACAGTATGGTTTTGCGGTAACCGGTATCAAGTGCCGCGAGGCGGTACTTGAAAGTGAGGACGGATTTTCATCAGAACGCAGCATTTCAAGGGATATGCTCGTCAGGACCCAGACACCTCAAACCTTCTTCCTGAAAGATTTGATTGATGCGCACGAAGAAGCGCTCGCCAAGGGGATAGACAATTCCGTCTCGTCTTGTACATTGATGGCCGAACTGGGAGGGAGAATTATGCACATCGTTCCCGGCTCGGAAAAAAACCTAAAGGTCACGACTGTTGAGGATATAGATATTCTAAAGGCTCTGATGCACACATCGAAGGACCCATGGCTGAAGTAGCAACATCATATTATCGAGATATCGACAGGATTTTTTCTTTCGATCTTCCGTGGCGAAAGCTTTCCGGAGCAAATATTCTGGTAGTTGGTTCCACAGGCTTGATAGGCTCTTGCCTGGTTGACGTCTTGATGCGCAACCCGAACCGGGACTACCGCGTGTTCGCCGGCTGCAGGAACCCCGGCCGGGCCGGAACTCTGTTTTCTAAATATTTGGAAGACAATGACTTCAGGCTTGTGCCAATCGACGTGTTGGAAAGCATTGAGTTGGAGGAAGACTTCCACTACATCATCAATGCCGCAAGCGGCGCCAGTCCCAAGGACTTCTCAGAGCATCCTGTCGAGGTCATCAAGGCAAATGTTCTCGGAGTAGCCAATTTGTTGGATTTCGGATTAACCCACGGATTACGAAGATTCTTATATGTTTCTTCCGGCGAAGTCTATGGTGAAGGCAATGGCAGCCCCTGGGATGAGAATGATTGCGGCTATGTCAATCAAATGCTTCCCCGAGCCTGTTACCCATCTTCGAAAAGGGCCGCTGAAACTCTGTGCTCCGCATATTCTGCGGAATATGGAACGGAGATAGTGGTAGCGCGGCTGTGCCATACTTATGGACCGTATTTTACCGGAAGCGACAACAGGGCGTTCGCTCAGTTTTTCCGGAGTGCAGCCGCTGGTGAGAATATCAAATTGAGCAGCAAAGGACTCCAGTATCGTTCCTGGTGCTATGTCGTCGATGCGGTTAATGCGTTATTGCATATTCTATTGAAAGGTGAAAACGGATCGGCTTACAACGTTGCAGACAAGTCTTCGAATGTCACAATTTTTGAATTTGCCAGCCTGATTGCGGAATCTGCGGGAAAAACCGTCTCCGTCCCGGATCCGGAGGAAGCTGCCGATGATACCAATCGTATTATTTCAAAGGCGACTTTCTTGACTGAAAGATTGGAAAGCCTTGGCTGGAAAACTATGCATACAATTGAAGAGAACATAAAGTCAACCATCGAAGAATGCCGTTCGTATGAGAAAAATAGAATTAAAGGAACTTAAGTCGATTCAGTTGGAAATACTGGATGATGTCGATTCTTTCTGCCGGGCCAATGATCTCAGATATTCATTATGTGGCGGAACGCTCCTGGGCGCTGTTCGGCACAAGGGGTATATTCCGTGGGATGACGATATCGACATCCTGATGCCGAGGAAGGACTACGAGATTTTCCTGCAAACCTTCCGGTCCGAGAAGAACGCCGTCATCGACCTTCGGAGGTCCGACTATTGCCGAGAAATGTTCGCCAAGGTGGAGAGGAAGGGGACCAAAATGGTTGAGATCGGATTAAAAAGGGCGATGTGGGGAGTGAATATAGACATCTTTCCCGTTGACTTCTGCCCTGACGGCTACGAACGGTTCTATGCCGGCATTGAAAAGAAATATGACCTTCTGGCCGCAATCTGTCCGTATTACAAGACGATTCCGTCCGGCA
Source organism: uncultured Muribaculaceae bacterium (assembly GCA_964346605.1). Lineage (GTDB taxonomy): Bacteria > Bacteroidota > Bacteroidia > Bacteroidales > UBA932 > Cryptobacteroides. The sequence goes on along the minus strand of CAYFVE010000010.1, from coordinate 13,553 downwards.
AAACACTTTGGTTCATAAAATACCTGTGCAAGAGGACTGTCAATTTCTATCCTCATTCTGTTCAGCACCTGAAAGATGAACTTGACCGCGCGGCATCCCGGCACTCGTCCTCTTCTTGCAATTTCGCGGGGGTCCTGATGGGAGGATATGGCCTTCGTGAGATAATGCCCAAGGATGTATTTGAGAAATACATTGATATTCAGTTCGAAGGGAAATCCTGCAAGGCTGTCGCCGGATACGATACCTATCTGACCCATCTGTATCACGATTATATGCAGTTGCCTCCAAAGGAGCAGCAGGTGACGCATCATCTGTATGATTCGTATATTGACTGATCTTCGTCCATACAAGCGATGATTGAAGCTAATAAGCGCATAGCTTTAAATACCGTTGTAGTATATACCCGGCTGTCCATAATGATGGTTGTAGGGCTTGTCTCGTCAAGATTTGTCCTGAAGGCCTTGGGCGCGTCCGATTACGGATTGTATGGTGTAGTGGCGGGGCTGTTATCCCTGCTTACGATGATTTCAGGCGCGATGTCCGGGACAACTGTGCGTTTTATGAATTATGAGAGCGGGAAAAAGGACGGAGATCCGGTGATGGTATTCAATATATGTGCTGTCCTGCATATTATCACCGCGATAATAATCTTTGTAGTGGCCGAGATTATCGGAGTCTGGTATATAAACAATTATCTTAATGTCCTGCCGGAAAAGATACCGGATGCGCATTTCGTTTTCCAGGTTTCAACGATAATCGCTTGTTTAGGGATTGTCAACACGCCTTTCTCCAGTCTTTTCATCGTGAACGAAAAGTTCTTGGAAGTCGCTGTCATTGACATCATCTCTGCTGTAATCAATCTCGGTTTAGTGATTTCTTTATCATTTTGCCACGGCAATGTCCTCCGTTATTATTCGATATTCGTCAGTTCCACGGCACTTCTTTCAATCTTGTCATATCAGATCCTGTGCCGTCGGAACTGGCCTGAATTCATGAAATTGAAATGGATAAATAACAGACAGAAATATAAGGAGGTTCTTTTCTTCAACAACTGGAATATGTTATCCTCAGCGTCGATCCTGTCAAGATCCCAGGGCAGCAATCTGTTGATAAATTATTTTTTCGGCACCCTGGTGAATGCCGCATTCTCAATAGGCAACACTGTGATGAACTATGTGAATATGTTCGTCGGCAATTTTGACAGTGCTTCAACTCCTCAGATTACGCAGAGCATAGGCTCCGGAGATATGGAAAGAGCGTTGTTCCTTGTTAAGAAGACGTGTA
>CAYFVE010000010.1:11260-12259 GCA_964346605.1 uncultured Muribaculaceae bacterium | reverse complement strand
TCCTTCTGATGGAACTGGTTTTCTTCCCTCTCTTTGCCGAGACAGAGTTTGTCCTCGGTTTATGGCTCGGATTTGACAATGTTCCGGCCGGAGCTTCGACTTTTTGCAGGTTGACCTTGTTGGAAGCTGTCATTTCGGCAACCTCCTGCGGACTTGGAAGATTTATATATGGAATGGGGAAAATCAAGTGGTTCAAGATAGAATTCAGCGTCTTCTTTTTATTGTGCATTCCTTTGGGCTATCTGGCTTACAGGATGGGTATGCAGCCATATTTTATAATAGTCCTATTCATCATAGCGGATATCCTGACAAGAATTGTCGAATTGATCCTGTTGAAAAGAATGTTCAATTTCAACGTCTTGTCATTCGTGAAAGAATCATATTACCGCCCTTTCATAATTTTTTTGATTATGACTCTCTTGGTTTACGTTTACCGGAGTCTGAGTATTTCATTATGGCAGCATCATCTTCTCGGATTGTTTGCAATAATCATCATAACCGGATCTCTGATTGTTATGCTGGGTTTGGATAAAAAAGAGATGCAATTGATGAAGTCATCTTTCAATCGGGTGTTGAAGAGGATTAAGAACTGATTTTATTTCATTATGTCGTCTTTGGTTTCAGTTGTCATTCCTGCTTATAATTCGGAATCTGTCATCACTCGTTGTGTGGACAGTCTCTTGAGCCAGAGTTATGAGAATTTGGAAGTTATTATTGTTGATGACGGTTCAACCGATGACACTGGTTCCATTTGTGAAGGATTCCTTTCTTCGTCAATCGTCCGGGTCATACATCAGAATAATCAAGGAGTATCGGCTGCGCGGAACACCGGCCTTGGAGAGGCTCGTGGTGAGTTCGTTACCTTTGTTGACGCTGACGATTATGTGTCCGCCGACTATGTAAGGAATCTGGTGGACCGCATTGATGGATCAGATCTTTCGATTGTCGGATACATCTGTTCTTGCAACGGTCGGGAAAGAATTGTCTCATTCAGTCCGA
>CAYFVE010000010.1:0-11250 GCA_964346605.1 uncultured Muribaculaceae bacterium | reverse complement strand
TATAGTCTCAACCGATACGTGGGATGAATTGATCGTTGATTTCAAAATGTCCCAAATCACAAGCCCTTGGGCAAAGTTGTACAGGATGAAGATCATAAGAGAAAACGATCTGAGATTCCAAAATGGTATGCAGCATTCCGAGGATCTGGTTTTTTTATACAATTATATATTGAATTCAAAGACAGTCGCTTTTTCCGGTTCGTGCGATTATTTTTATTGCATCTTGCCTTCGGGGTCACTGTCGCAGAAAGTTAATTCCTTTGAAACTGAATACTTTGGATATTCGATTGCAAATGAATTGGTCAGTCGAATCATAAAGATGGGAAAGATAAATGATGATCAAGCTGTCAACCGCATTTTGAAACCTCTTTCTACCATTATTGACCGGGTTGTGAATTCTATATATCATTCGGAAAAGAATTATTCTAAAAAAGACAGGATACAAATGCTCAAGAAGCTGGACTGTTCAATTTATTCGAATAAGATTGAAGGTGATTTCAAACTATGTGTCCAGCATTCCTTATTGTTCCATGGGTTATATGGAATTTTTGACTTGATCCGTACAAGAAAAAGGTTCTTTGTTAAGCAGATCAATGCCTGACCCCGCTATCAGTGATAAAAGGATTTTTGCATAAAAACTATATAAACCTAATAAGTTATGAATACTATTCCTATTCTCTTTACTTTTGACGAAAAGTTAATTATGCCAGCCTGTGTTTGCATTTCATCTCTGTTGGAAAATGCAGGCAAAGACACCTTTTATGACATCTTTATACTTCATGGTTCTGAGAATGGCGCATATTCGAATCTTCAAAGACTCCAGGAAGTTTATCCTGACTGCAGAATATCTTTCCGCAAGGTTGAAAATGACTTTGCAGGTGCATTTGAAATCCGAGGAATAACTGAAACGGCATATTATCGCCTGATTTCCCCATTGTTGATTCCCGAATATGATAAGTATCTCTATTCTGATGTAGATGTCATTTTCCGCGAGGATCTGTCCAAGTACTACTATACCGACATCGGTGACAATTATTTTGGAGCTGTGGAGAATTGTTCCGCCATCAGGCCTGAAATGCAGAAATACATCCGTTCCTTAGGCCTTGACTATAAAAACGGTTATTTTTATTCCGGCAACCTGATAATTAACGCCAAACGGATTCTTGAGGATGGATTGACGAGTGAATTCAGGGAATTGGGGAAAAGAAAGTTTATGATGCAGGATATGGACATTATGAATATCGTATGCAACAAGCGGATCTTCAGTATGCCTCCGGCATTCTGTCTGTCTGTTCAGATTTGTGATTTGATCATCAATCGTCATGATGAAGTATGCACAGTCTTTTCAGCTGAGGAATTGGATTATGCGTTGAAAAATGGCATAGTCCATTTTAATGGTGCAAAGCCTTGGAATGATGTGTGTTTGAATATGGATATCTGGTGGGAATACTATAGAAAATCGTTCGTATTTGATGAAGGATTCAGTTATGGTTTCTGGGACGGACAGAGGAAGAAACTTGACCGCCTGTCTTTTGTGAAGAGATTGAAGCTGTTGGTCAGATATCCTTACGACAGATTTAGAGAGTTATGAAAATTTCTGTAATAATACCTTTCTATAATGTTTCCTCCTTTGTCGGGCGGTGCACTCAGTCTTTGATGGATCAAACCATTAAGGATGTAGAATTCATTTTTGTCGATGATGCATCTCCTGATAATAGCAGGGATATAATTGAAAGTGTCGTAGGCCGGCATCCGGACAGGGTTGTCCGGGTTCTGACACACGAAGCAAACAAGGGGCTTCCGGCAGCCAGGAACACCGGTATGGCTGCGGCGACAGGGGAGTATATATATCACTGTGATTCGGATGATTGGCTGGAAGAGTCGATGCTTGAAAAGATGTATGTGTCTGCCAAAAAGAACGATGCGGACATGGTATATTGCGATTATTTCTTGAGTTTTCAAGAGAATGAGCGCCTTCTGCGCAATCCGGATTACAGGACAGGCGAGGAACTTCTGAAAAGAGGGTTCATGTCAGGGGCCTCGAAGTACAATGTCTGGAACAAATTGGTTAGAAGATCACTTTACTACGACAATGGAATATTTTTCCCCGAAGGTCATTCGATGGGGGAGGATATGACAATTATGATGCTTGCTTCTTGTGCAAAATCGGTAGCCCGTGTTCCTGAAGGATTATATCATTACGTCAGGACAAACCAGGGAGCGATGACACAGTCTTTTTCGCAAAGACAGCTGGATGACATTCGATTCAATGCTGACAGGGTATTGAATTATTTATCCGGCCGGTTGGGCCCTGATGAGGAAAAATGGAAGGGACTTTTCAAGATGAATCTGAAGTTGCCTTTTCTGCTGTCGGGAGACAAGACGCAATACCATCTCTGGAAAGAATGGTTTCCGGAGGCAAATGAGTATGCGACGGCCAATGAAGAATTGCCATTTCGAACCAAGCTCCTTCAGGCTCTTGCCTCGAAAAACCTTTTCTGGGCCGTGGCCATCTATTCCTGGCTTGTGAATAATGTTTATTATGGACTCAGATACAGATAGATATGAGGGGATTTCCTAAGTTTCTGGCAATGGTTTTTACGGGAATGACAACGAGTATGTTCATCTTCCCTTTTGAGTTTTGGTTTTTACCCGGAGTCAATACAAAAATGGTGTTGGCTGCCATCGGTTTGATTGTTTCGCTGCTTATGCTTGCAAGAAGAGGCTCTTTGACAATCAACAAGAATCTGCTGCTCCTGTTCGTCATTGCCGGAATCGCGTCATTGATTGGAATGATAGCTGTAAACTACAATCACACTGATGACTATGCTTATGCGACATACATTGTGTCATTCGCTGTTTGGATGAGTGCTGCATTTGTAGTGTGCTGTCTGATCCGCGCCGTCCATAATCGGATAGATGTGCCTCTGGTTGTATATTATCTGCTTGCAGTGTGCGTATTTCAATGTGTCGTTTCTATGATGATTGACCGTTCGCCTTCGGTACAACTTTTCGTGGATGCCTATATCCTTCAGGATCAGGATCTATTGCACAGGGTAGGCAGGTTGTATGGAATCGGAGCGCAATTGGATATTGCGGGGGCGAGGTTCTCCGCTGTGCTTGTCCTTGCCGCCGTGGTACTTCCCAGGGAAAAGGACAATATGACATTCGCTCAGATTATTTTGGTATTGCTATCATTGATCGTGATAGGTGTTGTGGGCAATATGATTGCCAGAACGACGATTGTCGGGGTAATCATGAGCATCGTCTATTGGATTGCGCTGTGGCTTTTCGGCAAGACTGTCCGTTCTGATGGACAAAGGAGTTTAAGCAAAGCTGCGATTTTGCTTCTTGTTGTTCTTTTCCCGACAACTGTTTTTTTGTATCGGACAGACAAACAGGTCAGACATCAGCTTCGTTTCGGATTCGAGGGATTCTTCAGTTTGGCGGAGAAGGGACGCTGGGAGGTTTCTTCAAATGAGATCCTGCAATCGATGGTTGTTTTTCCTGACAATTTAAGGACTTGGATCATTGGCGACGGCTATTTTGAGAATCCCAGAAATGATGTCAATTATCTTGGGGATTCGACTAAAAAAGGCTTTTATATGGGAACGGATGTCGGCTACCTCCGCTTCATCTTTTATTTCGGCATTTTCGGAATGCTGACGATGGTTGCTGTAATGGCCTGTTCGGCGTACATCTGTGCAAGAGGTTTGCCTGAGTACAAATGGATGTTCATTCTACTGCTTGTGGTGACGCTGGTGGTCTGGTTTAAGGTTTCGACGGACATCTTTCCTGCTTTTGCGCTGATGATATGTACGGCGCTGATGGCGCCGACAAACCCAGAGTGGATGGAGAATTGAGTATGAAGATAATTTACTGTATTGCAGGCTTTTATCGTCCTGCAGGAATGGAACGGGTCCTTGCCGGCAAGGCCAATTGGCTGGCGAGGCACGGTCACGAAGTTGTCATAGCTACAACCGATCAGAGGGGACAGGAGGCAGTTTTCCCGCTCGACCCCGGAATCCGGCTTGTGGATCTTGGCGTCAATTATGAGGAGAACAACGGACGTTCATTTCTGAACAAGGTTCTGAATTATCCGTTTAAGAAGGCCAGACACAAGAAGATGCTCAAAGACTTGATTATCACTGAGAAACCGGATATCGTGGATTCGATGTTCTGCGGTGAGGAGACATTTCTCCCGAAATTCAAGGACGGGAGCAGGAAGGTGCTTGAAATACATTTTTCAAGATTCAAAAGGAAGCAGTACGAAAGAAAGGGGATATGGAGGCTTTCGGACAATTTCCGCAGCCTGCGCGACTTGAGAAATGCTGCCAGATTCGACAAGTTCATCGTGCTTACAAAAGAGGACTCTTGTTATTGGGATGGCATTCCTAACCTTAAGGTCATCTGCAATGCGACTCCATTCACATTTGAAAGGCCTGCTTGTCTGGATTCCAAGGTCGTAATCGCTGTTGGAAGATATACCTGTCAGAAGGGGCTGGATCGGCTCATCGCCTCCTGGGCGAAAGTGAAAAGGGTAAAGGACGGAAACGGCTGGACCTTGAGGCTTGTCGGGGATGGGGAGGACAGACCGGTCCTTGAAAAGATGATAGAGGAACTCGGCCTGAAGGACAGCGTCGTTCTCGGAAAGAGTGAGACTGAAATGAAGTCGGTATATTCAGATGCGTCGATTCTGGCCTTGAGTTCCCGGTTTGAGGGGCTTCCGATGGCTCTGATAGAGTCCCAGTCCGCCGGAGTTCCGTGCGTGTCTTTCGACTGCAAGTGCGGACCGAGGGACATTGTTGAAAATGGGAAGAACGGCATTCTGGTCAGGAACGGCGATATAGATGCCTTCGCTGAAGGGCTTCTCAGGCTGATGAAGGATGATGCCCTCCGTAAGAATATGGGATCTAAGGCATTCGAAATGTCCTCACGGTTCGATGAAGAAACTGTTATGAAGCAATGGATGGATCTGTTCGAAAAACTGTTGTCATCTCGGCGGTAAATCTGCGTAAAGGCGGAACGCTGACAATTCTGAGGGATTGTCTTGAATACCTGTCGCGAGCCGCGGAGGATAAAAATCTCCGCGTTGTTGCCCTGGTCCACGACAAGAACCTCACCCCTCACGGCAACATCGAGTTCATTGAGTATCCCGGCACGGTCAAATCCTGGCTCAGGAGACTCTGGTGCGAATACGTCACGATGCGCAAGGTGTCGAAGGAATTGTCACCGGTTTATCTCTGGCTTTCGCTCCACGACTCGACTCCGAATGTGGAGGCAGAGCGAAGGGCGGTCTATTGCCACAATGCATTCCCTTTCTTCGACTGGAAATGGCATCAACTCGGGCTCAACAGGAAGATTGTCTTTTTCGCCTGGTTCTCGAAGTTTGTTTACAGAAAGAATATCCATAAGAACAGGTATGTCATCGTCCAGCAGAACTGGCTGAAGGAAGCTTTTGAAAGAAGGTTCAGACTCGACCCGGATAAAATCGTAGTCGCCCTTCCATCGTCGGAGCACGCACCTATAGGGAACAAACCTGCAGGAGATGGAATATTCAGGTTCATCTTCGCTTCTTTTGGCGACATCCATAAGAATTTCGAGTGCTTGTGTGAGGCAGCAGGGATTCTTGAAGACAAGGTCGGGAAGGATTTGTTCAAGGTAATCCTGACTATCGGAAAGGAGGATAATGATTATACCAGGTGGCTTTGCAGGAAATGGGGAAAGGTGCAGTCAATCGATTTCCACGGTTTTATGAGTCGTGAAGAACTCTACGGATGCTATGCGTCTGCTGATTGTATGGTCTTTCCGTCCAAGGCGGAGACTTGGGGGCTGCCGATTTCGGAGTTCGCCGTGTCAGGTAAACCGATGCTTCTTGCGGATCTGCCGTATGCGCGCGAGACCTCGGCAGGTGCCGGGAAGGTAGCGTTTTTCGATCCGGACAGGCCGGAGGAACTTGCGGAGATGATGGAGAATGTGATGAAGTTTCCGGACTGGCCCGGGTTGTCCCGGGTGAAACCGGTAGAGGCGGTGCCGCCATTTTCAAGGAATTGGAAGGAGCTTTTTGAAATTTTGCTGAACGATGAGAATACTGCAATTAGGTAAGTTCTACCCTGTAAGAGGGGGAGTCGAAAAGGTGATGTGGGATCTGACCAGAGGTCTTTCGAAGGATGGCGTGGATTGCAATATGTTGTGCGCTGCGACCCCTGGAGAAGACGTCCCTGCCGCGATACGCTTCAATGTGCGAGGATGGTGCTATACAGTGCCTGCCGTCGCCAAGGTTGCGGCTACGATGATCTCTCCCAGGATGATTTCCTGGCTCAGGAGACACCGTAATGACTACGATATCATCCACATCCATCACCCTGATCCGATGGCTTGCCTGGCGCTCCGGATGAGCGGCTTCAAGGGGAAGGTGGTGCTTCACTGGCATTCGGATATCCTCAAACAGAGATTCTTCCTGAAATTTTATGCGCCTCTTCAGCGATGGTTGATAAAGCGCGCGGACAGGATTGTCGGAACCACGCCGGTATATGTCAGGGAATCTCCGTTTCTTCAGAGAGTTCAGGACAAGATCGAGTGCATTCCGATCGGTATCGAACCGATCAGTTATGATGCTGCCGTTGCGGAGGAAATCCGTTCCCGCTACCCTGGAAAGAAGATTGTTTTCTCTCTCGGAAGGCTTGTCGAGTACAAGGGCTTCACGTACCTGATTGATGCCGCCAGGAATCTTGGCCCTGATTATATTGTCCTGATCGGCGGATCAGGACCTTTGAAAGATGAACTGCAGGCGCAGATCGATGATGCAGGAATGGGAGGAAAGGTAAAACTTCTCGGATTTCTCCAGGACGAATATGTCCATGCCCTCTATGGCGCCTGTTATGTCTATGTGATGAGTTCTGTGATGAAGACCGAGGCATTCGGAATTGTCCAGATTGAGGCGATGTCCTGTGGAAAACCGGTTGTGGCTACGAAAATTCCGGGTTCAGGAGTGTCCTGGGTCAATGAAGATGGCGTTTCGGGCATAAATGTTCCCGCCCGTGATCCTGAAGCTTTGGCTGAAGCTGTTGTAAAAATCACGGAAGATTCTGCCTTGTACCGAAGATTTTGTGAAGATTCTTTCGCGCGTTACGAGAAAATGTTTAAATTTGCAGGAATGGTCAAAAAGACGAAAACTTTGTACTATAACATTATTTAATATTTTAATTTTAGATTTGTGATGAAAAAATTATTCGTTGTATTGTTTCTCGGCGCATTCGCTGCAACCAGCGCATTAGCGCAGAACGAACAAGTAGATTCTTTGGCTTATGAAACCGGACAGGCTGCGGAAACAGAGCAGACGACAATGTACTCAAACCATTCCGGACGATTCTTTATCTCCCTTCAAGGAGGTATCGCGTTCACTCACAGTGAGAACTGGACCTCTTACAGGGATCACGACAAGACAGGCTCCCTGTTCACTCCTTCCGCCTCCCTGGCAGTAGGTTACGACTTCAATGAAGTCTGGGGCGCCCGTCTCGCCGGCACATTCGGCAAGGGTGTTTCAGCTTGCAACTATAATGAGACTGTCGGATTCATAGACGTTTACACCCCTTATGATTTCACGGCATACGATCTTTTCCTGGATGGAATCATGAGCCTTAACGGTCTCAGGGGAGTAGATCACAGGTTCAACGCCAGGTTCTTCGCCGGAATCGGCTTCGCTCACACCTGGAATTTCGCGACTGACAATGCTCAGACCAAGACTCATCCTCAGTGGATCACCACCATTGACGGCAGTTCAAACAATGTCTTCGGTTTCAGGGCAGGTGCGATCCTGGAGTACAACTTCTCTTCCGACTTCGGAATATTCGCGGATTTCAGCGGCACCTTCTATGGTGACAAGTACAATGCGATGTCTCCAAGCAGGGATGATCCTGAAAACTTCCTTTTTGATGTCAGGGGTCTCGGCTCTCTGGGCGTCATTTTCCACTTCTAGAAAGTTTATTCATAGAGATGAACAGGTATCTGATTTTGATGCTCTTTCCGGTGGTGCTGCTGACTTCCTGCGGCACCTCCAGAAGTTTGTCTTATTTGAGGGATCTTGAGCCTGACACCGATTACCCGGCGGCAACCGCGCCTGAGCTTATCGTTCATTCAGGTGACATCCTGAACATCGATGTCACCAGCAGCGACCCGCTGTTATCCGCCCCTTTCAATCCCGGAAGCGCCTACGAAGCCTCGACGATTTCGGCTGACGGCTCGACCAGCAAAGTGACAGGCGGCGGATCCGATTCCGGCTATCTTGTTGACGGCCAAGGGAAAATTGATTTTCCGATCATAGGTCAGATCCACGTGGAAGGCAATACTCTCAAGCAGATTGAGGAAATTGTCTCTAAAGACATCATCAGACGTGGTTTCATCAGGGAACCGCACGTCAAGGCCACGATAGCCAATTTCCAGATCACGGTTCTGGGTGAGGTCGGACGGGTCGGAAATTTCCCTGTCGAGACTCAGAGCATCAATGTACTTCAGGCGCTCGCTCTTGCCGGAGACCTTCCGAACACAGCCAATGTCAAAGATGTCAATGTCATCCGTACTCTCAACGGAGTCAGAAGGGAATACAAGCTGAATCTTCGTGAAAGGGCGATCTTTGATTCCCCGGCCTTCTATCTTCAGCAGAATGACATTGTCTATGTCAAGCCTAGGGCGACGAAGAAAACCGCGTTGACTGAAACTATTATCCAGGGATTCACTACCGTAATGACAACGGCTAGCGCTGTCGTTTCTGTACTGTGGGCCCTTGACAGATACAAAGACTGATTTCTATGCCGACAAATAAACAGATCAAAAACACTTCTTCAAGCAGCAGTGTGAATCTGCTTGACCTGTTCTATTACTTGCTTAGTTACTGGTACTGGTTCGTACTATGCGTTCTGGTCTGTGTCGGTGCGGCCCTTTACAAATACTACAAGACACCGTGGGTCTTCCGGAGCGACGCTACCGTAATCATCAAGGACCCGAGCAACACCGTGCAGACTGTCCGGATGGACACCTACAACAACATGGTCAACAAGGTAAATGTTGCCAACGAGTTGCTGCAGTTCCGTTCAAGGGAGTTGATGGAGAAGGTCGTACGCGAACTTCACACTGATGTCAACTACTCTCAGAAATTCTATCTCTTTGACAAGGAACTCTACACCGACGGTCCTGTAACGGTCGAGTTTCCAAAGGATTTCGACGATGTGGCCTCACTGACGGTGACACCGATGACCGACAATGTCGTAAAGGCGGATCTTACCGCCCTCGGCGGGAAATTAGAGAATGTCCATCTTGGAGATACCCTGGTCACATCCATCGGTAAGATTGTGATTAAACCGACAGTCAACTACAACAAGTTCAAATCCTCCCAGATCAAGGTCCGGAAGGTGCCGGTCAGAACCGCCGCCGGATATTTCCAGGCCCGATTCAAGATCACCCAGGAAGAGGATGAGAGTTCTATCCTCCATCTTTCCCAGCAGGATGGCAACTACAACCGCGCAATCGCAACTCTCAATATGATTGTCGTGAAATACAATTTCGATGCGATTGAGGACAAGAATCTGGTTGCGGTGCAGACGGCGGAGTTCATCAACGAGCGTCTGATGATTATCGAGGCTGAACTGGGGAATGTGGAGACTCAGCTTTCTGACTTCAAGAAAAGCGAGAGAGTTATGAGTGTCGAGGAGGCTGCATCGACATTTCTTGCTGAAAGCCGTGCCAATGAGCAGGCTGCCAACCAGCTGGCTACGAAAGCCAGGCTTGCCGACTACCTGAAGGACTATATCAATGACCCGAAGTCTGACGGAACCATCCCGGTCAATGTCGGAGTTGAGGATTCCAATGTCGAGTCTGCCGTTGAGAAATACAACGCGATGAAGATTCGTCGCGACAGACTTGTCAAGGCCAGTTCCACGGAGAGTCCTGCCGTCAGGGAACTTGATGCCACGCTTGCTGCCCAGAAGGAGCAGATCAACACCCATCTTGACAACCTGATCACCAGCTTGAATGTTCAGAGGAACGACTACATCAAGCAAGGGGGAAGTTCAATCGCAAGATTTTCCAGAATGCCGGACAAGGCCCGTCAGGTGCTTTCCATAGAGCGTCAGCAGAAAATCAAGGAGGATCTTTATGTGTACCTTCTCAACAAACGTGAAGAGAATGCATTGACCCGCGCTATGGCCGACAATAACGCGCGCATCATCGACTCCGCCGTCGCATCCTGGACGCCGATCTATCCTTCTCGCAAAAAAATGGTCTTGCTGGCGCTCCTTCTCGGACTCGCCATACCTGCCGTCATACTTCTCAGCAAACTCTTCCTGAACAACAGGGTCCACACGCGCAAGGAGATAGAAGATGTCATCTCAGCTCCTTTCATTGGCGAGATCCCTGAGTATTATGAGAAGAAGAACCGATTTGCAAGGAAAGAGGAGGAGGATCCTTCAAAGGTCAAGATCGCCTATGACCGCAACTCAAAGGCCGTGTTCACCGAGGCGATGAGAATGTTTGTCACCAACATCGACTTTATGAAGCCTGAAGGAGTGGAGCACTGCGTACTTTCACTCGTTTCGGTTTCCGTCGGCGCAGGCAAGTCATTCCTGACACTTAACCTGGCGGCCACCCTGGCTGATGCACAGAAGAAGGTCGTGGTCCTTGACCTGGACCTCCGTAAGAGGACGACCTCCGGTCTGGTTCATCTTAAGCATAAGGCTGAGGGCGTTTCCAACTACCTCTACGACAATTCAAAGACATTGGCTGACATTCTCCATAAGAACGTTATCCCGGGTGTGGATTTTGTCCCTGCCGGACACATCCCGCCGAATCCTGTCGAGATTCTTAAGAGGCAGCGTATGGACGAAATCATTGCTGAACTCAAGAAAGAGTACGATTACATCATCCTTGACACCGTTCCTGTCAATATGGTCGCTGATGCGCAGGTCGTCAATCGTCTGGTTGATATGACACTGATGGTTGTCCGCAGCGGAACCCTTGACCGCCGTATGCTCCCGATGATCGAAGAGTATTACGTTGAAGGAAAGTTCAACAATATGGGACTCGTCCTTAATGGCTCTGAAGTCAGACGCGGCTACGGCCAGTATTATGGCTATGGTTACGGGTATGGTTACGGGTACGGCTATGGCTACGGCTACGGGGAGAAGGATGATAAATAATTAGACCATACCAATGACAATCGCAGTAGATTTCGACGGCACTATAGTAGAGCATAAATAC
>CAYFVE010000009.1:31039-34855 GCA_964346605.1 uncultured Muribaculaceae bacterium | reverse complement strand
CTGAAGGGGTTCGCAGAAGAGACGGCATCCGAATCACCTGCTCCGGGAGGTGGCTCTATTTCTGCCTATATGGGCGTCCTGGGAGCCGCTTTGGGCGCTATGGTAGCCAATCTTTCCAGCCACAAGCGAGGCTGGGACGAAAGGTGGAAGGAATTCTCAGACTGGGCGGAGAAGGGACAGGCGGTGATGAAGGAACTTATCGCTCTGGTGGACGAAGACACCGCCGCCTTCGATCGCATTATGGCAGCCTTCGGAATGCCGAAGGGCAATGATGAAGAAAAGGCCGCGCGCGCGGACGCGATAGAATCCGCTACTCTGTACGCCACGCAGGTGCCCCTTCGCACAATGAAGGCCTCCTTCAAGGCATTTGAGCTCGCCCGGGCTATGGCTATGGGAGGCAATCCTAATTCAGTTTCCGACGCAGGTGTCGGAGCCATTGCCGCACGATCGGCAGTACTTGGAGCGCGGCTCAACGTAAGAATCAATGCCACCGGCCTGAAGGACACTGCCAAGGCAGCCGGACTGATGGCTGAAGCAGAGACAATCGCAGCCAAGGCAGAGGAAGAAGAAAAAGCAATTTTGGACATCGTAAATTCCAAGATCGATGGATAAATTCAAGGAAGAGATCCTTGCGGGCATTCCGCAGGACAGGCTTCCTGATCCGAAGCCATACGACACTAAGATAAGCCACGCTCCGAAACGGAAGGACATCCTCACTCCGGAGCAGAAGGTTCTGGCGCTAAAGAACGCTCTGAGGTATTTCCCTTCGAAATTCCATTCCGAGCTGGCTCCCGAATTCGCACAGGAACTGAAGGACTTCGGCCGCATCTATATGTACCGTTTCCGTCCTTCCTGCGAGATTTTCGCAAGACCCGTAGATGACTATCCGGCAGTAAGCAGACAGGCTGCGGCGATTATGGCGATGATCCAGAACAACCTGGACCCCAAAGTGGCGCAGCACCCCCAAGAATTGATTGTATATGGCGGAAACGGAGCTATATTCCAGAACTGGGCGCAATATCGCCTGACAATGCGCTACCTTGCCTCTATGAACGATGAGCAGACCCTTGTTATGTACTCCGGGCACCCGATGCGACTCTTTCCGAGCCACCAGGACGCTCCTAGGGTTGTCGTAACGAACGGAATGGTGATTCCGAATTACTCCAGACAGGACGACTGGGAGAGATTCAATGCCTTGGGTGTCTCCCAGTACGGTCAGATGACCGCCGGATCATATATGTACATAGGCCCACAGGGCATTGTTCACGGTACTACGATCACAGTGATGAACGCGGCGCGCAAGCAGTTGAGAGCCAGGAGTATTCCTGGGACTAGGGAGAATATGCGAGGTCTGCTGTTCGTAACGGCCGGTCTTGGGGGAATGTCAGGAGCGCAGCCCAAGGCTGGCAACATCGCAGGAGTGGTCAGCGTCACTGCCGAGATCAATCCGCTCGCTGCGGAAAAACGTTTCGACCAGGGCTGGGTCGATGAGCTCCACGGAGATCTGGACGAACTTATCGTCCGAATCCGCAAGGCTGTGGATAGCAAGGAGATTGTCTCTCTGGCATACGTCGGAAACATAGTCGATCTATGGGAGAGGCTGGCTGACGAAGGAATGCACGTTGATCTGGGTTCCGACCAGACGTCCCTCCACAACCCGTGGGCAGGAGGTTATTATCCCGCCGGGCAGTCCCTTGAGGAGTCTGAAAGGATGATGGCGGATGAGCCGGACAAGTTCCGAGAGGCTGTCAAGGCTTCTCTGCGAAGACAGGTTGCCGCCATAAACCAGCTGACCGCACGGGGAATGTATTTCTTCGACTACGGCAATGCGTTCCTCCTGGAATCCTCCCGAGCCGGAGCGGATATTCTCAATCCGGACGGATCTTTCCGCTATCCTTCATACGTCCAGGACATTATGGGACCTCTATACTTCGACTACGGTTTCGGACCTTTCCGCTGGGTATGTATGAGTGAAAAGCCGGAGGACTTGGAGAAGACTGACAGGATCGCCGTAAGGGTCCTCACGGAAGAAGCCGCATCCGCTCCTGAAGAGATCCAGAGCCAGATGCACGACAACATCCGCTGGATAGAAGAAGCCGGACGGAACAGGCTCGTCGTAGGTTCGCAGGCCCGGATCCTTTACGCTGACTGCGAAGGCAGGACAAATATTGCGCTTGCCTTCAACGAGGCGATCCGCAAGGGCGAGATCTCCGCCCCGATTGTTTTAGGACGCGACCACCACGATGTCTCCGGCACAGATTCACCTTTCCGGGAAACTTCCAATATCTTCGACGGCTCGCAGTTCACCGCCGATATGGCAATCCAGAACGTCATCGGCGATGGATTCCGCGGAGCCACCTGGGTCTCCATCCATAATGGAGGCGGAGTCGGCTGGGGTGAAGTAATCAACGGTGGTTTCGGAATGGTGATTGATGGCTCAGAAGATTCCGCAAGACACATCCGGCAGATGCTGTTCTGGGATGTGAACAACGGGATCGCCCGGCGCAGCTGGGCTCGCAATGAGGGTGCGGAACAAGCCATAAGGCGCGAGATGGAACGTACACCCCAACTCAAGGTGACTCTGCCGAATCCGGCGGATGAGAGTCTGATCAGAAAGGCACTAGATGAATAGAAGATGACACACATTATTTCCAAGGAACATCTTAGTCTTGAAGAACTCAAGACAATTCTGGAGAAGAACGAAAAACTGGAGCTTGGTGAAGGAGCGGTCGCCGCAATAGAGAAATGCCGCAGGTACCTGGACAGCAAGATGGAAGATATGAGCAAGCCTGTCTACGGCGTCACGACCGGATTCGGCTCTCTTTGCAATGTCACGATTCCGGCTGACCAGTTGTCGCAACTCCAGCACAACCTGGTGATGTCCCACGCCTGCGGGACAGGCGAGACGGTGAGGCCTCAGATTGTTAAACTGATGCTGCTCCTTAAGGCACAGTCTCTCTCCTACGGTCATTCAGGCGCGCAGCTCATCACAGTGCAAAGGCTTCTGGATATGTTCAACAACGACATCCTGCCGATAGTCTACCAGCAGGGATCACTGGGTGCTTCCGGAGACCTGGCGCCACTTGCCCATCTGAGCCTTCCCCTGATCGGACTCGGCGAGGTTCTTCACAAGGGAAGGATACGTCCAAGCAAGGAAGTATGGGAGGAGATGGGATGGGAGCCGATAACCCTCCAATCAAAGGAAGGACTCGCCCTCCTGAATGGAACGCAGTTTATGAGCGCCCATGCCATCTGGTCCCTGATCCAGTGCCACAGACTCTCCGAATGGGCCGACCGCATCGGAGCGATGTCTCTGGAGGCATACGACGGCCGCATAGAGCCATTTCTTCCCCTGACCCATCTTCTACGCCCTCACAAGGGCCAGATTGACACCGCTGCCAGATTCATGAGCCTCCTTGAGGGAAGCGGACTGATCGGCATGCGGAAAGAGCACGTTCAGGATCCATATTCATTCAGGTGCATACCTCAGGTCCACGGGGCGGTAAAAGATAACATCCGTTATGTAGAATCAGTCATAGAGAACGAAATCAATTCCGCTACGGACAATCCTAACGTCTTCCCGGACGAGGATATGATCATCTCCGCCGGCAATTTCCACGGAGAGCCTATCGCTATTCCGATGGACACCCTCGCAATAGCGATGTCCGAACTCGCGAACATCTCTGAAAGAAGAATCTACCGTCTGATTTCCGGCCAGAGAGGGCTGCCGAAATTCCTTGTCGCCGCACCCGGCCTGAACAGCGGATTTATGATTCCGCAATACACTGCCGCCTCTATCGTAAGCCAGAACAAGGG
>CAYFVE010000009.1:20915-30948 GCA_964346605.1 uncultured Muribaculaceae bacterium | reverse complement strand
CGGCTTCCGTGGATTCCATACCATCGTCTCAGGGACAGGAGGACCACGTCAGCATGGGATCCAATGCTGCTACAAAACTGGTCAGAGTCATAGACAACTGCGAGGAAGTGCTCGCCATCGAGCTCTTCAATGCAGCCCAGGCTCTCGATTTCAGACACCAGACCTCCGGGAAAAAGTCATCTGAGGAGATTGAAGGGATATTCGATGCATACCGCAAGGTCGTACCGTTCATCGGTGACGACCAGTATATGCATCCGCTTATTATGAAATCCATCGAATTCATCAGGTGAAATGAAGATAATAAAACGCATCGGAGAACTGGCCGGCATCGTCCCGGAAGGAGTACTGAGGAAGCAGGGGGACGAAATGGACGATCTCGTGACACTTAAGGACGCATTTCTCACAATTGAGGAAGGATTGATCAAGGACTTCGGCAGAATGGTTGATTGTCCTTCCGTCGGTCCGTATGACGTGGTGGTCGATGCTGAAGGAGGGATGGTTATGCCGGCCTTCTGCGATTCGCACACCCACATCTGCTACGCAGGAACACGCGAACAGGAGTTCATCGACAAGATAAACGGCCTGACCTATGCTGAGATCGCCGCTCGTGGAGGAGGAATCCTCAACTCCGCGGATCTGCTTCACAGGACAAGCGAGGAGGATTTGTTCTCCAGTACAATGGCACGAGTCAAGGAAGTGATTTCCAAAGGTACCGGAGCGGTTGAGATTAAAAGCGGTTACGGCCTCTCCACTGAAGACGAACTGAAGATGCTCCGGGTAATCCGTCGTGTCCGGAAAGAGTCTCCTGCCATCATCAAGGCTACATTTTTGGGTGCTCACGCAGTCGGAAGAGCATATTCTGGAAGACAAGGCGACTATGTCGATCTCGTCTGCCGGGAGATGATCCCGGCTGTCGCGGAAGAAGGTCTTGCCGAATTCGTGGATGTCTTTTGCGACGAAGGATTCTTTACGCCTCAAGAGACCGAAAAGATCCTTATTGCCGGAAATGAATATGGCCTGTTACCGAAAATCCACGCCAACGAGCTTGCCTGTTCCGGAGGAGTCCAGACAGCGGTGGCGCAAAAGGCCCTTTCGGCAGATCACCTGGAGCGCACGACCGATGCTGAAATCGAAGCGCTCAAAGGCACCGGGACTATGCCTACGATGCTACCCGGGTCTTCCTTCTTTCTTGGAATGCCTTACGGACTTGCCAGAGAATACATCGCCGCAGGACTTGGCGTAGCATTGGCTTCAGACTACAATCCGGGTTCCTCTCCTTCAGGAGATATGCGTTTTGTAATGGCATTAGGCTGTATAAAAATGCGTCTTACGCCGTCACAGGCCTTCAATGCCTGCACGCTTAATTCTGCCTACGCGATGGGAGTCTCCGACATTGCCGGCTCAATTACGAAAGGAAAGAGAGCGAACCTGATTCTGACAGAGCCACTCCCTTCGCTGGCATACATTCCTTACTGCTACAGCACCCCTTTCATCAAGTCAGTCATACTATAATCTCCGCCAGTCAGGAAAGGGAATACTTATTTCAGGGAAATCCTCAAGCCGAAGGACATGGTGAAGTCCAGCGGTTTCTTTGTGTAGATTGTCTCTATACCGGAGCCGTTGTCGAATCTGTAACTGAGTCCAGGTTCAGCATATAGTCCGAACCTCTTTCCAAGGTTGAACTGCAGGCCTGCGGCACCATTCAAAGACCACTGAAGCGGGTCCACCTCTCCTGAAACGCACTTCTCAACCATCCCGCCGCCGACAACGTAAAGGGACATCCAGTCTTTCCCGAGAATGCTTGCACGCATATTCAGAGGAATCCCCAGATACCTGACCGTCTGGACATCTTCCGTGACGGTGGAACCAGATCTGATTGTCTCCGTGCTTCTCAGTATCGAATATGTCAGGCCGCTCTCGACTCCAATGGTACGATTCAAAGGATAGCTGAGAGTCAAGGACATACGCACCGGGCGTTCGTGTTTCCTTTCAGTCCTTACGGTGGAGGAAGTCTTCATAGGCGCCGGTTCCATCGCCCTGGTAGCAAGCATATCGTTTCCGAGAGAGCCATCGCCGGAATTCATATTACCGTTTCCGTTTGAATACATATTAGTGGAAGGGGCCGCTCCCCTGTAGTATAATTTCGAATCCAGGACAGCCGTGCTCATTCCATCGCTTGCTGCGCCGGAAAGCGACACTCCCGCGGTCAGTCCAGAAGATTTCCTCCTCCCACCTTCTCCATCAGCTGCCATATACCCAGACCAGTCCTCTCCATCGTGTCCTTCAGTAAACTTTTCCGGAATATCAATCTGTTGGCTTTCCGGAATTCCGCCAGGAATGGTCTCGGAAATTCCGGCCATCTTCTGTTCCGGAATCAAATCAGGAATGTCTTCAGAGGCATCCTCAACAGAATTAGGGACATCAGTGACCAATGAAGGGAAACCTATGGAAGCTTCAGGGACGGACGAGGCGCCCGGAACGACGGCTTCAGCAATCAGAGACGGTTTTTCAGAGGGGACTGGGGACTCCACTAAATTAACTGAAGAAGATGATGTGTTTGGTGTGGGGTCCCGGTCCACCTGAATATTCGTAAGGAAAACGCCTGCCGCAAGCGCGGCTGCGGCTGCGGAAACCCGCCATACCCACGGCATAAGCACCGATTTGCGGGTTTTCTCTTTGGGAAGGACAGAAGCCTCTATGTCAGGCCACAGTCCCTCCGGGGAAGATTCTTCATAATCCTCCATCCTGTTCTTAAGACTGTCTAACCATTTATCATTCATTACGCTTCTGTTTTTTATATTCATTTATCCTTCTAGCCAGTATGGCTCTTGCCCGGTGCAACTGAGAAGCCGATGTGCTTTCCGTTATATCCAGCAGCTCCGCAATCTCCTTGTGGCTCTTGTCTTCGAAAACAAAGAGAGTGAACACTGTCCTGTAGCCATCCGGAAGGTCCCGTATCATCTCCTGTATCACCGGTTGCGGAACATCTCCGACATCCGGTTCCTCAACATCCTCCTCCTTGTCCGGCATATCCCACTTGTACTCGACCGTTTCTGTCTTCTTCCGCCGACGGATGGATTTCAGTGCCTCATTGACGGATATCTGCCTCATCCATGCCTTCAGCGAGCCGGCTCCCCTGTACTCAAATCTGTCAAGGGAAGTGAATATCTTGATGAAGCTGTCCTGAAGGACATCGTACAAGTTCCCCTTGTCTGGCAGGAATCTCGAACAGACAGCGGTCAGATACTTGGAATAGCAGTCGTAAATCTGCTTTATCGCAATCTGATCCCCCTTTCTGGCACGTTCGACAACCTTTCGCTCTATGTCTTCAGTCAGCAAACCCATCCGGAATCACAAAGCCTATTTGTATTCCGGACGAGGTCCGTACTTGAATTTCATCTCCTTTTCACCCTCATACGACAGCCAGTGAAGGGTGACGGTCTGGTATTTTTCCGCAGGGACAACCTTGTCTATCCTGAAAGAAGCTACCGCATCCCTGGCTTCTTTCCCTATGTCCTTGGAAGCATCGTGGAACAGATAAAGATGGTCCGGATCTTTCGGATCGGCATAAAGCTTTATGCTATGCTTTTTCCCGCCATAGAGAATCACGAAATGTACCGTCATATAACCGTCCTCGCAGACTGTAAGCCAGTCGAGGACACCATAGTTGCTGACCATCTCGACAGGATCGCTGCCCTTCAGGTCCACCTTGCGGAGCTCGGCATCCCTGGTCGAAACGGAGTCGATGCTGTTGACCCTTACCTGCTTGTCGCAGAAACTGACAGAACTCAACATAAGTTCTGAGTAGTTGACCATCGCCCTGCACTCGCCTCCGAATGTGTTCTTCCAGCCGACCGGCTCAAGTGTCGTCTTGTCATCAAGCTGGAAATATGTTTTGCCGGACGCGGACGTCTTGACTGTCACGATTGCATTCGGAGAGCCAAATCCATCAACACCATTCTGATTGATGACGAAACCGTTGATATCATTTTCAAAATCAGCACAGGACGGCATCAACAAAATCGCGGCAAGAGCCACAAAGCCTGTATAAAAAATCTTCATCTTCTTCAGTTTTTCTGTTCTTTTCTTCATAGCCATTAGACCAAATCCCTATGCCACGAATTCTTGCATAAAAATGACAAAAAAAGTTGTAAATTGCACATATATTAAAACGAACTGATCTCAGATGAAGAAAAAGACAATGTTCAGGCTGGTCATCTCCCTGGTTCCGATACTGGCCCTGGTAATTCTTCTCGCCCTTGACATCAGCATATTCGGAAGCGACTCGATTCTTGGCGCGAGCCAGGTATCCCTGTTGTTTTGCTCCGGATTGTGCATCTGGCTGGCGGCCTGGCTTTTCAAAGTTCCGTGGAAAGACTTTGAAGATGCGATCAAAGCCAACATAGGCGATGTCACGACAGCTCTTGTGATTTTGTTCCTTATCGGCGCGATCTCAGGAACTTGGACGATGAGCGGGATAGTGCCAACCTTCATTTACTACGGAGTCAAGATCATCAGTCCCAAGGTGTTCCTGCTCACTGCCTGCATCATCTGCGCCCTTGTCTCAGTCACTGTGGGAAGCTCCTGGACAACCATCGCGACCATAGGTGTCGCCCTTCTGGGTATTGGAAAGGCGGAAGGTTTCAGCGAGGGCCTGATAGCCGGAGCCATCATCTCAGGTTCATATTTCGGAGACAAGATATCCCCCCTTTCGGACACGACGGTCCTCGCATCCTCGATGAACAAGGTTCCCCTGTTCAAGCACATCCGCTATATGCTTTTCACGACAGTCCCCTCGATTGTGATAACCTTGGTCATCTTCCTGATTCTGGGCTTGTCGCATTCAGGGGCGGATTCCAGCCTCATAGATGAGTACACCAGGGTCCTGGATTCCACATTCAACATAACTCCCTGGCTTCTGATTGTCCCGGGCGTCACGATATTCATGATCAGCAAAAGGCTCCCGGCCCTTGTAGTGCTGTTCATCTCAACGGTCCTTGCCGCCGTTTCCGCGATAATATTCCAGCCTGAAATCATCAGAGGAATAGGAGCCGGGGCGATCAATTACGGAGCCGAGGCCAGGATAATGTTCACCGGAGTCGTCGAGACAATCTACAACTCCGTTTCGGTCGAGACTGGCAATGCGGAAGTAAACCAACTGGTGGCCACGAGAGGGATGCTGGGAATGCTCAATACTGTCTATCTCATCATCTGCGCAATGTGCTTCGGTGCTGCGATGAAGGCCAGCGGAATGCTGCATCACCTGGCTTCCCTGATCCTCCCGATGACAAGACGACGCTCCACCCTTGTCGGCTCTACGGTCGTGACCGGAACCCTGTTGAACGGAATTGTCTCAGACCAGTACCTCTCCATTATTCTTACATCCAACCTGTTCAAGGACATCTATGAGAGAGAGGGCTACGAAAGCAGGCTGCTGAGCCGTTCTGTAGAGGATTCTTCCACTGTCACATCTCCTCTTTTCCCTTGGAGCAGCTGCGGAATGACGCAGGCGACAATACTAAGCGTTCCGACAATCACCTACCTTCCATTTTGTTTCTTCAATATAATCAGCCCTCTGATGAGCATTGCCGTCGCAATGCTCGGCTATAGGATTGTCAAGGGAATGAATGATCCAAAAGTCGAAAAATTGTGATTTCTAACGTTTTTTTGCTTTATTTGTGCATCAGGTAAACGAATAACCATATGCTTCCCTTAAAAGAACCGGGCGTTCTGGACATCTCCATTTTTAAGGAGATTTCCGGCACATTGTCCTATATGGACCAGATTTTCCTCAATGACAACGACAACGGAACCGATCCGAAAATCCACAGATTTTTAAAGTCTCTTGGCCTTCCGGCCAAGATGCATTTTATGTCTATCATCTTCTGTACAGGGGGTACAGGAAAAGCAAGGGTTTCAATGAAGGAGTACAGGTTCAAGAGAAACGATATGTTCCTTGTCAGCGGTGGCTCGATTGTGGAGAGTATGGAGATCAGCAATGACTTCAAAGCCGAAGTCATCTCGGTGACACCGGTAAGTTTCGTAGCGAACAGCAACCGCGAGAGTTCCAAGATCCTTCGCCAGCATCTGATTGTTCCCGAAGTGATCACATTCTCACAAGACAGCGCAAGGCAACTTAAGCAGATCTACGATTGGATCAAACTCTCGGTTCTGGAACCAGAAGGAGAGAATATCTTCCAGAATGAGGCCATAGAAGGCCTGATGCTGCTATATGGAACAATTATAGCAAACAAGCTTTCCAAACAAAGCGTGGACATCAAGAACGTCACACAGTGGAACGGCAACGAAATGATGCGCAGGTTCCTCATCGAAGTCAGTCAGCACTATTCCGAGGAAAGGAGCATCTCGTACTATGCCAACCAGCTTTGCGTCTCAAACAAGTATTTCGCCCAGGTGATCTTCAAAGAATCCGGGAAATATGCAAAGGACTGGATCAGGGAATATGTCATACGTGATGCCAAGACAATGCTGAAGAGTGGCAAATACACCATTCAGGAGATAAGTGACACTCTTCATTTCGCAAACCCGTCCTTCTTCGGAAAGTATTTCAAGGAAGCCGTGGGCTGTTCTCCCCGAGCGTTCCGGGCGAAATATGAGGACGGCTAGGGATTAATTCCTGTTCTTTAGGAGATCACGGATCTCTTCAAGTAGCAGCACATCGTCAGGCTTTGGAGCCGGAGCTGCGGGAGCCTCTTCCTTTTTCTTGCGCATCTTGTTGATCCCCTTGACAACAAGAAAGATGGACAGAGCGATGATAAGGAAGCTGACGATTTCGTTTATGAAAGTTCCGTAGTTGATTGATACGGCGGGCTTGACCACCTCCTCCCCCTTCATCACGGCCTGCTTCAGCACAATCTTGAGATCATTGAAGTCGAAGCCACCGATGAGAGCACCGACACAAGGCATTATGACATCATTGACAAGGGAGGAAACAATCTTACCGAAGGCTCCGCCGACAACTACGCCGACTGCCATATCCATGACGTTCCCCTTCACTGCGAATTCCTTGAATTCGCCCCAGAATTTGCATTTACCCATAATCTTATTTGTTTAGTGAGTTTCTGATGAATGATTCCGCCTCAGCGAGGGTTTCCGGCTTGCCCACATCCATCAGACGAAGTTCATCAGGAACAACGCCGTAGATCGGATGTGCCGCACACTCCCGGATATAGAAATCAGTGATTGAAAAGCGGTCTCCCCAGCCATCCCCTTCGAAAACATTGAATATTCCTCCGCTGATGCAATGTATGCCCGCAAAAGCGAATTTTCTGCATTCGCCTGGTTTGAGATTCCTGAAAGGGGTCCTAACTTCTCCTGTGGCTGTGTTTGTCCATCCGACTAGCCTCATTTCATCGTCGAAAAGGAAATATCTCTGTGTCTTCCTGTCGCTGACCAGAATCGTCGCGAGGGAGTCCTCTTTCACTTCAGATTCGAACCATCTGATGTCCAAGTCGGAAATTATGTCGACGTTATGCACCAAAAAACGGTCTCCTTCAAGAAAAGGCCTGGCATAGCGTATTCCCCCTCCCGTCTCTCTGAGCAACTCCCTCTCGTCCGAAAAACTGACTTTTATTCCGAAGTCGTCCTGTTTGTGTACATAATCTATGATGGAATCGGCGAAATGATGGACATTTATGACTATTTCCGTGATTCCGGCTGCCTTGAGTTTAGAGACGATGTGATACAGGAGAGGCTGCCCGTCCACCTGGACAAGCGCCTTCGGCAAAGTATCCGTAATCGGCTTGAGCCTGGTGCCTAATCCGGCCGCGAAAATCAGAGCCTTCATCCTAGAGAATCTTTTCAATGTCCAGTTCCCGGTGTGAAACCGTTATCTTGATATCATACTTGTCGGCCAGATGCCGGGCAAGGTGCTCGGCGCAATAGACCGATCTATGCTGTCCTCCGGTGCAGCCGAAGCAGACCTGAAGATGTGTGAACTTTCTCTCAATGAAACGCTTGACGTGAGGATCGACCATCGAATAGACATTCTCAAGGAATCTCGTGATTCCTCCGTCATCCTCAAGGAATGCAATGACTTCCCGATCCAGTCCGGTGAACTGGCGGTAATGCTCGTACTTGCCGGGATTATTGATGGCGCGACAATCGAACACATACCCTCCACCGTTGCCTGAAGTGTCCACAGGGATGCCCTTCTTGTACGCGAAACTGAACACCCGCACCTCCAGGCGCTTGTCCTCCGCGATATTGTTGAACTGGGACATCGTCGTCAGCCTGGTAAGGATTTCGGTCAGGTACGGATAGTCAGAGAAAGGCTTCTGGAGAAGTCTTCGGAGGTTGCTCAGGGCATAGGGAACGCTCGCCAGAAAGTGAGGTTTCTTTTCGAAATATCCCCTGAATCCGTAGGCGCCCAGGACCTGAAGTGTCCTGAAGAGGACGAACAGCCTCAATCTCTCATTGAAATAAGCCTCATCGACCTCGACATATCCCTTAAGCGCCGTCAGATAGGTCTGGACCATCCGCTTGCGCAGCGACTCAGGATAACGCGAACGGGCCTGCCATACGAAGGAAGCCACATCATAGTAGATCGGGCCTCTGCGCCCGCCCTGAAAATCTATGAAATACGGTTCTCCGTCTTTTATCATCACATTCCTTGCCTGGAAATCCCTGTACATAAAGGTATCGCCCATATCCTGCATCAGATCCGACTTCAGTCTCTCGAAGTCCTCCTGAAGCCTGACCTCATTGAAATCCAAACCAGTGGCTTTCAAGAAACAATACTTGAAGTAGTTCAGATCAAAGAGGATCATCCTCTCGTTGAAGGTCGGTTCAGGATAACAGACCGACCAGTCCAGATCCTTAGCCCCCTTGAACTGAATCTTGGGAAGCATCTCCATCGTATGGCAGAGCATCTGGCACTCATAGGAACTGTACTCTCCCGATTCCCTTCCCTGAGACACGACCTTGTACAACTGATCGTCTCCAAGGTCCTCCTGTATATATTGCATTTCATCCTCGTCCACAGCCAGGACTTTAGGAACTCTGATTCCTTTATCCTTGAAATGCCTGCTTAGGGTGATGAAGGCTTTGTTCTCCTCCCGGCTTGTCCCTTTTACACCGATAATGGAGATATCTCCGCCCTTGAGGCGGAAATATCTCCTGTTGCTGCCGGAAGAATTCAGCTCCTCCGTTTCTGTAACATTTTGTCCTGTATAACTTTCAAACAGTTCCTTAAGTTTGTCCATCAGATTCAATAGAGATTGTTGTAGGCCACTCCGTTGGAGTAATAGTTGTACTTCTTTGCAAGTTTGCCGTACATCTGCCCCAGAACCTCAAGATAAGGCTTTCCCTCAACCAGGGTAATCCTGTAGACCGTGTCATCGACCTTGTAGAAGTCCATACCGTCAAGCGTTATGATGTCGTAGTCCTCCGGAAGTTCATCGACAAGCGCTCCTGCAGGAGGAACGATAACTTCGTACTGTCCGTTTGAATTGACAATGTAGAAGACTCCGTCCTGGTAGTAGTAAGGCTGATTCGCATAGGCATAACTCTGCGCGAGTCCGAGTCTGTTGGACAGGGTGTAGGCATCATTGGCGCGTGTGGTATTAAGCGCGAACGCTCTGTTCTGCGCCGCTATAGTGGCGTTGTTCTGCGCGATAATACGGTTCTGCTGGTCAATTATCCTGTTGTTGGCATCTATGGCATCATACATCCTGTATGTGTTGTAGTAATACGCGAAGCGCACTCTCGAGAACGCCAGATCCCTGATTGCCAAATCGATGCATACTCCGAACGGAGGTCTGCAGACTACCCACCAGTCATTGTAAGGCCTGTAGTAGATACCGTTGTAAAAGCGGTAGTCGATGCCCCAGTATGTGACTCTTTTGTAGTGGGCTGGCAGATAGTTGACTCTGTAGCCATAGTAGTGAGGAGCGTGTCCCCAGAAATGAGCCGGTCTGTCGTAAGGCATGAAGTCGCGTTCCCTTGGCGGAATCCTGTGGACATTCCTGTCCTCTCCTATCCTCATAAAATCACTTCGGCTCTCTCTCATCAC
>CAYFVE010000009.1:0-20905 GCA_964346605.1 uncultured Muribaculaceae bacterium | reverse complement strand
TTGTCATATGTAGTGAGACCGCCGCGAGTCGCGTTGCCGACACGCTGGTTTTCTCTTCGGCCATTGTCACTGACACCGCGGGCGCTGGAACTTCTGGAAGAGGATTCGGATCCAATCGGTCTTGCGACCCTGCTTCCGGAACCACTGCTTCTTACAGAACCGTTGTCAACTGAGGCTGAACCGTTTCTGGTGCTGGAAGAACTCCTCGAAGAAGAACGGTTGTTGTCCTGGACAGTCGGAGAGGAGGACGTGGACCTTGAAGAAGTGCTGCTGCGGGATGTCGCTGCGCTGCTCCTTGAAGTCGTAGAACTGCTCCTCGAAGTCGTGGCGCTGCTCCTCGAAGTTGTGGCGCTGCTCCTCGAAGCTGTGGCACTGCTCCTCGAAGAAGAGCGGCTGTTGTCCTGGGAACCGGAGACAGAAGAGGAACTTCTGGTTGTGGATGAAGAACTTCCGGACGAAGAACCACTCTGGGTTGAAGTCGTGCTTCTTCCGCTTGAGGAGCGTCTCGCCTGAGCGTATGTGTCTGCAGGAAATGCAACCATGGCCAAAGCCACTACTGATGCGATTGCAATATTGAAAATGTTTTTCATATCGATAGGGTTTTAGTTGTTAATAAATCAATCGTACAAATAGTACTTTTTAGAGATATTTCTGAATTCTTCAACATCCTTGGACCAGTAGTCTTTGATGTCCTCTACCTTCAGTCTCATCTCAAAATTGAGTCTTACATAATCCGTACCACAAACCTTATCGAACATATTATTACGCCCTGGAGACAACTCAAAAGGGTTCTTGTCAGGGTAAAGTTCATTGATTGCCTGCATCACATAGAACTGTGTGAGAGTGCAGGAGGCAGCCTCGAAATCTGTATAGTGAAACTGCACTCCGTGGATAAGCCTGTCCTGCATACTCCCGGAGAACGGTTTGAAATGTATCGTCCTGAACACTATTCCCGGAAGATTGTAACTGTCCAGTCTTTCCTTAAGCCTGTCCGCATCAACCCATTCAGCAGCGAATACATCAAACGGAAGGGTGTAGCCGATACCGATATTGAGATAGTTGCTGAATTCCCCGATTATTCCGGAAGTAGGGTAACTGATGGCTGACTGTGAGTAAGGGATGTTCGGTGAAGGAAGGATCCATGGAAGTCTGGTGTCAACATAGAGCATATCACGATGCCAACCGTCCATAGGGATGACAGAAAGTCTGCACTTAAGCGGTTCCTCATCGCCCCTCTCGCCGCAATTGAGACCTTCTTCGTTAAGGAGGATAGCAAGTTCACCGACGGTAAGGCCGTAGATGTACGGTATCTTGAACTCACTGACGAATGAGTGGAATCCATCTTCAACCAGACAGCCTTCCACTTTGTTTCCCCCAAGCGGGTTAGGACGATCAAGTACCATAACTTCAATTCCCTGCTCCGCACACGCCCGCATAACAAGGCCGAGGGTACTGATGAAAGTGTACGAGCGGCTGCCTACATCCTGTATGTCATAGACAACGATGTCCAGACCTTCCAGCATCTCAGGAGAAGGCTTGCGGCTGGAACCATAGATTGAAAATGCAGGAATTCCTGTCCTTGGGTCAGATGCGTCGGACACCTCCATCCCGGCGTAGATATCACCGCGGACTCCGTGTTCCGGAGCGAAGAGTTTAACAAGATTGACCTCGGGAGCTTCGTTAAGGATATCAATTGTCGAGCGAAGCCTGCTGTCTACTCCGCTTGGATTGGTCACCAGCCCGACGCGTTTGCCGCGAAGGCCCTCGAAGCCGCGCGAAACAAGCACTTCGATTCCAGGACGGACAACCTCCTCGCAAGATTTCTCTTTTTTTGGATTAGCTGTGCAGAAAAAAACACCGGAAACGGCGCCAAAAAGGGCTATCGTACAAATAAATCTTTTCATTGCCTTGATTTTTTTTTTATTTTTTACCGTATTCAGGATCGATCTTGATGAGTGCGGTGACAATGAATGTTATCACACACAGGAACATCACCAGGATGAAGAAGTGCCTGTACCCGAAATAGTCCTTGAGCAAACCGGAAATCATTCCGGGGAGCATAAGGCCAAGGTAAGTGATGCCGGTACATATCGAGTAGTGGGATGTCTTGAATTTTCCATGGCTATAGTAGATCATATAGAGAGTCAGTGCGGTGAATCCCAATCCATAGCCGAACTGCTCGACAAAGAGACAGGAACTGATAATCCACATATTCGAAGGTAAGGCATAACTAAGATAGACATAGACAATATCAGGAAGCGTGATGGCACATACCATCGGCCAAAGCCAATGCTTAAGGCCGTCCCTTCCCGCCAGGAAGCCTCCGACAATCCCACCAAGGATAAGACCGATAAGGCCGACCGTCCCGTTTGCGATTCCGTATTGGGCTGCCGTAAGGCCAAGTCCACCGTCCGAGTTCGGTCTCATAAGGAACGTGTTCGACATATTGTTCAGCATCGCTTCGGGGAATCTGTACAGAAACATAAACAAAAGGGCGAGGACTACTTCCTTTGCCGGGAACCTGTGGAAAAAGCTTGAAAACATCTCCTCCATCCCCTGAGCGATTTCCCTCGCGGTCAGCCTGTCTCTTTGAAGGCCGGCTTCCGGCTTCGGCATAATGAAGTTGTGGAAAAGGGCGAAGGCTATGAACAGGCCGGCAAGGCCGAAGAACACAAGACTCCAGGCGAAGGCCACCTCTGAACCGAAAGCCTTCTGTACAAGTGCCGCTACAGGAACCAGGATTCCTTTCCCGAATATGACGGCCAATCTGTAGAATGTGTTTCGTATGCCCACGAAAACGGTCTGATAATGGTCGTCAAGTTCAACCATATAATAGCCGTCGGCGGCTATGTCGTGAGTCGCGCTTGAGAATGCCATCAGGAAGAAGAAGAACATAGAGCCTTGGAACCACAACGGCGTGTTCAAGGTGAATGCCACTCCCGCAAGCGAAGAACCGAGCAGGATCTGCATTGAAATCACCCACCAACGCTTGGATTTGAACAGGTCCACGAAAGGGCTCCAGAAAGGCTTGATGATCCAAGGCAGACTTAGCCAGCTTGTGAACAGGGCTATCCTTGTGTCGGACATACCCATCTGCATATATACAATGATCGCTACCGTCGTTACAAGCACGTTGGGCAGGCCTTCGGCGAAATACAGCGTAGGAATCCAGGCCCAAGGGCTTCTCTTCTTTGTGTTAGTGTTATCGTTCATCTGTCAAAAAATCTATCTTCTTTCAAGTTTGCTGCCAGGGTAGTAATGCAGGAGAATCCGGTCATAAGTGTAGCCCCTGCTTGACATAACAGCCGCACCGATCTGGCACAGCCCTACCCCGTGGCCCCATCCGGAGCCTTCAAGAATCAGCCGGTCGCCTTTCCAGGTCACTCCGAAAGCGGAACTCTTGAGGTGGGAGTCCGAGAGCCACCTTCTGATAATCAGTTCCTTGCCGATCACCATCGATCTCTTCTCTCCGATCACCTTCAATTTCTTCAGCCTTCCGGAAGGGCCCCTTTCAACAGGGATCAGATCTTTGATAAGGCCGAAGTCTATACCTGAGCGACGTTTGATCAGGTCGCTTGCTTCCGTCCTTGAATATTCAGTCGTCCACCTGTAGAAATCCCTGGTCTCAAGGTCGTAGTCGTTGAGAACCTGGGAGAGGATTGAATCGTCATCAGTGCAGCAGAAGACCTCTCCGTCCGGATTATGGTCCGGGGTGTCGGGAAGAGCCTGAAGGTAAGGATAGTCCTTGTCCTCCCAGCAAGTGCTGAAGACTTCCATCGTGCCGCCGCAGCATTTTGAGAAGCGGGCGTCGCAGATCTCCCCTTCGCTTGTGAGGACCAGACCCCAAGTCTGGTCAACCGCCTTCCTAACGGTGTCTCCTACGGCCATAGTAAGTCCCTGATAGCGCTGGCAATGGTCATCCGCACAGACGTCGAAAAGGGTGTGGTCGTCGTGATCGAACCATTTGATATATTCCTTGACCTCATCTCCTTCGGGCGATTCAGGAACATTCCGGAATTCGAGCCCTGTCACTACGGACGGAGTGCTTTTCATCTCTTCCAGGCGGATATTCCCAAGATGTTTCTGAGAAGCCTTCCCTCTATGGGATATCTGAGACATCACCCAGGAACGGGAGATGACTGCGTGGGCCTTCAGGAACTCCAGGCAGGCTGACGCTTTCATTTCGGAAGAAATCACGCTCAACAGGTAGTCTTCAACCCCGATTATGTTTACGGCTGTGACCTTTCCGTGGTCAACTATGAACTTGAGCGTACCTGCAAACTTCTGGGTAACCTTCCTCTGCCAGTGGAAGTCCACGCCTATCGTCACTCCGTATAGAATGAAGGATGGTTCAGCGAACATCGTGGACTCCGTCCGTGCCTCGAAAGTAAGTTCGTCATATAGAGCACCGTTGTAGGACATCCTGCCTTCCCGGAAGGAAACCTTCTGGGGGCCTGCTCCGTCTGCGATTATCTCGAATTCTATCTCATTCCCGGACATAATGCCGACTTCAAGACCGGCCTGCGTCCTGGTTAGACGCCAGATCATCTCCTTCTCTTCGGTTTCGCTGATGACAATCTCATCAAGAACCTGTGCGAGCATCGTACTATCGACCTTTCTGAAGTCCTCCTGCCTGGTTGTTACGAAGACCCCTCCCAAATCAGCGCATCCAGGACTCATATAGAGATGGTCAGGCCCGTCTGAAGTGTAGTTGCTCGGCCTGTGCCGTTCTCTGAACACCACAATGCTGCGGAACTCTCCCTTCGTGTACCATGTGAGGATATTGACGCGCGGCTCGGTGTCGCCATCCTTCAGGGGAGCGCAGTCAAGCAATCTGTAGAAAAGCTTGGTCTGGGACTTTGCCGTGCACGCCCTGAGCACGAAGGTTCCCCTGACATATTCATTCAGATGGAAGAGCTCAGCCTCCTTGACGCCGGCAAGATAGTCAAGCGATTCTGCGGTGCCGGAATCAAGCAGCTCGTTCACACGCCTCTCCAAAGGCATATTACCTTTAGGGCAACCCTGAAAGTGCATATGGTCCGGAGCGGATGCGCCGCTGTGAGGGCCGTTGTAGAAGCAGATGTATTCGTCGTTTTCCTCCACGAAGTCGAGCATATCCTGATAGCGCCTCCAGATAGACTGGGCGGTGTGCTGGAAGCTGGAGATGACCAGATGCCGGGGAAAGATAGGAAAAGGGTTCAGAGTGATACGGTACTTCTTTCCTTTGCGGCCTTCGAACTCTATGTTGTACTGCTCTTCAGGCCTGTTCTCAGGGCAGAGAAAGCAAGGTCTCTCCGCAATTGACTTGCTGTCAAGGGGAGCCTCCGAAGACACCTTCCGGCAAGGATTGTACTGCATCCGGACATCAAGGCCGCCGATGGTCAGGGACTTGTATTCCGCTTTCTTGAGGTCTCTATAGTTGCCGGCGGCCATAGGCCAGACTGACAACTGATCGCTTATGAATTTATCTATGGTGCCGTTCATCAGAGAAGTGCTAGTAAGGTTTTTTTGATTGAAGTATATTCCTGTTCAAAGTTCGGCGTGAAGATGTCCCTGCCTATGTTCTCCTCAATTTCCTCCATCGGCCAGTAGCGGCCTTCCGTCACCTCATCATTATCCGGCCTCAGGGTGAAGTTGCCGACCGCGGCAAATACGTTGACCAGTTCTCTTTCCCGTTCAGACTCCCATACATAGGACTTGAGATAAATCGGGTTGAATTTCTCGAAGCCCAGTTCTTCTCCGGCTTCCCGATAGAGAGCGGCCTCCAGCAGTTCACCATAGTCGATGTGGCCTCCCACCGCAGTATCCCATCTTCCCGGAAGAAGATCCTTATGCATAGAACGCTTCTGTATGTATAGCTCTCCCATACGATTTATGATATGGAGATGGACAACTGGATGAAGCAGTTTAGATCCGTTGTGGACGTCCGCCCTGCACGACTGGCCGATGACCAGACCGTTCTCTTCTACGACCGGAACCATTTCCGAGCCTTTTCCCGACTGGCCGCCGGGCTTGTCAACGGTAGGAAGAGGAAGGACGACAGCGGGTTCTGGAGGATAGATCAGTTCAAACATATTCTTATGCTATTGCGAAAAGCACCATCAGTTGCGCGACAAGCACTCTCAAAAACATTGAAAGCGGATAGACGGTTGCATAGTTGACTGATGGATAGTCCGTCCCGTAGGCTCCTTGGGTGAATGCGAGGACTGCGGGATCTGTCGTTCCTCCTGAAAGCAGTCCGCAGATCTGGTAGAAATTCAGTTTGCAGACATATCTCGCTATCAGTCCGGTTATCAGGACGGGGACAAGAGTTATCAGGGCTCCATACAGGATCCACCAGTAGCCTCCCCCGAGAATTGAGCTGACGAAGTTCTGTCCTGCGCCCAGTCCGACGGCTGCCATAAAGAAGGATATTCCTATCTCGCGAATCATCATATTGGCGCTCTTAGTGGTGTAGATGGTGATCCTGTACTTCGGTCCGAAATAACCCAGAAGAATCGCTATGATGAGCGGTCCGCCGGCCAGGCCTAGTTTGATCGGCTGAGGGATTCCCGGAATCGTGAACGGGATGGAACCGAAAATCACTCCAATCGCGATACCGAAGAAGATAGGAATCAGGTTCGGCTTGTCAAGGAAGGTCATCTTGTTTCCAACGAGATCAGAAACCTCTTCTACTCCTTCCTCCGGACCTACGACCTTAAGGTTGTCACCCATCTGGAGAAAAAGGTTCGGACTGGCCACGAGGTCGATGCCGGCCCTGGTGATTCTGGTGACTGTCACGCCATAGTTTGCCCTGATGTTCAACTCCCTGAGTTTTTTACCGGTCAAAGATGCCTTTGTGACGATAACCCTTCTCGTAACTGTCCTGGAATCCATCTTAAGCCAGTCCTGAAGATGCATCTCGACCTCCTGGCCGAAAAGGATGCGGACGTGATCCACATTCGCTGTGGAAGTCACGATCAGGAGACGGTCTCCCTGCATAAGGACTGTGTCCGGACCGGGAATTGTGATT
Organism: uncultured Muribaculaceae bacterium; assembly: GCA_964346605.1. Taxonomy (GTDB): domain Bacteria; phylum Bacteroidota; class Bacteroidia; order Bacteroidales; family UBA932; genus Cryptobacteroides. Next base: position 13,893 of record CAYFVE010000009.1, on the reverse strand, counting down.
TCCCCGTTTCTGAGGAGTCTGGAAACTATCAGTTCTCCGCTCATCTCCTTTATTGCTTCACAGAGTTTTTTCCCGAATATGGCCGGATTCTCAACTTCACAGTGCATTCTTCTGGCGTGGCCTTCCGCATCGTCATCCTTCTCAAGTTCAGCTCTTTCCCGGTCAAGATCGATTTTGAAAACCGACTTCAGAAGAAGGATGACGGCAATCGGGAGAAGTACGCCGAGAGGATAGGCTACCGCATAGGCCGAAGCAAGCGCGGATGTAGCTTCCGTAGTTTCCGAGGCCATCGCGCCGGATGCTCTCAAAAAGTCGCCCAGAGTCTGTTGGGCAGCTCCAAGCCCAGGAGTGTTGGTCACGGCGCCGGACATCACGCCGACCATCGTATTGAGATCCTCTCCTGAGATGAAATGGATCGCAGCTGCGACTCCTACGGCAAGAAGCACGAGACAGACCGCGAGAAGATTCATCGTCATTCCACCCTTCTTGAATGAATGGAAAAAGCCTGGTCCTACCTGAAGTCCTATGGAAAACACGAACAGGATCAATCCGAAGTCCTTCATAAAGCTCATTACTGTAGGGTCAACCCTGACTCCGAAATGACTCAGGATGATGGCCACAAAGAGAATCCAGGTTGAACCGATAGAAACACCCTTGACTTTTGTCTTGCCAAGCAGAAGGCCTGTCGCGATTACAACTGAAAACACAAGGATCGAATGGGCGATCCCGGACCCCATAAACAAAGCTGACATAAATGCCTCAATAATTAATGATCCTTAACTCCTCCTCAGAGTACAGCAGGGAATCTATGAAATCCGGAGCAATGTGCGCCAGAAGTATGAATATTCCAAAAAAAACGATTAAGACGACGATTATTCCCATAAGGGCGAAAATCCACGGACGGACATCGACGCTGTTCCTTCTCTTCTTCCTTTTTTTATGAGTGTGGACTGGCTCTCGGGAGACCGGTGCCTCAACGATTTCCCGGAGTTCCTGAACCGCTGCGGTCACCTCCTCCGGGGTCTCCTCATGAGTCTTGAGGGAGACAGGCTCCAGACCATAGCCGTACGGATATATGTCCAGGTCCTCATCCTGAATGAAGAAGAATACATTTTCCTTGGTCGCTCTCAGACGTCCGAGGCCGGGAATCACGATGAGTTTTTTTATCTTCAAAGTCTCCTTAAGTCCATCTATGAAATCGGAGATGATTTTCTGCGCGTCATCTTCATCGATTCCGTTGGTTATGGCATAGAAATCTCTAAGCAGGGTGTCAAAGGGATTCCATCGCTGGCGAAAGGAAAGATGCCGGTATGGCGGATTAATGGTATAGCCCTTGTCGGAAAATGTCGAAGGCATTACCTCACAAACGAAAGAACCCAAGCCTGGCAACGTAACTTCGTCATTGTCAAGAATCAAGTCCTTAACTATGTCTGAAAAAAGGTCTATATCCATCTGTAAGGTCTCTAAATTCTTACAAATATAAGCAAAAAAATACACAAAAAATTTGGAGAAATGTGTTTTTGTTGTACCTTTGCAATCCCGAAAGGGAACAAGCCTTGAGGCTTGCAAAAATTCCTCAATAGCTCAGTTGGTTAGAGCACCTGACTGTTAATCAGGGGGTCGTAGGTTCAAGTCCTACTTGAGGAGCACGATATTTAAGGCGTTTAATGCCATACACAAAGGACTTGGCGGATCATAATGATTATGGTCCGCTTTTTTTGCAGGTATATCTTTATTGTTTCCTGCCGACAAGGTCGAAGCGCCAGGTGACACCGATGTCGAAGTTATCGACTCCAACGAAAGAGTCCTTGAACCAGACAGCGTGCAGGCGGAGACGCTTGCGGTCAAGCGGGAAGTACTCAAGGCCACAGCCACCGTAAACGCTGTGGGTTCCCGGCTCGAATGCAAGGTCATAGGGGATTCCGTTTCGATCCACATTGTCCGCACGATTTGCTTCATAACCCAGTTTGCCGCAGATGTTCCATCTTCCCACCGACCATATCACCTTGGTTATGGCCGTCCAGTCCGAAAAGAAGAATTGCTCCTGATCGAAGGAAGCCCTGTTCATAAGGTCGAGGTCCACCGCAAGACCGCCGAAGACCATATGGTTGCCGAGGGCTATATAGTGCATACTTCTGGCATATTCATCCTCAACGATGTTGGTGCTCCATACCGTCTCCAGCCAGGGCGCGAAACGGCCCCTCCAGGCAAGATTGTACGCATACCTGTTACTTAGGCCGGCGGACATCGGTGAGTTGCACACCTGGAAGATGAACTTCTGGTCATCGGCGAAGGTGTACTGAGCCGATGCGCCGAAGCAGAAGCCCTGGTAAATATTGCGGCAGAAGCGGCTGTAGAAATAGACATCGATCGGAACGGCGTCATATTCGTAACCCCCGATCTGCACCGCCTCCTTTCCGAAAGCGAATGTCCATTTGGGAGAAGCGTCCCAGTACAGGATAAGGAAATCGGTGGCGTTGAATATATTGCGCTCATCGAACACCTTCTTGTTCAATTTCTGACGCACTCGATAACGAAGGTTGTCCGAAACGTGACCGAATATGTTTAGATTCAGATGGTCTGCCGTAAAATGGCTGCTGTAGCCTTCGTTTTCAAAATTCTGCTCGAAATAGGCGCGCGTGTCGATGTACATATCGTCCACGACACTGTTCTGGGCAGCCATAGAAATTGAAGATGAAATAAGTGCGAAGGATGCAAGGATGATTCCGGTCAAATTAGCGTTCATTGATCTAAGAATTGATTATGAACACAAATTTAACAAAAAACATCAAATTTCCTTACTATTTTAAACTAAAACAGAGAAAAAGCCAATAAATATTAATCAAAAGCCGCAAATCGGCTAACTCTATGGAGCCAATTGGACCGGAGTCCTCCTATTTAACTCTCAGTTTCTTACCAAGCCTGAGAATCGTCTTTTCTGATATTCCGTTGAGTTTGCACAGCTTCCTCACAGTCGTGTTGTATTTGCGTGCAATAGCCCCAAGAGTATCACCCTGACGGATGGTATGGTACTGCGCGGCAGCGGCAGCTTTTCTTTCTTCCTCAGCCTTCTTCAGCGCCTCTTCCTTGTCCTGGGTATCTCCCTCGATGATGTCGATCTCCTCCTGCTCGTCTTCAGGAACATACTTGCTTCCGGCGTTGAGGTATTTCTTCTTCAGGACGAAGAGCCTGTGCCTCAACGTGCCCGAATGGAAGTCTATAAGCCATTCAGGATCGAAAGCATAACCCTTGTACCTGGTTTCGAAATGCAGATGCGGTCCAGTGGACCTTCCTGTGGAGCCGCCCAATCCTATGACGGTACCGGCGCTGATCCATTCATCTTCAATTACATTGATCTTGGACAGATGGCCGTAGAATGTCTCAAGGCCATTTTCGTGACGGATCACGACAAGATTGCCGTAACCCCTGAAGTATTTCGCCAGTCTTACCCTTCCGTCAAATGCGGCATAAACCGGAGTTCCGGTCTGAAGAGGAAGATCACAGCCCTGATGCCTTCTTTTATGGCGGTAGCCGAACTTGGAATATACATCATTCTGATGAGGACATCTGTAACCGCTGAGCGAATCCACTATCCATAAAGCAATCTCAGTCGGAAGGCTTTCCAGCGAGACGTGGTACGGATCCGGGGCATCGTGTGTCCAGTATTCCTTGAAAATCTGGTTGTCCTTGGCGTAAGCAGGATCTTTGTAATACTTCCAGGTAAAATCCTCGTAAAGGAGTATTTTGATGAAAGGATCAGCCGTGTCAAGGGTGTCCATCGCCGTCGTGGCGGTAAGAGCCATGGACTGTACAGCCTGCATCGCAGGCCTGGGAATCAAAAGTTCCGCCTGCTTCTTGGTCTTTATTAACGAGTCCTGTGCTCCCGCCGGGGCAGCGTTGAATAATATGGCAAGGGCCAAAACAAAGGTGCTTGCCGCAGATGTCTTAAGGTTCATTCGATCTATTTTTAAATTACAGCATCGAATTTTTCCATAAGAAGTTTTTTGGTTTCATTGACTTTTTCTTCCAGAAGGGAGGAAGATGTCGCTTCGCAGATGAACCTCAGGTAAGGTTCTGTGTTTGAAGGACGGATATTAAACCACCATTCGGGGAATTCAACCCTGTAGCCGTCAAAGTCCATCTCGGCCGTCGGCTTTTCCTTTGATGTGAAGTGTTCCTTCAAGGCGTCCATAGCGCCTTTCTTATCCTCGATACGGAAATTGACTTCGCCCGAATTCTGGTACCGGGCGATCTTCCGTATTAGTTCGCTCAGAGTGACGCCCTTCTTCTTCATAGAAGATACTACCCTGAGAATCAGCATTGAAGCGAGCAGACCGCTGTCTGAATAGAAGAAATCACGGAAATAGTAATGTCCTGCGAGTTCCCCGCCCCATACGCCGTCGAGTTCGCGGAGTTTCTTTGCCGCGAAGGCACGACCGACTTTCCAAGTCTCCATCCTGCAGCCCATAGGAGCTAGATACTCCCCTACAGCCTTCGAACTTCGGATGTCCTGAAGTACTGTTCCCGCCTCGTGTCTTTCCTCCACAAAGTAATGCCCGAGCACAGCGATCATCAAATCCGGTGAAACGAACTTGCCTTCGTTATCCACGAACATCACTCTGTCAGCATCACCGTCATAAATTACTCCGATGTCTGCGCCCGTCTTCTTCACAAGAGCCTGCAGCGGCTCTACATTCTTAGGGATGAGCGGGTTCGGTTCGTGATTTGGGAATGAACCGTCCATTTCCTCGAAAATATAGGACGGAGCGTCTCCGAAAACCCTGCGGACAAAAAGACCTGCCATACCGTTGGAGACATCCATAGCGATTTTCAAGTTCGAATAGTCGCCCTTGAACTTCTGAATGAAAGCCATATAGTCGTCAAGAATGTCCTTCTCGAAGACCTGCCCTCTCTTTTCCGCTACCGGCGTAGGCCTGCCGCTCTCTATCCACTCCAGGATCTGACCAAGGCCGGAATCCAAACCTACAGGAAGGGCATTCTCCCTGGAGACCTTCATTCCGTTGTACTCCCTCGGGTTGTGAGACGCTGTGATCTGGACAGAGGCCTTGAAACCGTAGTTGGCGGTTCCGAAATATACCATAGGAGTAGAACTGAGACCAATGTCATAGACATCAGCGCCGGCATCCGTGATTCCCTTCAGGAGATATTCGTGGATCTCCGGAGAAGATGTCCTGCAGTCCCGTCCGACCAGGACCTTGTCGGTTCCGAGAAGTTCGGGAATGAAATATCCTACCTTATAGGCAGTCGTTCTGTCGAAGTCAACATTATAGACTCCACGTATGTCGTACGCGTGAAATGCTCCCATAGAATTGGCCTGTATTATTTAATTTTTGTGGTGTACCTTGCAAAAACCTTTCCTTTTGCGATGCCTGAAAGCTTTTTCGAGATAATTTTTTTCCTGATAGGCGCGACATGGTCCACGAACATATCTCCATCAAGATGAGACATCTCGTGCTGGACCATCCTGCAAGCGAACTTATCGAAGGTTTCGGTGACCTTCTCGAATTGTTCATTGTAATACTCGACAGTTATGCTCTCCGGCCTCACTATGTCACAATAGATGCCCGGAATGCTGAGGCAACCTTCTGAATATTCACACTTCCTGTCACTTTCTTCGACAATCACAGGGTTTATCATAACTCTTGTGAAGTCCTTGAGGTACGGGTAAACGTCAACCATATCTCGGCCGTCCACAATCAGGACACGAAGGCTGACACCGATCTGAGGCGCGGCGAGTCCGCAGCCTTCCGCTTTTTCCAGAGTGTCCTTAAGGTCGGTTACGAGCTTCGTGAGACCTTCCTTGTCGGAGAGGTCCGCCGGAGCGGCTACTTGTCTCAGGACTTCTGACCCGTATAAATAGATTGGCTGTATCATAATCAATGTCTGTTGTTTCTATCCAAATAACCCTGAAGAATGATGGCGGCGCTGATCCTGTCAACAGACGCCTTGTTCCTTCTGTCCCTGGCTTTCATCCCCCCGTCGATCATCGCCCGGTGCGCGAGCACAGAGGTGAATCTCTCATCCTCAAGGGTCACAGGAATATCAGGGAAATTCCTGGCAATCAACTTGAGGAAGATGTCCACATCAGCCGCGGCTTCCGATGGCTTGTTGTTCATATTCATCGGGTAGCCTATCACAAAACGTGATATGGACTGCGTTTGAGCATAATTTTTGAGATAATCTATTATCTTTGCAGCTGGAACTGTTTCAAGAGGAGAGGCAATGATTCCGAGAGGGTCGCTGACCGCAACCCCCACGCGTTTACGTCCGTAGTCTATGCCTATTACCCTTTCCATTGAACCTGCAAAGTTAAGAAAAAAGGCCGGCAAGTCAAAAATATGTCCAAAGAGAAGAAAGTCAAGAATACCACCGATTACAGGCTGACAATATCAGACGACGACACACACGATAAGCTGTGGTCCGGAAAGTTTACGAAAATCCAGGTCCTGGTGGCGTGCATAACTGCTGTCGTCGTGATCTGCACTTTTGCATTCTGCCTGATAGCCTTTACCCCGATAAGGAGCTTCATTCCGGGCTACCCTGATGCAAGTTCAAGACACGACGCAATCAAGAACGCCATAAGGATCGATTCGCTTGAAAGCGTCATAACCAAATGGGAATTGTATTCTGAAAACCTCAGAAGGGTTGTGGAAGGCGAGGAGCCTCTCAGAATAGATAGCCTGATGGAAGCCAGGAGGAAAGAGGCCGGCAACGCGGCCATGGATCCGAAAGAACTCGCAAAGAAGGATTCAATCCTAAGAAAAGAGGTGACATCTGAGGACAAGTTCGGCATAACTTCCGAAATAAAGCGTACCCTTCCGATTGAAGGGATGCATTTCTTCACACCTCTCAAGGGAGTGATTTCGCAGTCCTACGACAAGGCTCTCCACCCCTACATTGACATAACAGCCCCAAGCAACTCGGTGGTGATGGCCGTGCTTGACGGTACCGTCATCCAGGCCGGATGGGATGATGAAGACGGCTACACGATGCGGATACAACACGACGGAGACATCATATCTGACTACAAGCATAACCAGAAACTGATGAAGAAGGTCGGTGAGAAGGTCACTGCCGGCACTCCGATAGCGATTGTCGGAGGCACCGGAAGGTCCGCCGACGGAGAGCATCTTCACTTCGAACTCTGGCACAAGGGCGAAGCGGTCGATCCAGCGAAATACATCAGTTTCTAATGGAAAAGAGAAGAATTGCAATACTGGGATCAACAGGATCCATAGGGAAACAGACCTTGGATGTAGTCAGGGAGCACAGGGATCTTTTCGAGATTGAAATGTTGACCTGCAACAGCAGTTGGGAACTTCTGGCCAGGCAGGCCCTGGAGTTCGATGCCAATCACGCTGTTGTCTGCGATGAGGCGAAATACCGGGATCTGTCAGATGCCCTCAAGGATTCCGACACAAAGGTTTTCGCAGGGATGAAGTCGATATGCGACCTTGTCACAAGCGACAGAGTTGACATCGTGGTCGCAGCCATGGTCGGATTCAGCGGACTGGAACCTGCCGTTTCGGCGATAAGGGCCGGCAAAATCATCGCACTTGCCAACAAGGAGACCCTTGTCGCCGCCGGATCGATCGTTATGGGCTTGTCAAAACAGCACAATGCTCCCATCCTTCCTGTCGACTCAGAGCATTCGGCGATATTCCAATGCCTTCTTTCAGCGCAGGGCAATCCAGTCAGCAGGATCCATTTGACTGCATCGGGAGGGCCTTTCAGGACTTGGGAGAAAGAAAGAATCTCAAAGGCGACAAAGGATTTGGCTCTTAAGCACCCTAACTGGGAAATGGGAGCGAAGATAACGATAGACTCGGCCACAATGATGAACAAGGGATTCGAGGTGATAGAGGCCAGATGGCTCTTCGACACTCCTGTCAGCCGGATCAATGTGGTCGTACATCCCGAGTCCATCATCCATTCGATGATCGAATATGAAGACGGAGCAGTGATTGCCCAGCTTGCCGAGCCGGATATGCGCGAGCCCATCCAGTTCGCCATAGGTTTCCCTGAAAGGCTACCGCTCAACAACAGGAAACTCGATTTCGCCGAGCTCGGAAGCATCTCATTCTTCAAGCCGGACACGGACAAGTTCCCGGCCCTGGGACTTGCCTACAGAGCTATGGAGAAAGGCGGAAACATCCCCTGCTCGCTCAACGCGGCGAATGAAGCGGCCGTTTCAGCGTTTCTCCAAGACAGAATCCCATTCTACGGAATTTCAGATGTTGTCGGAGAATGCATCGAAAGGACACCTTTCATCGGCAAGCCGACAATTGAAGACATATTCAGAACAAACGAAGAGACCCGTTCTCTCGCAAACAGCCTGATTGCTGCGATGTAAGACCCCGACTGATGGAAATTATCATGAAAATACTGCAGGTCATTCTCGCCCTGTCCATACTTATTGTGATCCACGAATTCGGACATTTTATGTTCGCTAAGCTTTTCGGAATCAGAGTGGATAAGTTTTTCCTTTTCTTTGATGCGGGAGGCAAAAAGATTTTCAGCACAAAAGGCAGCCGGTTCACCGGACTGTTCCCGAAAGCGAAGGATTGGGACACCGAATACGGAATCGGATGGCTCCCCCTCGGCGGCTACTGCAAGATCAGCGGAATGATCGACGAGAGTATGGATGTGGAGTCGATGAAAAAGGATCCGCAACCGTGGGAATTCAGGACAAAGCCGGCTTGGCAGAGATTACTGGTAATGATCGGAGGAGTGCTGAACAATTTCATTTTCGCCATTCTCGCCTACATCGCCATAATGGCCATTTGGGGGACATCCTTCATAAGCAACGAAGGCAGTCTTATCTATACCAACGAACTCGGCCTGGAGATGGGGTTCCGCAACGGAGACCATATTCTTAAAATGGACGACTACGTTCCGGAGGAGTTCGGTCTGCTTCAGGCAGACCTCGCCCGCAGGAATGTCCATAAGGTGCAGGTCCTCAGAGGCAATGACACGGTTGACATATACATCGACCGCTCAATGATCGGAGAAGTGCTCAACACTCCGTATATGTTTGACCTTGCCATCCCATTCATCGTCGACTCGGTGATGACAGGTTCCCCGAACGCAGGTTCGGGTCTGGAAAGAGGCGACAGAATCGTCGCGCTTGACAGCATCAGCACCCCATTCGTACAGGATTCAAGGGAATATCTTGCCAGTGTTTCCGGAAAAGGAGTAATAGCAACCGTCCTCCGCGGCAATGACTCCCTGTCCGTTCCTGTCCAAGTCGACAGTTCCGGAAGGATCGGCGTATTCATGAAGGTGCCTCAGGTCACCACGAAGAAATACTCATTGGCAACGGCCATTCCGGCGGGTTTCAATCTGACATTCGAGACCGTAGGAGGTTATCTGAAAGACCTTAAGCTGGTCGCCTCGCCAAAGACCGAGGCCTACAAGTCCGTCGGAAGTTTCATTGCCATCGGGCAGGTCTTTCCGTCCACCTGGGACTGGTACAGATTCCTGCACATCATCGCGCTTTTGTCCATTATGCTCGGGGTGATGAACCTCCTGCCCATCCCCGCCCTTGACGGGGGACATATCGTCTTCTGCCTCTATGAAATGATCACGGGTCGCAAACCGAGCGACAGGTTCCTTGAGGCCGCCCAAATCATAGGCATGATGCTCATTCTCCTCCTGATGACGCTCGCCTTCGGCAATGACATATCCCGGCTGTTGAGATAAAAGGAACTCCGGTTAAATCCCCAAAAGAAAGACGAGGGCTGAAATGGACCCTCGTCTTTTCTTTTTCCTTTTGTCGGGATGATCCGACTCGAACGGACGACCCCTACGTCCCGAACGTAGTGCGCTACCAACTGCGCTACATCCCGAATGCCTTTAGCTCAGCTTGTTGATGTAGCAGGCTATACCGCTCTTGAGATTAGCAGCCTTGTTCTTGTGGATGACACCGATCTTGGCAAGTTTGTCAATCATAGCATACACCTTTGGTGCATCCTCTTCGGCAGCCTTCCTGTCAGCTGAATTTCTGATAGCGCGAATTGCATTTCGCGTCGACTTTGCATAATACTTATTATGCAACCTACGCCTCTCGTTCTGACGATTGGCTTTTTTTGCAGATGCGTGATTTGCCATCTTTAACTATTTTTTAATATTTTGGTAGTGGGTAGGAGAATCGAACTCCTATTGCGGGAATGAAAATCCCGAGTACTAACCGTTATACGAACCCACCGGACTTGTATTCCTTTTGACTTTTACGCCAAATTGGGATGCAAATATAGAGATATTTTTCGAGCGAACAAAATAAAATCTATTCTTATTCGAATTAATTTTCGACATTTTCCTCTTTGTCCCACTCGAAGGAGTAAAGAAGGGACTCGACCTGCCTTAGATACTGCCTCTTGTCATATTTTGCAGCATACACCCAAGCCTCAAGCACAATAATTTCCTTTCCGTCCCTGCTGTAGAAGGAATGAGAAACGAACGGACCTCCCATAAAGTCGTTGTAAACCTCCCAAAGTCCCCTTGTCTCCACGAAGTCACGGTTGTGGTATTTCAGAAACTTTACCCCTGGAGTAACATACTGGCTGGTCATCATATAGGTATTGTCAAACATTCCTGGGACATAGGCCTTTAGAAAGCGGTCGCGTCGGGCGATGATCTTCTCCTCAGTGAAAGGCTGGGGGTCGGTCGCCGGATACTTATAGATGAACACGCCCTGAGTCGTGTACTGCTTTTCATCCGCTATCCAGATAAAGTCGTCAGTCTGTTTCCTCAACTTGTAGCCCATAGGGAAATGGACCTTTCCACCGATCATCTTGTCCACTACAGCCGACAGACCAGGCTCCTCATAGAGGAGGGTATTGGCGATCACCCTGTTCCTCTCCGCCTGCTCGATGGCGCCGGCTATGAATTCCCCTTGCCGGTTGAGCACTACCATTGCTGAATCGGCGCTGTTCGCATTCAGTTGGACTACGCACTGGGGGCGGGCCCATACATCGGTTCTATAGACCACTCCCTGCTTGCGTACGGTCGTGTCTATGTTGATCATAACTATGTTCCTATGGTACTTGAACATATCTGTGAAGGCGTTCGGCGATATGTTGACAAGCGAGTATAGCGGCTCTCTCTGCGGGAGGAACTCGCAGTCCCTCGCAAGGATTCCGCGGGCCTCGTTTCCGAGATTCCCTTCCCAGTTCGCCTTGTCCATCACAACCACCACCTCCCCTGCTCTGCCGCTGACATTCGGCAGCAGAGCCTTTCCGCTGCTTTTGCACGAAACCGCTGCGACGACTGACGCAGCAAACACGAAAACTTTGAATAAATTCTTCATAATTGCAGATTCTTCATTAATGCAAATATACGGCGCATCCGTCTTTAATCAAAAAAATCAATCTCTCGCGAGACTGATTCAACTTATTGAATATCAAACATATCATTATTCATTATCTCTCATCTGATCAATACCCCTGTTCCAGAAACGGGAAGTAAGGTCCGTGAGACGGTAGTCCGGCTTGTTTGAGGGATCGTGCGTGACCCTGTAGAGGCGCTGGTTCGTCGTGCGGGAATTCAGAGGGCCGAAATGCCCCATATATGGCCCGATCTTGACATAGTCGAACGTCATATACAGCGCTTTTTCCACATCCTTGCGCCCTGAATACAACGCAACCTCAAGGCCCATTCCCCTAACGTGGTCCGCAAGCCTGACAAGTGACTCCTGATCATTCCCTTCTCCGAGGAAAAGAAAACAGTTGACACCATAGTTGTCCGCTACCAGGCGGTCAATGATCTCCTCCGTAAGTTCCTCGCCCACATCTGTTTTAAGGAAAGGTGAATGGCATCCGATACAATTACCCTGGCAGTTGCTTATGTCAACTGCCAAGGTAACTCTGTCAGGAATCTCTTCGATGACCACGGAGGTCATCTCCGGGACATATTTTATCATATTCCGGATTTCATCTCCATTACGGGAACGGAAGCCTTGACAGCCTCCCGCGACCCTTCGTGGATATAGAATCTCCTGTCAGCCTCAACCTGTCGCATTTCGCTGAATGAAGACACTCTTTTAAGATAGCCGATGACTCTGGTAAGATAGTCCAGATTGTGGCTTCCGCACTTAGGGCAGACCTCAAGGGTGTCCTTGCTGATGTAGCCGCAGTCGTTGCATACAGTGTTGCGGCAGTTGAATGTGAAGTAGTTGGTGCCGTAATGGGCGGCAGTCTTGAGAAGTTGCCTGTACTGGTCCTTCGAAAGATGTTCCGCAACATTCATATGGAGAGCGGATCCTCCGTCCAGATGCTTGACATACTCGTTGCCGTGGAGTTTGAACTTGTCTATCATCGAGAGACTTTCGTCCTCAGGATTGTAGAAGTACGAACTGTACATATTGTGGTCAGGAGAGACGTAGAACCCGTCCTTCTGATCCCACTTGTAGTTCTTCCCGGAAAGGTTCTCGCCAGGCACGAACTCAGTGTTAAACATCGCCTCAGGAGTCTTGTCCTTCCTGTTTGAACGGTTGATGGTCTCAAGGATGGCGTCCACAAACTCGTTGTACTCTGGATTCGGACTGATCTTGAGGCCCAGGAACTCCGCAGCGTCGGTCAGGCCGTTGACGCCAATGGTCAGGTACTGGCGCTTCATATCAATGAAGCCTGCCTCATAGACGTCAAGCATATGAGCGGCGAGGAAATCCTTGATGATCTCATTGAAAGCGGTCTGGTACTTGTGGACCCTTTCGGTCTGTTCGGTGACAGCGTCACAGATATAGCCGTAAAGCTGGTTCTTGTCGTAATCCCCCCTGCTCAGGACAGTTCCGCCATCAATCATCCTGCCCTTTTTCTCAAGGAAATAGCGCCGGGCGGCAAGCTGGATCAATCTGTTGAGATTGATGGTCATTACAGACTTGGAACCCGTGGAGACAGAGGCGGTACCCATCGAATACTGGTGAGTCGTATGGTTGTGGGATTCATCCGACTTGTCAAGATCCGTCAGGGAATTGCGAAGACGGCAGCAGCTTGCGAGGCTGTCCGGGCTGTCGGAGAGATAGCAGAAGAAACTATGTCCCTTGGACCACATCTCCGCAGTGAAGTCGGCGTAATCGGTGTCGGCGAAATCATCCTTGCCATCGGTCAGGAGAGCCATGGTCTCCACAGGGAAGGTCAGGATATAATGGTTCCTTTCCTCGTTGAACCAGTTCATGAAGTGCTTCTGGAGCCAGGAGAGAGTCTCCCACTTCGGAGCGCTGCCATCAGGGAAACGGAAATCGCTGAAGACACCGCGGAAGTACGGCTCATCGAAATAACTGATGTTCCAGAACACGGTCTGGTAGCCGCGATTTCCCGCAGGCATATTCATAGAATGCACGACCTGCTGGAAATAATTGTCGATCACCTTGACGAGGGTTCTCTTCTTGACGTTCATCTCAACGACATCCTCAAGATGCTCAATGTAGTCGTCTCCGTAGTCCTTCCTGATGAAGTAGTCAAGGTACATCAGGAATTCCGGAGTGGCTACCGCCCCCATGAACTGGGATGAAATCGAATAAACCAGATTGATGAATTCGCCACAGAACGACTTGAGGTCCGTGGGAGCGATGGAAACGCCTCCGAGATTCCTCAGACCGTCAATAAGGAACGGGTACATTGTGATGGCCACGCAATACGGATACCCGGGAGTACCGCTTTCATCGTGCTTGTAAAGGACGTGGCTCTCAAGGTCCCTGATGTACTGGCCGGCCAGGGAGCGGCCGTACAGGGCCTTGATCTTGTCCTTCATAATGTAGCGGTTCTGTTTGATGTTGTTCTCCTTGTACAGTTCCTGCCCGAGGGTGACAATGTTCTTGCGGGTTACATTGGCGTTGGCGTCGAACTTGGATCCAGTGGCGGCAGTGGAGGCGGG
>CAYFVE010000008.1:16500-35624 GCA_964346605.1 uncultured Muribaculaceae bacterium | reverse complement strand
GATCGCGACACAGCAGACCGGATTCTGGTTCGTAGGCCAGTCCAGGCACGACCTTCCTGACCTGGTCGGCGGTGTCTTATGGTTCGGCACCGACGATGCAGCGACGTCTTATCTCTCCCCGGTCTATACGAACACAGACGAAATCCCCGAATGCTTCAGGTCCGGCAACGGCACCCTTATCAAATATTCACCGACATCTTCCTTCTGGATCAACAACCGTGTCGCCAACGCTTGCTACAAGGCCTACAACATTATGGCTCCTGCAGTCAGGACCGCCATCGACATTTTTGAGAACGAGCAGATGGGCGGCGGCCTCGCAAAGATGGACGCGAGGATCCTATCGGTCCTTGACAGTCCGAAGGGTGAGAAGAAAGCTCGCAAGATGCTTACCGATTACTCTGTAAGCACGGCTCAGAAGCAGTTCGCCGAGTGGGTGGCCCTGGAGGAAATCCTACTCGTGAAGTTCATCGACGGAAACGTGAAGGCTCAGAACGAGGACGGCTCATTCAGGCATTCGGAGTACTCGGAATCCATTCCTGACGGTCTGACCCAGCCCGGCTACACCGAAAAATGGAAGGAGGCCGTAGCAAAGGACCACGGAGACGTCATCCGGGTAAGATAGTGTTCAAGTCAATAAACTTATAAACTTATGAATATACGACTTCTGCTTGTCGCTTTTCTGCTGTCTGTTTCCATCAGTTCTTCAGCAGACGAAGGTATGTGGATGATCCAGGACATCAACGAAGCCCTGGAAAGGAATATGAAGGCCCGCGGACTCAAATTGGCAGCCAATGAAATCTACAACGCGGACGCTCCTGGAGCCGCCGTTTCCGATGCTGTCGTCTCTCTGGGGTTCTATTGCACCGGCAGCGTCATTTCCAATCAGGGACTTGTCATAACAAACCATCACTGCGCCTACGGCAACATCGCCAAACTCAGTACTCCCGATCATAACTATCTTGAGGAGGGCTTCTGGGCTATGTCTTCCGAGCAGGAAATTCCGATTCAGGGGGAAAGATTCTTTTTTCTGAAGAGAGTCTTCGATGTGACAGAAGAGAGGGCTGCCCTTGAGAGGGAACTCAGGGCTGCGGGCAAGCCTTCCGGCTCAAGGAGGGTGTCCTCCCTGCTTGAAGCCAGGTATGCTGAGGCCACAGGGCTGGAGTGCTCGTTGAACACGATGTGGGCAGGGGAGAAATCTTATATCTCTGTCTATAAGGTGTATGATGACATCAGACTCGTCGCGGCCCCTCCTCTTTCCATCGGCTATTTCGGCGGTGAAACGGACAACTGGGCCTGGCCGCGTCACAACTGTGACTTCGCTATGTACAGGATCTACGAGAACGGCAGGCCGGCGAACATTGGAAAGAGCCTGAAGGTCTCTCTAAGAGGCTACCAGCCGGGCTCATTCGCAATGGTGATAGGCTATCCTGGCACGACCAACAGATACTGTTCTTCCTCGGAGGTGGATTACCAGCAGGCTGTCAGCCTTCCTATAACAAATAAGATCAGGGGAAAGCAGATGGATATTGTCCGCGACCTGATGAATGCCGATCCTTCTGTCAGGATGAAGTACTCGGACTGGTACTTCAACCTTTGCAATGTCCAGGAGAATAATTCCGGCCAAGTGGAATGCTACAAGAGATTCCGTGTAAAGGCCGGGAAAGAGGCTCAGGAAAAAGAGATGCAGAAATGGATCTATTCGGACCCTTCCCGTTCCAGAACTTGGGGGAACGTCCTGGCTGACCTGAAATCGTCCTACAAGGACACGGAATGGGGGGAGATTCAGAAGATATATTACCGTGAAACAATGTTCCGCGGCGGGATGTCTAACGCCTTCCTGCTCCGCGCCGGGAATCTCAGGTCTCTGGAAAATTCGAGGAAAGCCCTTCTCGAGGGAATCGCCGCGACTGATCCGAGGGTTGAGAAGGCTTTGCTTGCCCACGCCGCAGAGGAGTTTTTCACCAATGTGGACTCGTACTACTATGGACCTTTCCAGATCAGGATGTATAATCGTTTCGGTACAGACTGGACGGCGATGGCCGACTACCTGTGGGAACACTGTCTTCTTTCTTCGGCAGACAAAGTCGATGCCGTTGAATCCAAGGAAATGATTTTGAACGATCCTCTGAGAAGG
This sequence comes from uncultured Muribaculaceae bacterium, assembly GCA_964346605.1. Classification (GTDB taxonomy): domain Bacteria; phylum Bacteroidota; class Bacteroidia; order Bacteroidales; family UBA932; genus Cryptobacteroides. The sequence goes on along the minus strand of CAYFVE010000008.1, from coordinate 33,490 downwards.
TTCATTACGGACTCACCGGTGTCTGCCTTCAACGATAGGGACGATCAGCTGTCCAGGAGAAACAGGACCAGTGAGCTTGAGAGACTCTACAAGAGGATCCTCTACAGGATGAGGTACGACAAGGGAGTTCCACAGTATCCGGACGCTAATTCCACAATGAGAATCACCTACGGAACTGTAGGCGGTTATGAGCCAGTGGACGGAATTGCCTGCAGATGGTACACAACTCCTGCCGGGATTCTTGAGAAATACGACCCGGCTTCCTATGATTTCAATCTGGACCCAAGGGAAGTTGCACTGCTTCAGAAGGAAGATTGGGGCAGGTGGGGATTCACCCTGGATGGGAAGAAACGCAGGATGATAGTGGATTTTATGACAGACAACGACATCACCGGAGGCAATTCAGGCAGTCCGGTCCTTGATGCCAACGGCAATCTGATCGGCCTTGCGTTTGACGGCAACATCGAATCTCTGGCAAGCGACGCCTCTTTCACGGAAGGCTACAACAAGTGCATCAACACCGACATCCGTTTCGTAATGTGGGTGCTTGACAAATATGCCGGTATGAAGCGTATTATCAAGGAAATTGATTTCGTCAAATAATTCTTGCTTTTTTTGCAAAATGCCTACCTTTGCCGCCGAGGAGAGCCCTGCGGCATCTCCAAGTGTGCTTGGTACCACTGAAAAAACAAGAAATAATGACAGAAAACAAATCTTCGGGACAGCGGGTGCTGTCCGTCACATTCCTGTGGCTCGCAGTACTTTTCAATGTCTGCCTGATTGCATCCAATCTTTTTGCAGTAAAGGTTTTTCAACTATGGGACTGGTGCGTCCTTCCCGGCGCCGTGATCATTTTTCCGATTTCTTACATCCTGAATGACTGCCTGAGTGAAGTCTATGGATTCAGCAAGGCCAGTCTGGTGATTTGGACAGGCTTCGCGATGAACCTGTTCTTCGTGATCGCCTCTCAACTTGTGATCGCCCTTCCGGGGGCTCCGTTCTGGGAGGGCCAGGATGCCTTCAACCTCGTGTTCGGAGCGGTGCCGAAGACCCTTATGGCATCCCTGCTGGCATTCCTCGCCGGCTCGAACCTCAATGCTTTCGTCATGAGCAGGATGAAGGTCAGGGACAAGGGCAGGAGATTCGGTGTCAGGGCCATCCTATCGTCTCTGGTTGGTGAACTTGTGGATTCGATGATCTTCATTCCCATCGTGTTCTGGAGCCAGGGTATGAAGACAGTCCTGATTATGGTTGCCTGCCAGGTGACCGCCAAGGTCCTCTATGAGATTGTCATCCTCCCTATTACGAGCGCGGTGGTCAAGGGGCTGAAGAAGCGCGAGAACATCGACACGTTCGACAGCGGAATCTCCTACAATCCGTTCAAACTTTCAATCAACGAATAATATGTCAGAAGGAAGAGAACTCGAGGGCCTCCAGGTCCTGGGAAAAAAGACAGAATACAAGTCCGACTATGCACCGGAGGTACTTGAAACTTTCGTAAACAAGCATCAGGGCAACGACTATTGGGTTCGTTTCAATTGTCCTGAGTTCACTTCACTGTGCCCGATCACTGGCCAGCCGGATTTCGCTGAGATAAGGATTTCGTATATTCCAGATGTGAAGATGGTTGAGAGCAAGTCTCTCAAACTCTATCTTTTCAGTTTCCGCAACCACGGTGACTTCCACGAGGACTGCGTCAACAAGATAATGAAGGATCTGATCCGTCTGATGGATCCGAAGTATATCGAAGTCACAGGTCTCTTCACCCCTCGCGGGGGCATATCCATATTTCCGTACGCCAATTATGGCCGGCCGGGAACAAAATACGCCGCTCTCGCCGAGCAACGTTTCGCAACCCACGAATAGTTTGTTGAATCAAAGAATCTTACGACAGTTCTTGTCCTTATGAAAAAGTATATCGTAATTTTTCTTTTGCTCAATGTTTTTTATGCCGCCGCACAGGATTCCCCGTTCCGTTCTTTTATGAGAACCGTTGCGGAAAAGAATCTCGACTATCTCGTCCAGCGGTATGACATCGACATTGCTGAAGCCAGCCTTCAAGCTGCCAGGGTCTTCAATGATCCTGAACTTTCGGTCGGATATTCAGACAACCAGTACAAGAGGCTCCAGATGGGGCGTTCGGTCGAGTTCGGGGTAGGCTACAACTTCTCCCTGGGAGGAGTCCGGAAGGCTCGGATAGGAGTCGCTCAAGGAGAAAGGGACCTTTCTCAGGCTGCTCTTGAGGAATATTTCAGAACTATTTCCTACGAGGCCAGTGCAGCTTGGGCGGATGCGTGGAAGGCCAGCGAACTGGAACAGTCAACCAGGTTGGCCTATGAGGATATGCTTGAAGTGGCGTTGGCGGACAGCATCCGTTCCATCTGCGGGGAGATCGAAGGAACCGATGCCATGCAGACAAAGGTGGAGGCCGAGAGCTCTTTCAATGAATGGCTGGCGGCTGAGAACTTGAAGCACAATGCCATTTTGGCCCTTTCTCTTTATGCCGGAGGCGGTTTCACCATTGAGGATATTGATCTTCCGGAGCTGACCTGCGCTTCGGAGCCCATAAGTGAACTTCTGGCGAAGGCTGAGATGAACCGTGCGGATCTTAAGGTTGCTGAAATGACAAGGGCTCTTTCCCTGAAAAATCTGGCTCTCGTAAAGGCTGCAAGAGCGATGGAGGTCAATTTCAACGCCGGATATTCTGTGAACTCCGAGGTGAGGAACGAGATCGCTCCGGCTCCCGCATTCAAAGGTGTCACGATCGGTGGAGTCATCCCTTTGAAGTTCTCTTCCCTGAACAAAGGGGACATCAAGGCTGTCAAGGCGGAAATCGCCAGAAACGAACTCGCGGTAGAAGCTGCCAGGCTCCGCATCAAGGTGGAGGTAGAGCAGGCCTGCAACGAACTTGAGACTGCTCGGATGATTCTGGAGAAATGCTCCGAATCAATGTCCGAAGAGGCCAGGGAGGTTATCCGCACCAGAAAGGATGAATATCTTTCCGGACAGTCCGGCCTTACTCGGCTTCTTTCCGCCAGAAGCACTTTCTGGTCCGTGAGGAATGAGACAATTGCCGCTGCCTGCAACTACTTTCTTGCCTGTATGGAGATGAACCGGGTCCTCGGTTTCGAATATTTCAAGTAGGATGGGCACAAAAAAAGAGACCGACTGAAATCGATCTCTTGTGGAGCGGAAAACGAGACTTGAACTCGCGACCCCGACCTTGGCAAGGTCGTGCTCTACCAACTGAGCTATTTCCGCATTTCCCGTTGGGATTACAAAGTTAGTCAAAAAATCCTTCTCTGCAAATTTTTTTTGAAAAAATATAGGCCGACACAGTTGCCGGCCTATATTCTTAGATTTATTATTCGGCGTCCTTCACGCAGCGGAGAGGAGCGGCGATTCTGTAGCTCAACTTGGCGCCGTTGAAGGTTCCGAGGCTGGCCATAGGCATAAAGCTGTAGAACTGGAAGTTCTTTATTCCGCTTGTCTCATCGTCCTTGGTGTTGTAGGCGACGCCTGCGTATGTGGATCCGCAGAGATAACCGGAAGCGATTGCATCGGCGTAAGTCTTCAGGTAGCCCATAACCGTGCCGGAAGTCTTCGAGTTGTCCTGTACGGAGAATGCACCCCAAGCGTCGGCATTGAATCCATCCTCGTTAAGCAGGGAGATAAGAGCCTTGCCCTGCGCGGCGTCATAGTAAGGAGCGTCTTCCTTGGTGTCAAGGCCGACACATTTTCCGACAAGTCCTACGATGTCTGCTCCTGTAGGAACGTGCCATCCGTCAGGACAGATTCCCTGTGCTCCTTCGAGAGCTTCAGCCTGCTTGATTGTTGTTAGATCTCCTACTTTAAGGCCGAGAGCAGTCTCTGTCTGATAAAGGTAACCGTTTGTCTTGATGACATCCTCGGAAGTTGTGAACTCCGCAGCGGTGTGGCCCTCATTCAGAGCTACAGGATAGTAAACGCCGGCGGTCACGTCATTCACGTCAGAAGACGGGGTAATACCTTCCGGCAGAAACCTCAGGTTCTCAGCCATCCAGGTCTTGCCGTCCTTCATAACAACAGTCTTGTAGGTCACACCTGCATATTCCAGTGTGCCTTCCGGAGTCTCAGCCACAGCTCCTGCTGTCTTTGCGACTATGGTTGTGTAGGCGGACTGGATCTCGTTTCCGGCAGCCTCGGATATCTTGAGTGAAGCGGCAACGGTCGCCCCGGCCTCCACATTGTACAGAGTCGCTTTGACAACTATCTGACCGTCAGCAGGACTTGAGACTTTGTTTACCTTAAGTTCAGCGCCCTCCGCCCTGGTCTTCACATCCTTGAGAAGGAACTTGACGGAGCCCTTTCCGGCGGCGAAATCGTCAGCAAGCGCCTTGGCCGCCTTTGCAGGAAGTATTTCGTAGGTCATCTCGAAAGGCTTGGCAGCATCTTCGAGAACAACCTGTCCGTCTGAATATCCGGGGACGAAGACGACACTCTTGATGCTGTTTTTCAGGCCTTCGACCGTCAAGGCGAGAGCGGAAAGATCCGCTGCCGTCAGGGTGTTGTTGATTTCTTCTACGCTGGACTTGATTGATTCAAGTTCTGAGGAGAAGGTGTCGAGATTTCCAAGTTTGGAAGTGATATCTTCCAGGCTGGCCTCAATGGCGGACTTTTCACTGATATATGTGTCCTTGAAAGCATTGAAGGTCTCTGTTGACACCAGTTTTCCGATAGAATTCTGGAGAGAGGAAACCGAGCTCTGAAGCTCGCTGAGATTGAGGGCTCCTACGGTGCCGCTCAGATTCTCAAGGCTGGATTTCAATGAAGCGAAATCTTGTTTCTCAAGTGCGCTTACCCTTGAATTGAGATCGCTGATTTCTTCGCTGTTGTCATTGCAGGAAGACACGAATGCGGCGCTGGCGGTCATTGCCAAGGCAACGCATAAATTTTAAAATAATCTCTTCATAATAAATATATCTGATGATTGTCATTCAGCATCTTTGATGCATCTTAGAGTGTTGCCGGAAAGATAGTTGGAGTAGGCAGTGGAGATCTTGCCCTCCTTGAATTTCGAAGTGAAAGTGGACATAAGCCCGAAGAACTGGATGTTGCCGCTGCCTTCATTGACAGCATAGCCGGTAGATCCCATCAGCATACTCATTCCAAGTCTTCCGAGATACTCCTCTACTGAGCAGTTGCTCTCCTTGGTCGTGATTTCAGAATACTTTCCAATCAAGGCAGGGCTGTTCCTGCTGACGGAGCCATAGAATCCCCAGTTGAATCCATCGGCATCGAGTGTGGTGATCTTCGCCCCTTCATACCAGGAATCATAATAGGCAGCGTCTTCTACGATAAGAGGCATATCCTCGTCCGCCGCCTTGTTTGAAGAGCCGCAGAGGGCGACAAACTCAGCCCTTGCAGGAATATGCCAACCCTCCGGGCAGATGCCCTGCGCTCCCTCGAAATCCTTGAAGTTCCCGGAAGTGACCTCCTTGACACCCAGCGCGGTCGCATAGTCATACAGGAATCCTCTTGAATATATGGACTCCTCATCGGTCGCCGCAACACCTTCAGCCGTGTATGGATACCATATTCCGCTCGGCTCCGCCGGATCCGTAGAAGGTTTCTTCCCATAAGGGATGAGCCTCATCGGATCGGCCATCCATTTGCGCCCGTCCTTCATGGTCACAGTGCGGTAACTTGCGCCGCCGTAAACGAAATGATCTTCGAATTCATCGAACGGAATCTCCGGCACGCTGCTTTCCCCGCTGATTCCGCCACCCCCGTTCCAATTTTCGATCTCTCCGGAAATCTTGACCTTCAGGCCGGAAGGCAGCAGTTTCGCCTCTACGGTATATACCATACCTGGCAGGAGTTCAGTCTTGACCAAAGTCTGAGAAAAATCCTCCCCTCCGGAGCTTACTTTGAGCGTGATACTCACGTTCTGTGGTACGATGACCGCCGAATACTCATCCTCGCTTTCCTTGAAGGCGGTTATGTCGGCCACAGAAGAACTTTCGTCAAGAGAGACGGAGAAATCTTCGGAACTTACGGTGCAGGTCGGTATTGAACCGCCCAGTCTTACATTGCCTATATCCTTTCCGGATTGATTGTCAACCTTCACGATGACCTTGGCCAGCCTGTGCTGGAAAACCATCGGCACGGCTTCCTCGGTCGGGAGGACATCCTTCTTGACAGAGCCCATCAAATCGGAGGACGTCAAGCCGGAAGACTGGTCGTCCTTTACTGAAAATCTGGTTGGGGCTGTTTCTGAATATGGATAATATGCCCTCAGCTCGGCTTTTTCAGCGGCTTCGTCGAACCATTTCAAATCGCCGGAGAATTCGGTTCCGTTGTAGGTCATCCTCTCATTCGAGGCATATTCTCCGGACCGCGTGAGGATGGAAACCCCGATGGCGTCTCCATTTTCGAAATTGACCGCGGTTGCCCTGGTAATAAGAGGGGTGATGCGTACCTGCCGGGGGAGAACCTCCTCCTGAACAGGTTTTTCCGTGCACGCCACCGTTGCCAGAACTGCAAGTATAATTGATGAAAACCTTTTCATATCGTTTTTTTTTAGAATTCGTAACCGATTTTTAAGGATGCCCCGAATCTGGTGGATCCCTGGATATATTTGAGATTAAAGCCCTTCAGAATGCTTCCCTCGGCTTTATGTAGAGGTTGTCCGCTTTCCCGGCGGAGAAATAACGCTTAACTGAAAGATCCGCTCCGAACTTTGAGCAGGTCTCCCATTCATAACCCGGATTGTACCATTCGGTCAGCCTGAATGGTTCGTTTTGGAGCTGAATGGCGGAAGTATCGTAGTCTGTCTCCCCGCTTCCGCCTTCTTTCGCGATGTAACTTGCGAGTCCGCCGAGAACCCATTCCCCGATGCGGAACTTTGCAGACAGGCCAGCTTCGATAAGGCCGTAACTTTCAATGTCCTGCGCAGGGTAGGCGAGGGTGGACTGGCTGTTGTGCCGCTGCGTTCCGATTTCCGCTTCTATGTCCAGTCTGTCGGAAAAGTATCTGTAACGAGGAGCCAGGTTCAACATCCTGCGTTCGAACACCTTGTTCGAACCATAGGTCTGAGGAGTAGTGACTCCGCCTGAAGTGGTCTTCTCGAGTACATATTCATAGTTGAACTGCCGCATCCAGGAATATCCTATTGAAAATATGTGAGTGGCTGTTGCCGTGCTAAGCTTGTATGCAATGCTTGCGGCAACCTTTTCTCCCGGTAACTTGAACCAGATGAAATCCTTTTCTCCGATGACTCCTGAGGTCAAGCCGTATTCCGCTTCGGCATAGAGATCCTTGAACTGGAACTGGACAGAAACTCCGTTTGTGTGTTCCCGGACAGGGAAACGATCGACTCCCGTTTCGGCCAGATGGACTCCGCTTCCGTCCCAGGCCTGGTAGGCGCCGTAGCCGATGCCTTTGTCTAGGAAGGCGTAAAAAGATTCGGCGCTCGTTCCGATCTGTTCCGCCTGGATTGACTCCGAGGTCTTGCGGAAAATCCAGGACAGACCGAGATTCAAGTCCCCAATTGTGTACATAAGACTTGGAATCACTTGAAGATCAAGGGCATAGTTAGTATGTCGAATATCTTTGCGCTTGGCGTAGTTGTCAGAAGTGAAATCGATTCTTCCTCCAAGTTTCCATCGGTCTGAAAGATCGGCTGCAAGTCCGCCTGTGAAGGAATATTCCTGAAGAATCTTTGTGCCTGGTGTGAATTCGAGCACATCTATCGGGTAGCGGCCAGGGTCGGTGAACATAGAACCGCACATCCCGGTTCCGTGCTTCTGGCCGAAGCGGAACGATCCGATTGTCGAGATCTTTTCGGCCCTGGTGACGGTTTTCGCCTCCGCCCTCCATTCGTTAAGATTCGATGATTCGTGGGAATCATGGAAGTCTCCCTTCCGGATTCCTCCCGAAAGTTCGGCATAGGATGCATTCTGACTGAGAAGTTGAAGCCTCAGTCCGTTCACATTGCGTCCTTCAGCCCAAAGGTTGGTCTTGAGGGCATCGTTGTAGTTGTCCTGGGCAAAGGATCCCTGATGAGCGCCGCATATCAGGGCAAAGAGCAGCAAAGCGCTACTTATGCAGTGATTGAGTCTCGCGTTCATAGAAATCAACAGTTGAATTGTTTGTGTCCAGAAGGACTTCGTAGCCTTTTTCCGAAGATGCCTCATCGTCCTTCCGCCTGCAGAGGGAACGTCCTTTGAAGGTTTCTGAAAAATAGACGAAACCTGCATCTATCTTCGTCGAAAGTCTCTTGGTATTGGAAGTGGAACCTCCGTAGAAGGTCTCCATCCCGTCAATTATCCATTCTGCGGGGATCTGGTAAACTCTTTCCGTGCCTCCGGGAACCCTGGTCACAAAACCCTCCGTCGCAACCCATTCCGGGATCGTCTTCTCTTCAGGTCTGAATATCACGACGGTAGGTGAATTGATAGACAACAGGTTGGCGTTGGACTGGCCCTTCTTGTCCACAAGGATAAGGTAATGGTCCTCGCGAATGCGGTCTCCTGGCGCCGGATGATATAACGTGTTGTCGAAAGCCTTCGGCTCATAGCATACGAAGCAGTCGGGGAAGTTGAGGTTGATTGAAAGCGGGTACTGTACCGTGTGGTCGATCGCGCCGTTAATCGCGATGACGGCGTCCTCTCCCGGCTGCAGCGGAAAGGTCTCTCCGTCTCCAGGGAACTGCCAGATAGCCTGGCCGACAGGGACGGTCGTCTGCAGGTACTCCTGATTGTTAGACCACGGGTTGCTCGAAGTGGAATTCCACGGGAACAGAGTGCCGAAGCACAGGCTGTCGAGGTAGGCCACCTGCGAGTCGTTGTTGTGGATGATGAAGTACTTGTCGGACTGATAGCTCCCTTCCTGCGGGTATTTGCTGCATCCTCCGGAATAGACTTCCTTTATGACGAGCGTCCCGGCCTTTGAATATACCATCTGCATCTTCAGGCTTACATCTTCTTCGGAGATCCGGAGTTTCTCGTATGATCCGTTGAATATGGCTGAACCGCTGCGGTCGCTTGCCGAAATACGGTAGATTCCGTTCCGAAGTCTGAAGGTCGCGACACCGTTACCGTCTGTTTCCGTGACATAGACATAGCCGAGGCTGACCTCTTCAGCCTTGACGGAAACTCCCTTCCGGACCATGGAAGAGTATTCTTCCGGATAGGAGGCTGTCACGGTCAGGGTGTTGACGTGTCCGTCAGGATATGGCTCCGACACATCCATGCATCCGGCCAGGATGGCTGTTGCCAGTATTATGCACAATACTTTCTTCATATCCCTTTACAATTTTATCCAGCAGGTCAGTCCGTAGTAGAATGCAGGCGTGAAGATTGCTCCCACGCCGGTCGCCCAACTCTTTACATAGCGTCTTGAGTTGGTGAAGTTGTTCGCGAAGAATGACAGGGAGACGTGGTCTCCGATCTCCTTTGTCACGCTGAGATTCGCTGAAAAGTACGGGTCGTAGCCGTCCTTGGCGAAGGTGTAGATGTTCGCTGACCTGACGATGAGATTTGAGAGTCCAGGGTTGTTCAGATCGGCTTCGGTGAATTCGTGGATATTGCCGTCAAGGTCCATATAGGCCACCGGCATCACTGCGGTGTAAGATTTGCCGTCATAGATGTCGCCTCCGGTCGGAGTCGTTGTGACCTCTCCGACAGTGAATGCGTAGGTCTTCCCGTCGTGTTCCGAAAGTGACTGGCTGGTCCTCAGGAAAGTTGCCTCAAGTCTGCAGGTCACTACAAGTCTGGCTGAGGGGATGTGGGTGATCGCCGTGAGATTGGCGTCCACGTTGCAGGTCTTCTTGCCGTTTACGACTGAAAAGCCTCCTGCGTAGATGCCGACGTACTGGTAAGGCTTGTCATTTTGGAACCAACCGTTATTGTAGTATGAGTTTTCAATATCATCCACGTACCTGGTGTAGCCATAGGAAGCATCCAGACGCAGTTGTGTGCGGATCGGATTGATCTCCGGAAAGTCCGTGGTAAGCTCGACCCCGTATCTCTTGACGTCCGCTCCATTGCTTTGTTTTCTCGATGCGGTAAAAGACTTGTTGCCGGACGTTGCTTCCGTCTGAATCCAGAAATCCTCCGGAGAGTTTCTGAACCAGGCCAGTCCGGTCTGGCTGTCGATTACTGTCTGTGAATTGGATTCAACCTTGAAACCGGAAGGCAAAGCGACGATATTATATGAGAAAGGAGTATAGACGTTGGTATATTCATAAGGATTCCTTGTGACATTGCTGAATCCCACGAGACTGACCTTGAAATCCTTGACCGACAGGTCGATGCCGATCTCGGCATTCGTGTTGGACTGCCATTTCAGTTCAGGGTTGAAGGTCATAGTGTACGGTTGGGTGTAGAAGATGTACCTGGCGTCTCCGGTGCTGCCGAAGGAGTAACTGAATGTCTGTATGTCCCTGTACTCCTGTTTTGGGAAGAGGATGTAGAAGGACGGCAGTTTCTGTGTGACTCCCCAGCCTCCGCGGACTGACAGGGCGTCGTTAAATGTCCACTTTGCGTTCAGTCGTGGGGAGAGGGTACGGAGATTTTCGTAGTCCGTGCCCTTTATGAAGACATTCTCCAGACGTAGCCCGGCGCTGAGATTAAGGGAAGTTTTACCGACAGGAATGATGAGGTTGTCCTCGGCGTATGCCGCGGCATTGTGCATATAAGGGTAATCAGCGTAGGGCCTCGGGCGGTAGCCGTTGGCGGCGAGGGAAGGGTCTTCATAGTACTCTCCTTCTCCGACATTGCCGTCAGCCTTCCAGGTTGCTCCGGCCTTGAGGGTGCTCTTGACGCTGCCCCAGTGGTGCAGCCAATTGTAGTGAAGGCCGAGGGAAAAGTCGAGTTCCCTGGAGTCGATGACTTGATCAGAGTAGAAGGTGAGCGGAAGGGCGTCGGCCACGAAATAACCTTCTTTTTCGCTGTGGACGGCTGGCTGGGATGATGCGTAGGAATTGTACGCGTGGACCTGCTGACGTTGGTCGTGATAGTATAAGGATCCTTCTAACCTGACGTTTGTGACCCATCCCTTGTTAAGGAGCCAGACCAGTTTGAAGCGCGGCGTCAGGATGTTGTCTCTTTCCTTTGTGAATTCCTCGGAGAACAGGTCCGGGTCGTCCTTGCTGTTCATTCCTCCGATGTTTCCTGTCAGACCGGCTTCCAGTCTCAGGACCTTTCTGAAGGTGTTGCTGTAGTCGATAGTGAAACCCCTGCGTGTGTAGGAGGTGTACGGGGATGTCAGCTTCTGCGTAGCTCTTGCATATTCGCCGCTCAGATTCAGTACGCCTGCCTTGCCGCCCAGGTCCACTCCCTTCGAGGCGGAAGCCTCATAGGTGCGTGGGTTGACAGAGAACGTGACGTTGAGAGGGGTGCGTCCTTTCCTTGTTGTGACGCGTATCATTCCGCTGTTGAGGTCTCCATATTCCGCAGACGGAACTCCTGTGATGACTTCCACGGATTCAATGTTCTCTACAGAGACCCCTCTGGTCCCGACTCCGCCGATTCCGGTAAGGCTGGCGTTTCCTCCCATCCGGACACCGTCAATCTCGACGGCTGTTCCAAAGGCTGCGTTGCCGGCAGTGGAACCGCCGGCTCGGAGAGAGAGGGTTTTTTCCGAAGTGAGGTCGGGATTGATGGTCTTCCCTCCGGGGAGAAGGGCTCCGATGTCGCTCATTCCGGACATCTAGAGATGATCCAGGGCATTCCGGCCGATCTTCTGGGTCGTGTTGATGTTGTCCTTGGATTTCTCGGCGGTTACGACCACTTCCTGGAGCGCGAGAGAATTGACGTTCAGACGTATAGTAAGGTCAGAGATGTCTTTCCCCAGGATGATTTCCTGACTCGAGTCAACATAGCCCAGACAGGAAACGCTCAGGATATATCTCCCCGGTTGCACGTTGTCCAATGAAAAGCCTCCGTCCTGGTCTGAAACGGACCACAGGTAGTTGTCATCGAGTTTTATGACCGCACCGACGACCGGCTCGTCGTTTTTCGCCTCGACGACTTTTCCCTTGAGACGTAGAGGCCCGGCAGGAAAGGCTGACGCACGATACGGCAGCAGCAGGGTCAAGATCAAAAGGATGATGATTTTCCTCATAATGGGAATCACGTTATCCAACAAAGATAGTAAAAAAATCTATCCCCTGATCTGGCTTTCCCCGTCGATCAGCCACTTGTAGGAAGTAATTTCTTCCAGCCCCATAGGGCCTCTGGCGCCAAGTTTCTGGGTGCTTATTCCGATTTCTGCGCCCAGACCGAACTGGCCTCCGTCGGTGAAACTGGTCGGAGCGTTGACATAGACGCAGGCAGCGTCCACCTCGATCCTGAACCTTTCCGCCGTTTCTGGATCCTCCGTGATGATGCTTTCGCTGTGGCCGGAACCATATTCGTCAATATGACGGAGCGCTTCGTCGAGGGAAGAGACGCATCTGACCGCCATTCGCATAGAGAGGTACTCAGTGCCGAACGAATCGGCCGCGGCGTGGTTCAACAGGCCTGCAGGGTATAGGCCTTCAAGCGCTCGGAATGACTGTTCGTCGGCATAGAGGAGGACATCCCTCGATGCCAGCGGGGCGCAGAGTTCCGGCAGGTCATTGAGCCGCTCTTTATGGACGATCAGGCAGTCCAGGGCATTGCAGACACTGACGCGGCGGGTTTTCGCATTGCAGACGACAGCCTTGCCTTTCTCCAGGTCTCCGGCCTTGTCGAAATAGGTGTTGACAACGCCGGCTCCGGTCTCTATTGTCGGCACTTTTGCGTTCTGACGGACAAAGTCGATGAGTCTGCGGCCTCCGCGCGGAATGACCAGGTCAATCATTCCGACCGCCTCCAGCATCGCTCCGGCCGCTTCGTGTGTCGCAGGAAGAAGGGTGACCGCATCTGGTGTTATGTTAAGCCGGGTCAGAACTTTGCGGATCAGGGCCGCCCCGGCCCTGTTGGATGAATCGGCATCCTTTCCTCCTTTCAGCACACAGGCGCTTCCTGCCTTGAAGCAAAGGGAAAAGACATCGAAGGTGACGTTCGGGCGTGCCTCGTAGATGAATCCTATCACTCCGAAAGGAACACTTACCCTTCGGATATGGAGGCCGTTGGGCCTGATTGTGTCGCTAAGCACCTTTCCAATCGGAGAGGGCAGCGCGGCGACACTTTCCAGATCCGAGGCGATTCCGTCAAGACGGCTTTCGCTGAGCGCAAGCCGGTCGTACATCGGATCCGAAGGTTCCATCCTGGACAGATCCTCGGCATTGGCCTCCAGAAGAATGCTTTTCTGTAATAGTATTTCCGCGGCCAGGGCTTTGAGCGCATCATTCCTGCGTCCGTCGCTGAGCCGCGCCAGTTCCTGCGAAGCCTTTCCGGCGGCAGAGAATAATTTATTGAAATCTTCCATCCTGTTTTCCCTCCATAAAGAGATAGTCGTAGTGGACTATCGGCTTCCTGCCGTGGACTCCGATCAGCCCTCTCGCTTCCTCGCTGCTGTAATTTGCCCGTCCGACGGCGATTCTGCATCCTTTGTCGTCGAGTATTCCTATGATGTCGCCTTCATCGAATGATCCTTCTACCGTCGTCACTCCGACCATCAGGAGGCTGACGGCATCGTCGCTTTCAAGAGCCTTAGCAGCATTGGCGTTGATTCGGATCGCACCCTTTGAGAAGACGGTGCTTCGGGCAACCCATTTCTTGACGCTGGAGACGTCCTCGGCAGGCAGGAAAGTCGTGTGTGGCACACTTTCAGGCTTATCGAAAAGTGCGGTCAGGACTCCTTCGCGCTTTCCGCAGGCTATGATGACCCTAATTCCTTCGAGGGAGGCGTTTCTGGCTGACTTGAACTTTGAAGTCATTCCTCCTCTGCCAAAACTGCTTTTTTCTTCTCTTATATGTTCCGATAGATCGGTGTCAGGCTTCACGATCGGGATGATCCTGCTTTCCGGATCCGACGGATTGCCGTTGAATATTCCGTCCACGTTGGAGAGGATCACCAGAGTCTTGGCGCCCATCATCGAGGCAACCAGAGATGAGAGTTCGTCATTGTCAGTGAACATCAGTTCGGTAAGGCTGACCGTGTCATTCTCATTGACGATCGGAAGGACTCCGCTCCTGAGCATCACTTCCATACAGTGCCGCTGGTTGAGGTATTCCCTTCTGGTGGAGAAACTTTCCTTCATTGTAAGGACTTGCCCGACGCGTATTCCGTGGTCGGCGAAGAACTGGTAGTACAGAGACATCAGCCGGACCTGGCCTATCGCTGAATACAGCTGCCTTCTGCCTACAGGATCCAGTTTCCTGTCCGGTTTCACCATACTTCTGCCGCAGGCCATCGCTCCGCTTGAGACAAGGATGATTTCCTTGCCTTCCTTGTACAGCGCCGCGATCTGATCCGAGATGGCGGACATCCTCGTGACATCAATCGAACCGTCGCACCGGGCCAGGACATTGCTCCCGACCTTGATTACGATCCTCTCTTTCATTTCACCGAAGCCTTGAGTCCTATTATCACTGAGTTGCTGAATCCGGCCTCTTCCATGGCGTTGAGGCCTTTGATTGCGAGTCCTCCCGGAGTCGTGACCTTGTCAATCTCGACTTCAGGATGGGAGTTATGGGCTTCCACCAGGCTGGAGGCTCCCTTTACTGTAAGGGAAACGATTCTTTCTGCATCGTCAGGGCGGAATCCCAGTTCCACTCCACCTTCCACCGCAGCCCTTATGTACCTGAAAACATAGGCCATTCCGCAGGAGGCGAGAGCCATTCCGGAGATCAGGAGTTTCTCGTTGACCACGAATACGATACCTGCGTCCTCGAAGATCTTGCGGACCAGTTCCGTGTGCTCTTCATCGCTGTTTGTAGGGCAGATGAAGGTAACGCTCTGCCTAAGTTCGATCGCGGTGTTCGGAATCACGTGCAGAAACCACGGCTTTCTTCCGTTTCCGTCTTTCAGATTCTCCAGCAGGTCTTCTGATATTCTTGAAGCCAGGCAGACTATCGTGTGTCTGGAGTAGTCCAACGCAGGCTTGAGGTCTTCCAGAACTTCGTCCACAAGCCAGGGCTTCACTGCGATTACGACGATGTCGGAGTCCTTTACGGCCTCCTTGTTGTCGAGGGTTGTCTTCATTCCCTTTGCAGCGAATTTTTCCAAAGTCGCTTCGTGGGCTGCTGTCACCGTGATGTCCGATGGCTTGAAAAAGGTGCCTTCGGCCAGTCCGAAAGCAGTGGCGCCGCCTATGCTGCCGCCGCCGATGATCGAGATTTTCATTTTCTTTTCTGTTTCAGTTCGTCTTTGCCGGAACGTCTGGGGAAGGAGCGTTCCGCCTCAAAGATAGCAATTTTGACTATATTTGCAATCATATTCAAAGACAATGACTTTAGAGAAAGAGAAGAGATTCAATCTTGCGTTCAATATCTTCCTCCTTGCGGGAATGATTGTCGCTCTGACTGTTACCACCGTTTTCAAGCTCCGGCAGCCGGATGCCGGAACTGTCATGTTGATTCTCGCGTCCTTCGGCGCGCTGATGGGCGTTGTCAATACCGTTCTGTCGGCTAACGGTCACATACTCACATTCGTCTTCGGGTTCATCGATGTCGTGATAGCCTCCATAGTCTGTCTGGAGAACGGCATTATGGGCAATTTCGCCCTTCACGTGTTCTATTTCCTCCCGATGCAGTTCATAGGCTTCTGGCAGTGGAGCAGGAGGGGAGCGAAAATGAAGTCAGCCGAGTCTGAAGGCTCGCAGGTGAAGGCGCAGCGCCTGAGCGGGAAGCAGTGGGCCTGGCTGTCGGCGGGAGTCGTCGCCGGAGCCGCCGCCCTGTATCTTATCCTGTATTTTATAGATGTGGCTCAACTTGAAGCCGGGAAGATAGATGCCGTCAACAGGCCGAAGATTTTTCTGGATGCGGTCGTGATGTCTTTGAACATTGCCGGCCAGGTACTTATGAGCTTCGCCTTTATGGAGCAATGGTACATCTGGATATTAGTGAACATTTCATCGATTTCCCTTTGGGCGGTGGCTGTTATGAGTGGTCCCGGATCGGGGAATGCCGCAGTGATGCTTGTCAAGTACATATTCTATCTGCTTAATTCACTGAATGGTTTGAGAATATGGCTGAATCTCAGCAGAAATCAGAGTTTGCGAAATTTGGAGAATTAAGGATTTTTTCTTTACTTTGCAAAGTTGTTCTGCTCCGGAAAAGCCGGAAAAGGCCAACCAAGTATTGGAATAACGTAAACAATTTAAATATTCTATTATGACTGAAGAAGAAATCGTAAAGCAGGTCAAAGCGATTATCGTTGACAAGCTCGGCGTAGAGGACACAGAAGTGACTGAATCCGCCAACTTCACTAATGATCTCGGAGCTGATTCTCTTGACACGGTGGAACTTCTTATGGAGTTTGAGCGCGTGTTCGGCATCAAGATTCCTGATGAGGAGACCAGCACAATCGCAACCGTCAAGGACGCGATCGACAAGGTTAAGGAAAAACTTGCCGGCAAGGAAGAAGCATAAACTTTGACCGACCTCAAAAAACAGGAAGCGACCGATAATCATTTATCGGCCGCTTTCTTTAATCTATTTCCTTGGTACCGCGTAGGTAATCTTCAGTTTCGGCTTATTCCCGGAAGAGCCGGGACCGTTCAGGAAGCATCTGTAGTAGTTGTCCTTGTCAAGCGCTGCAGTTGAAGTGGTCGTTGAAGCTGAGCTGGAAGCATACTGGGCCATCAGCATATAGTTGTAGTAATTGCTGTAGCCGCTGTAGCCGCCATAACCTCCGTAGCTGCCATAACCTCCACCGTAAAGCTGGTTGTAATAGGAGTAATATGCCAGTTGCTGGTAGTAGTCGGCCATAGAACTTGCTTCAGCATTGGTCGTCGTGGTCTTTTCGTACCACATTATCAGGAACCAGATGTCATAATTGCTCATATCTGAATCCGCTTCCTTCCTGATTATCTGCTGTACGTGATGGGTAACATCTGGTGAGTAGTTGCACAGTG
>CAYFVE010000008.1:0-16490 GCA_964346605.1 uncultured Muribaculaceae bacterium | reverse complement strand
ACCGGTTGACATCGCCCTGATTCTCTGATGAGACGCTGGCGTCCGTGAGTCCTGCGAATGTCACGCTCGATTCGGATTCGATCTGAACCGTAGGACTCAGAATCTGAGGGTAAAGAAACATATCCTCATAGTTGTCCGGGAATTCGAACGGGAGCACGATAGTCGCCTTTGAGATCAGGGCGGTAGCAGGGTCTCCTCCATTCTTTGCAATCTCTGTATTAACCAGGCTGTTTATGTATGAAGCCGGAATCATAGGCTTGAGGCCGCTGCCTCCCTCTATGTAGATCTTATCATCGGCCCTGCCTCCGAGTCCGTCAGACTCGTGCTTGTCCACATTGAAGACATATTGTGCAGGTACGGCCCGCACATTGATCAGTGAATCCAGATCGTACATCTCCTGAGGGCTGAAGTAGAACATAAGGGTGGAGTCCCTCCGCTCTCCGTTGTAGATCCCGCTGAAATACAGGACGGCGTAGTTGTCGTTTCTGACAAGGCCGCTGGAAGTTGAGGTCAGGATGTCCTTCTTAAACGTGTTGAACCTTCCGCCATAGCCGACAGGGTCGTCCGTGCAGATGTATATCCCGGGGAATTTCTTCATATAGGAATCGTAGTCCAGAAGATCGCTCTGGGTAATGTTCAAATACTGCTTCCCGAATTCTTCAGTGAAAGTGAAGGACAGGGAGTCCGTTCCGTTGATGACAGGAACGCCCTTGGTGATTCTTTTATTGCCGTGCTTGATTTCGGTTCTGGAGTAGTAATTCTCTGAATCAATCGGCTCTGAAAGAGCATATACATTCACGTTCTGGATAATGCTTGCCTGGCCGGGGTCTGAAACGGATACGGAGTCCCTGACCGCAGTCAGTCTGAAACTCTTGTAGATCGGATCGATGCCGAAGTCGAATGTGTCCAGCACCGGGACGAGTGTCAGAGCGCAGGCCCTGCTGAACAGACCGTAGGTTTCGTCCCTGATCGCTCCGAAATTGATTCTCTTTGATGAATATGCCGAAAGACTCTCCACCGGCTTCATATAGATTTCCTCAATGTCGAATTCGGCCGTGTGGAAGTCGTATTTCATTTCGGTCGGGATGAAGTTGCCTCCGACTCCTTCATTCACATTTGTACAGGACAGCGCGGCTGTCAGGATGGCGATTGCCGCCAGGAATTTTTTCATTTACTGCAACTGTTGATAAAATCCATCGTAGTCATCGATGTAGCGGCCGCTGTCTATCGCTTCCTTATTGAACGGAAGCATGGGAACATTCAAGCCTTTACAGAAACTGACAAGTTCCTGATCTACATCCGCGGCGCCTAAAATGATGCCGTCTGAATACAATGCAGCGGTTTCTGCAAGACTTATGCCAGTGGGTTTGTCAAGCAGGGAGACATCCTCAGGCTTGATCCCGCCGAAAGGAATCGTCTCCTTGAAGGATGCCGGGAACACTTCCTTTCCGATTTCATCGCAGAAAGAGGTGACCACTTTGCTTCCGCTGAAGATCGGGTCGCCGCTATAGACTTTCTTGAGGAAGAGAGGTACAAGATGAGAAATCCATCCGGAGCAGTGGATCACGTCCGGGGCCCAGCGGAGCTTTTTCACTGTCTCAAGCACACCCCTGGCAAAGAAGATGGCTCTCTGGCCGTTGTCCTCAAAGAATTTTCCGTCGTTGTCGAAAGTCAGCTGCTTGCGATGGAAATAGTCGTCGTTGTCGATGAAGTAAACTTGAATACGGGCGGATGTGATGGATGCCACCTTGATCACCAGCGGTCTGTCGACATCGCCGATGATTATGTTCATTCCTGAAAGCCTTATCACTTCATGCAACTGGTTCTTGCGCTCGTTGATGCATCCATAGCGCGGCATAAATGCCCTGATCTCCTTTTTGCGCTCTTGAATGCCCTGCGGAAGATATCGTCCGATCCTTGAGGACGGTGTCTCAGGAAGGAACGGCATTATCTCCGAATTTACGAATAAAACTCTGTTGACAGGATTTCCCATAATACTAATCTTGACTTACAAAGATAAGAATTTTTTTTCATATTTTGATTATTCACTATATTTGAAACCAATTTGGTGTATTGTGCGATTATGGCAGCAGGTGAAAACAAATTGATTAGAAAGAGGCTTGCAGGCGCTTGGCTTTCCAGTGTGATCAGCATCAGCCTGGTTCTTCTCCTGGTTGGAGTGGCCAGTCTGCTTATGGTCAACACAAAGAGCGTCTCGGACTATTTCAAGGAGAATATGCAGGTCTCTGTGTTGATGAAGCAGGAGGTGGGTGAGGACGAGGCGATGGACTTCGCCACGGTCCTTGACACCCAGCCATTCATAAGGAGCACCCGCTTCGTCTCCAAGGCGGAGGGCACAAGAGAAATGACTGATCTTCTGGGAGATGATTTCCTCAGTGTCTTCGAAACGGCTCCGATACCTGTTTCGATCGATGTAACACTGAGGGCCGACTATGTCTCCGCAGACAGCCTTGAGATAGTGAAGAACCGCCTCGCGTCTTCTCCGCTGGTCGATGAGGTTGTCTATCAGCAGTCTCTTGTCGATAAGCTGAACACCAATCTCAAGAAGATTTCACTGGTGCTCGGAGTATTCATATTCCTGCTCTTGTTCATCTCCTTCGTGTTGATCAACAACACCGTGAGACTCAATGTGTTCTCGAAGAGATTCACAATCCACACGATGAAGCTTGTCGGCGCTACGAAGTCCTTCATCCGGGGGCCTTTCCTCGGACAGTCCGTTTTCCAGGGCCTGTTCTCCGCCCTTATCGCAATCCTGATGCTTCTCGGCATATTGTTCTTCGTGAGGAGGGAGTTCGCTCAGCTTTTCGAGATATTCAGCCTGGACCTCCTCTTGACTGTGATAGGGATCGTGGTCGTCTCAGGAATCCTCATCTGCTTCGTGAGCACCTGGTTCGTCGTGGGGCATCTTGTTTCGCTCTCAAAGGATGAACTTTATTATTGATGAATGTTAAAAACTTATAATATGTCTGAAAATTCAAAGATGGCGATCACCCGCAAGGGTCTGCTGATGATTCTGGCAGGCTTCCTTGTTATGGTTTCCGGCCTTGTCCTTATGACGGGCGGCGGCGTCAAGGATCCTGATGTCTTCAACTGGGCAATGTTCGACTTCCGCAGACTTGTAGCGGCTCCTGTGGTGATAGCCTGCGGAGTGGCAATTGTAATCGTCGCCATAATCAGGCGTCCTAAGGAAGGTGAAGACAAAATAGAAAAGAAATGAACTGGCTTCAGGCTCTCCTTTTGGGGATAGTGCAAGGGCTGACTGAGTTCCTTCCTGTGAGCTCCAGCGGTCATCTTCTGATTGTAAGAGAACTCCTCGGCGTTGACGGCGAGGGTTTTCTTGACTTTACGGTGACGGTCCATCTTGCGACTGTGCTCAGCACCATAGTAGTTTTTTGGAAACCGATCTGCGGGTTGTTCGCCGGCCTGTTCAAGTTCAAGTACAATGATGAGACCGACTACATCTTCAAGATCGTCGTGTCTATGATACCAGTAGCTCTCGTTGGTTTCCTGTTCAAAGATAAGGTTGAGGCGCTCTTCGACGATTCTCTGACGACAGTTGCCGTCTGCCTCCTCATCACCGCGGTCCTGCTGCTTTTTTCGGATTATGCCGGAAGGTGGTTTTCAGGAAATGGTTTTGCCGGAAGAAGAAGTGGATTCGCGCGCAACGGGATAAGCTATTGGCAGGCGCTCGCAGTTGGTATGGGACAGGCTTGCGCTGTGGCGCCGGGCCTTTCCAGATCAGGGACCACAATCGCGACCGGCCTGATCTGTGGCGTGAAGAGGGAAGTGATGGCCCAGTTCTCATTCCTGATGGTACTGGTCCCTATCATCGGAGAGCAGATGCTGGATCTCCTGAAGGCGGCGACAGGCGAGGCCGCGCTTGGCGGCGGACTCAGTCCTGTATGTCTTGTCCTTGGTTTCTTTGCGGCATTCTTTTCCGGTCTGTTGGCCTGCAAGGCTATGGTGGCTCTGGTAAGGAAGGCCAGACTTGGCTGGTTTGCGCTTTACTGCGTGATCGTGGCGGTTTTGATATTCATACTTTCATAAGGATGCCGGAAAGGACGCTCGTATATTTCGTTTCGGATGTGCACCTGGGGCTGGACGTCAAGGATCCGGCCGACAGGGAGGCCCGTTTCGTGCGTTTCCTCGACTCCATCCCGAAAGACAAGACGCTGTTGCTGTATATGCTGGGCGACATCTGGGATTTCTGGTACGAGTACCGGGATGTGGTTCCGAAAGGCTATGTACGGGTCTTTTCCCGTCTTATGGATCTGATTGACGCCGGAGTCAAGGTACGTTTTTTCAAGGGCAACCACGACATCTGGTGCTATCGGTATTTCCAGGAACTCGGAATCGGGATCCTGAAGCAGCCTTATGTCGTGGAAATCGGTGGAAAGACATTCTGCCTCGGCCACGGAGACGGGCTGGGTCCTGGCGGTTTCTGGTACAAGCTGATGCGTAAGGGATTCCATAGCAAGGTGATCCAATGGCTGTTCAGCACTTTTGTCCCGGTGCGCCTGGCCTTCGCTATCGGGAACGGCTGGTCAAAGAGGAGCCGCGTCGCCAAAAGCCTTGAATATTCATTCCGCGGGGCGGATGAACCTCTCTATAAATTCGCCGTCGATTTTTCTACAGGCAGGAAGGTGGACTTTTTTGTTTTCGGCCACTTCCACGCTAAAGTGGACCTTATGCTCCCGACCGGAGCGCGCCTGATCGTACTCAAGGACTGGATGGAGCCTCAGTCCTCGAACTTCATCTGCTTTGACCTGATCTCGGGGTGGTCGGGCATCTGATGGAATATTGAATAGTAGAGCGTGTCGAATTCTCCGCTCTTCCATTTTTCGACCAGATATTCGGTGACCCTGTCGTCTCCGTCCGGATCGTAGCGGCTCTTCAGGTCATTTCCGAAGATTTTAGCTATGCCCTGCCAGAAGCCTGCGGTGATGCCGCTCTTGTAGTCTTTGATGATCTTGAATGAGGACCGTCCTATCTCCCTGTCAATAAGTTTGATAAGAAGCCGGCCCTGGGAGATGCTCATATTCTTCAAAGGCTTCTCGTAGGCTTCGAATAGCTGCTTCTGCATCTCGCCGATGTATTTCTCTTTCTTGCGCCGCCTCAACTCGTTGCCGGCGATATGTTCATCGACCTGCTTGGTCAGATCCCTGGCCAGCAATGCATACGGATAGACCTTGTTGAAGTTGTAAACGAGGCGGTAGTATTTCCTTAGATCGCTCCTGCTCATCCTTGTCCCCCTGGGGAAGCACCATACCGGGTCTATGCTGTCGTAGTAGACTGTGTCTCCCTTTTCTACACGGTAGCCCATATAACCGCCCCCGTTTGACACGCGGAACACCTCCGGCATTCCCCGTTCGTATTCCTGCGCGGCGATTGTCGTCGTCGCGAGGATAGCCAGGAGGCTGAAGATTTTGGAATATGTCCACCCGTTCTTCATCTTATTGCCGTGCAAAGATAGGCTATTCCCGAAAAAAACGTGCCAGATAGATAAGTCTTTTCTCCTGCTGTCGAAACCATGTCCAAATATTTTTCGCTTCTCTTTGTAAGTAGTTGAAAATGATAAATTTCTTTGAATGATTCCATCGTCGAAAATGTTGAAAAATTTTTAAAATAATGTTTGAATTCCATATTTTTTTACTAAATTTGCAGTCCCAAATTCCAGGGGGTGTTGGCTTAAGGCGCTGATACTCAGTGGGTTTGGAAAATTTGGATATTTATTAAAGTAATACAGCAATGTTACAACCAAAGAAAACTAAGTTCAGAAGGGAACAGAAGAACGTGATGAAGGGCATGGCCCAGAGGGGCAATCAGCTCGCGTTCGGTTCCTTCGGTCTCAAGACCCTCGAGAACTGCTGGATCACAGCGCAGCAGATTGAGTCTGCTCGTCAGGCTATTTCACGTTGTATGAATCGTGAAGGACAGATCTGGATAAGGATCTTCCCGGTCAAGCCTTTCACCAAGAAGCCTCTTGATACCCGTATGGGTAAGGGTAAGGGTGATCCTCAAGGATTCGTCGCTCCTGTAACTCCGGGCCGTATCCTGTTCGAGGCAGACGGTGTTTCTCTCGCAATCGCCAAGGAGGCGATGCGTCTTGCGGCTCACAAGCTCCCTATCGCGACAAAGTTCGTTGTCCGCAGGGATTATGTTGAATAATAAATGGAGTAGAAAAGTATGAAAACATCAGAAGTACGCGAAATGTCCATTGCAGACCTGCAGGACCGCATTCAGGTTGAGAGGAACAGGCTTGACACAATGAGACTCAACCACGCCGTCTCTCCATTGGAGAACACATCGGAATTCAAGAAAGTCAGAAAGGATATAGCTCGAATGATCACTATCCTCGCTGAAAAGGAAAATGAACAGAAATAATCATCAGTCTTATGGAAAGAAATCTTCGTAAGGAAAGAATCGGCGTAGTGGTCAGCAACAAGATGGACAAGACCATCATCGTTGCGGTTGAAACCAAGGAGAAACATCCTCTCTATGGTAAGTTTATCAAGAAGACCACCAAGTTCGTCGCGGCTGACAACAAAAACGAATGCAGCGAAGGCGATACGGTACGTATCATGGAAACCCGTCCTCTCAGCAAGACAAAGAGATGGAGATTAGTTGAAATCGTAGAAAAAGTTAAGTAATTATGATACAGCAGGAAACACGTTTACAGGTTGCCGACAACAGCGGTGCAAAGGAGGTCCTCTGCATCCGTGTGCTTGGCGGTACGCATCACAGGTATGCGACAGTGGGCGACCAGATCGTTGTTGCGATCAAGAGCGCTATCCCAAGCGGTGACGCCAAGAAGGGAACGGTCTCAAAGGCTGTCGTAGTCCGCACAAAGAAAGAAATCCGCAGGCCGGACGGATCATACATCCGATTCGATGACAATGCTTGTGTCCTTCTGAATGGATCAGGCGAGCTTCGCGGCACACGTATCTTCGGCCCAGTCGCCAGAGAGCTGCGTGAAAATTATATGAAAATTGTTTCACTGGCACCGGAGGTCCTTTAATAATTGATAATTATGAAGAAGTTACACATCAAGAAGGGTGACAATGTTTATGTCAACTCCGGTAACGACAGGGGCAAGACCGGAAAGGTCCTGACTGTCATCCCGGCAAAGGATCGCGTCATCGTTGAGGGCGTCAATGTTGTCAGCAAGCACACGAAGCCGAACGCGAACCAGCCTCAGGGCGGTATCGTGAAACAGGAAGCGCCAATCCACGTTTCCAATGTGCAGTTGATTGATCCTTCAAGCAACAAGCCGACCCGCGTAGGTTACAGGATTGAGGACGGCAAGAAAGTCCGCTATGCTAAGAAATCAGGAGAGGAGATCAAGTAATTATGGCAAAGAAAGCAGCAAAACCAGTAGAAGTGCAGGCACTTCCTACGGACTATGTACCTTCTCTCAAGAAGGTTTATAAGGAGGAGATTGTGGAGAAGCTTATGAAGCAGTTCTCCTACACGACTGTCATGCAGGTTCCGAAGCTCGTCAAGATAACCATCAATGAAGGTATCGGCGACGCTACCCAGGACAAGAAACTCGTCGAGGAGGCGGCTGAAGAGCTTGCCAAGATCGTTGGGCAGAAGGCTGTCCTCACATCTTCAAGAAAGGACGTTTCCAACTTCCGTCTTCGCAAGGGTATGCCTATCGGTGTGAAAGTTACTCTCCGTGACGTTAAGATGTACGAGTTCCTTGAAAGACTCGTCCGCGTCTCTCTCCCTCGAATCAGGGACTTCAACGGTATAGCCGAGAAGATGGACGGCAGGGGAAACTACACCCTCGGACTCAAGGAGCAGCTTATATTCCCTGAGGTTGACATCGACAAGAACCCAAGGATCCACGGTATGGAAATCACCTTCGTTACCACAGCCAAGTCAGACGAAGAGGCGCACGCCCTCCTCGCCGCGTTCGGTCTGCCGTTCAAGAAACATAATAACTAAAGGATATGGCAAAAGAATCAATGAAAGCTCGCGAAGTAAAACGCGCGAAACTGGTTGCCAAGTATGCAGCTAAGAGGCAGGCGCTTAAGGAAGCAGGCGACTGGGCAGCTCTCGACAAGCTCCCTAAGAACTCTTCCCCTGTTCGTCTGCACAACCGTTGCTCTCTTACAGGCCGTCCAAAGGGCTATATGAGGGCTTTCGGTCTCAGCAGAATCCAGTTTCGAGAGATGGCCAGCAATGGCCTGATCCCAGGCGTCAAGAAAGCCAGCTGGTAATATATTAACAATCGGATATCGGGCGTCCCAAGGGCGTCGAATCTAAAAAACAAAACAAAAATGACTGATCCAATTGCAGATTATCTTACAAGGATCCGCAACGCGTATCTTGCGGGAAAGAAGGTCGTCGAGATACCTTCTTCCAAGATGAAGGTCGCTATCACCAAGATCCTTTGTGAGAAGGGCTACGTTCTCAGCTACAAGGTAGTTGAAGGTACCCCGTACAACACCATCAAAATCGCTCTGAAGTATCATCCTCAGACCAAGATGGCCGCCATCAAGAAGATTGACCGCATCTCCACCCCTGGTCTGCGCGTTTACGCTGACGTGGAGAACCTGCCTCGCGTCCTCAACGGACTCGGCATCGCGGTTCTTTCAACTTCAAAGGGCGTCATCACCGACAAGGAGGCGAAGAGTCTGAACGTCGGCGGCGAGGTTGTTTGCTATGTTTATTAACGATAAAAGTTTAGAATAATGTCAAGAATCGGTAAATTGCCTGTAAGCCTTCCGGACAAGGTGAGCGTAGAAGTTCTCCCTGGCAACGTTTTGAAGGTTAAAGGACCTCTTGGTGAGTTGAGCCAGAAAGTTGATCCGGACATCAAGGTCACCATCGAGGATAATGAAATAAAGTTCGAACGCCCTACTGACCAGCCGCGTCATCGTTCGATGCACGGACTGTACCGCGCTCTCGTCCACAATATGGTTGAGGGTGTGTCAAAGGGTTATGAAACAAAGCAGGAATTCGTTGGTGTAGGTTACAGGGTATCAGCGCAGGGACAGCTCCTTACAATGTCACTCGGTTACTCACACGACGTTCAGATGCTTCTCGCACCTGAAATCAAGGCAGAGACTCCGGATGTCAAGAAGGGTGAGAACCCTGTCCTGATCCTCAGGAGCATCGACAAGCAGCTCATCGGCCAGGTCGCTGCCAAGATACGTTCACTCCGCAAGCCTGAACCATACAAGGGCAAGGGTATCAAGTTCGCCGGCGAGCAGCTTCGTCGCAAGGCCGGCAAGACCGCTTCGGCCAAATAATTAGGAGGACACAGATATGGCATTGAATAGAATTGAAAGAAGAAGAAGAATCCATTACCGCATTCGCAAGCACGTAAATGGTACTGCTGAAAGGCCAAGACTGGTTGTCTTCAGAAGCAACAAGCAGATCTATGCTCAGGTAATTGATGACGAGAAGTGCGTTACACTGGTAGCCGCATCTTCCAACGATAAGCTCCTTGCCGCTGAATGCAAGGGCAAGAATGGTATCGACGCTGCCGCGATTGTCGGAAAGGCGATTGCAGAGCGCGCGAAGGAAAAGGGTATCTCAACGGTTTCTTTCGATCGTGGAGGCTACCTCTATCACGGCAGGGTGAAGAGCCTCGCTGACGGCGCGCGTGAAGGTGGTTTAATTTTCTAATTGGAAAAGACTATGGCAAATACAAATGTTAAAAGAGTAAAGACCTCTGATCTTGAGCTTAAGGACAGACTGGTCGCCATCCAGAGAGTAACCAAGGTTACTAAGGGTGGTCGTCACTTCCGCTTTGCTGCCATCGTAGTAGTGGGTGACGAGAACGGCGTTGTTGGTTATGGTCTTGGAAAAGCCAATGAAGTGACAGCCGCCATTGCAAAGGGTGTTGAAGATGCAAAGAAGAATCTTGTCAAGATTCCTGTCATCAACACCACAATCCCTCACGAGCAGGAATCCAAGTTCGGAGGCTCCGTAGTGTTTATGAAGCCTGCCGCTCCCGGTACCGGTGTGAAGGCCGGCGGCGCCATGCGTGCTGTCTTTGAGTCAGCCGGTATCCAGAACGTTCTTGCGAAGTCAAAGGGCTCTTCAAACCCTCACAACCTCGTGAAGGCTACAGTTACCGCCCTTACTCAGATGAGAGACGCCTACACTGTGGCTGGTCTCCGCGGAATTCCAATGAGCAAAGTATTTAACGGTTAGGAGGCTACAGAAATGGCAAAACTTAAGATAACACAGGTAAGAAGCAAGAACGGATCGACCAAGAGGCAGATCGCCAATCTCCGCACCCTTGGCATCCGCAGGATTCATCAGACCGTTGAGGTCGAGAAGAATCCGGTGACAGAAGGACAGCTTGCCAAGGTCCGTCACCTTTGTGAAGTTGAAGAAGTGAAATAAGGAGGATTTAGAGATGAAACTTTCAGAATTGAAACCTGCAAAAGGTCACACTCATAACAGCAAGCGTCTTGGACGCGGCCAGGGTTCAGGCAAGGGTGGTACTTCCACCCGTGGTACCAAAGGTGCTCAGGCACGCGCCGGTTACGAACATAAGATCGGTTTCGAGGGTGGCCAGATGCCAATCCAGAGACGTCTTCCTAAGTTCGGATTCACAAACCCTACAAGGGTAGAATATACGGCGGTGAATGTATCCGCCCTCCAGACTCTCTCAGAAAGTCTCGGCAAGACCGAACTCGGTCTTGAGGAGATAAAACTTGCCGGACTCGCCGGCAACAAGGAACTCGTAAAGGTTCTTGGTAACGGCGACATCACCGCTGCCCTTACGGTAACGGCTGATGCATTCTCTGCTTCTGCAGTCTCAAAGATCGAGGCTGCCGGTGGTAAGGCAATCGTAATCGGCAAGTAAAATGAAGAAGTTTATAGAGACCATAAAGAACATCTTCAAGATCGAGGAACTCCGTACGAGGCTCGGTTACACATTCCTCCTGGTTCTTATCTATAGACTGGGATGTTTCATTGTGCTTCCGGGAATCGACACCACTATGCTTGCCAAACTTCAGGCAAGCACACAGGGCGGTCTCGTCGGTCTCTTGAATATGTTCTCCGGAGGTGCCTTCGGCAATGCTTCCATCTTCGCGCTGGGAGTTATGCCGTACATCTCCGCTTCAATCGTGATTCAGCTTCTCGGTATGTTCGTTCCTTACTTCAGGAAACTGCAGTTGGAGGGCGAGAGCGGCCGCAGGAAGATGAATCAGATCACCAGGTATCTCACCATCCTCATCCTCTGCATTCAGGGACCGGCCTACATCGCTTCGATTCACAGCCAGATCCCTGCATCAGCATTCCTTGCCGAGACTTCGCTCGGCTGGTCAAGGTTCTTTTACAACCTTGTCGCCACCATCATCCTGATGGCCGGCTCAATGTTCGTGATGTGGCTTGGTGAGAGAATAACCGACAGAGGAATCGGCAACGGTATTTCCCTGATCATTATGATCGGTATCGTGGCCCGCCTGCCTTTCGCTCTCTTCACTGAAGCCGGTACCAAGCTGACCACCACCGGTGGCGGCGGCCCTATCGCCTTCATTGTTGAACTGATAGTATGGTTCCTCATCGTTGTGGCGACAATCGCTCTTGTCCAGGCTGTCAGGAGAGTTCCTGTCCAGTATGCCAAGAGAATTGTGGGCAACAGACAGTACGGTGGTGTGCGTCAGTACATCCCGCTCAAGATCAATGCCGCCGGCGTTATGCCTATCATCTTCGCCCAGGCTTTGATGCTGTTCCCGCTCCTCTTCTCCCGTTTCGACGCGACCAGAGGCATCGCTGCAACTCTCGGCAACTACACCGGGTTCCTGTATAACCTTATATTCGGATCCCTCGTCGTAATCTTCACATATTTCTACACCGCCGTCACCGTCAACCCGACAATGATGGCTGAGGATATGAAGAAGAACGGCGGATTCATTCCTGGAGTAAAGCCCGGAAAGGCCACGGTAAACTACCTTGATGACATTATGTCAAAGGTGACTCTCCCCGGCTCAATATTCCTGGCGATCATTGCCATCCTCCCTGCTTTTGCAAGGATCTTCGGCGTCAACGACCAGTTTGCAAGTTTCTTCGGCGGCACTTCGCTGCTGATTCTTGTCGGCGTTGTCCTTGATACTCTTCAGCAGATTGAGAGTTACCTTCTGATGCGTCACTATGACGGTCTTATGAAGACCGGACGCCTCAGCGGCCGCTCAGGTATGTAATTTTTTGATAATTCAAGATTGATGGTCAAGCCTAAGACAGAAGAAGAAATCGAGCTTTTGCGCGAGAATGCCATAATCGTCTCAAAGACGTTGGCGGAAGTTGGAAAAATAGTGGCCCCTGGTGTGACGACTGCGAAGTTGAATGAGGTCGCCGAGACTTTTATCCGTGACAATGGCGCGATACCTTCCTTCCTTGGATTCGAAGGCTTTCCCGCAGCAACCTGTATGTCGGTGAACGATGTTGTAGTCCACGGTTTTCCGTCAGACTATGTCCTCAAGGAGGGCGACATCGTAAGTTGTGACATCGGGACGCTGTACAAGGGCTATAACGGTGACTCGTGCTACACCTTCCCTGTCGGGGAGGTGGACGCCGGTACCAGAAAGCTTCTTGATGTTACCAAGGCTTCTCTCTACAAGGGGATCGAGGCTGCGGTGGCGGGGAATCGGACCGGCGACATAGGACACGCGGTGCAATCGTACGCAGAATCTTTCGGTTTCTCTGTAGTCAGGGAACTTGAAGGCCACGGACTGGGCAAGGAGATGCACGAGGCCCCTGGAGTTCCGAATTACGGACGTCAGGGCCACGGAAGCAGACTTGTGGAAGGAATGGTGATCTGCATCGAGCCGATGATCAATGCTGGAGGAAGGGGAGTGTATGTGGCCAGAAATGGCTGGGCTGTACACACGTCCGACCACAGGAATGCGGCTCATTATGAACTTACGGTTGTTGTCCGTCGCGGGAAAGCCGAGCAGCTGTCGACCTTTGATTATATAGAAAGTACTGGTAAGTGAATTTTAAAGTGTTTTTTCAATGTCCAAACAGGTAGCAATAGAACAGGACGGGAAAGTTGTCGAGACTCTTCCTAACGCAATGTTCAAGGTTGAACTCGAAAATGGCCACGTTCTTCTGTGCAACATCTCCGGCAAGATGAGAATGAACTTCATCCACATCCTCCTTGGGGATAAGGTAAGGGTTGAAATCTCACCTTACGATTTGACTAAGGGAAGAATATCTTTCAGGTACAAATAAAAATATCACGATATGAAAGTCAAAACATCCATCAAGAAGCGCAGCGATGATTGCAAGATCGTCAGACGCAAAGGCCGTCTTTATGTCATCTGCAAGAAGAATCCAAAGTTCAAGATGCGCCAGGGATAACAGTAGTTTGTAAAACAAATAAAGTCAAAGATAAATTATGGCAAGAATAGCCGGTGTTGATTTACCGAACAACAAGCACGGTGAGATAGGTCTCACCTACATCTACGGTATCGGCCGCAACTCTGCTAGGAAGATTCTCGAGCAGTGCGGTATCGACTACGACATCAAGGTCGGTGACTGGAACGACGATCAGATTGCCAAGATCCGTACCCTCATCACTGAGGAGTACAAGATCGAGGGTGAGCTTCGTTCCTCCGTCCAGATGAACATCAAACGACTGATGGATATCGGTTGCTACCGAGGAATCCGTCATCGTATCGGCCTCCCTGTACGCGGCCAGAGCACTAAAAACAACGCCCGTACAAGAAAGGGCAAGAAGAAGACGGTCGCTAACAAGAAGAAGGCTACCAAGTAAAAACGGATGAATTATGGCAAAGAAAACAACATCATCAAAGAGAGTTGTCAAGGTTGAGGCTACGGGCCAGGCCCATATTTCATCAACCTTCAATAACGTGATCGTCTCCCTTACCAACAACCAGGGACAGGTCATCAGCTGGTCCTCTGCCGGAAAGAGCGGCTTCAGAGGTTCCAAGAAGAATACCCCTTATGCTGCACAGGTTGCTGCTGAGGATGCTGCAAAGACGGCGTTCGATGCTGGTCTTCGCAAGGTTAAAGTCTTTGTAAAGGGTCCTGGAGCGGGACGTGAGTCAGCAATCAGAACCATCAACAACGCAGGTATCGTTGTCACAGAGATCGTCGACGTGACCCCAATGCCTCACAACGGATGCAGACCAAAAGGCCGTCGTAAAGTTTAATCATTAAAATTCTGAAATTACTATGGCAAGATACACTGGTCCAAGTACAAAGATCGCCCGCAAATTCGGCGAACCGATATTCGGAAGTGACAAGGATTTCGAGAAGAGAAATTACCCTCCGGGACAGCATGGCTTGGCCGCAAAGCGTAAGAAGCAGCGCGAATATGGCACACAGCTGAAGGAGAAGCAGAAGGTACGCTATATGTATGGCCTTCTTGAGAAGCAGTTCCATAACACCTATCTCAAGGCATCCCGTATGCCTGGCCAGAGAGGTGAGAACCTTCTCTTCCTCCTCGAGTCAAGACTTGACAACATCGTTTACAGAATGGGCATCGCTCCTTCAAGAGCCTCTGCAAGACAGCTTGTCACCCACGCTCACATCACACTTAACGGTGAGGTCTGCAACATTCCTTCAGTCCAGGTCAAGCCTGGTGATGTGATTGCAGTCAGAGAGCGTTCCAAGAGCCTTGAGGTTATCCAGAAGAGCATAGCTTCAGCTTCCAAGTTTTCCTGGATTGAATTCGATCCTAAAGCACTCTCAGGAAAATTCCTGAATATCCCTGCAAGGGCTGACATTCCAGAGAACATCAACGAGCAGCTTATCGTAGATCTCTACTCTAAGTAACATAACACCCAAAAAGAATAATTATGGCAATCTTGGCATTTCAGAAACCGGACAAGGTGATTATGCTCGAAGGAACCGATACCGTCGGACGTTTCGAGTTCAGGCCGCTTGAGCCTGGATACGGACAGACCATCGGCAACGCTCTCCGCCGCATACTTCTCGCCTCGCTGGAAGGTTTTGCTATCAGTCAGATCAAGATCTCCGGTGTAGATCAGGAATTCGCTACTATCCCTGGAGTCATTGAAGGAATGCAGGACATCATTCCCAATCTCAAGCAAGTGAGATTCAGGAGGATGGTTGATTCTGTAGATACTGAGACAGCAAACATCGTTGTTAGCGGTAAGAATGAGTTTACCGCAGAGGATATTTCTAAGGGATTGTCTTCTTTCAAGGTGTTGAACCCTGAGCAGCACATCTGCTCACTCGAACCGTCAGTCACACTTGAGCTTTCTCTTACCATCACCAAGGGCCGTGGATTCGTTCCGGCTGAGGAGATGAGGGATGAGAATTCTCCGATCGGAACCATTCCGGTTGATGCTGTCTATACCCCGATCAGGAAGGTCAACTGGACAGTTGAAAACTGGCGTGTCGAGCAGAAGACCGACTACGAGAAGCTGAACCTTGAGATCGTCACGGATGGATCTATCTCTCCGAACGTTGCTCTCCAGGAAGCGGCTAACATCCTTATCTATCACTTCAAGCTATTCACGGATGACAAGAAGATTTCTCTGGAAAGCGCTGTCGAGTCCGACTCCAAGGAGTTGGATGAAGAGAGCCTCAGAATGAGACACCTTCTTCTCACCAAGCTTTCAGATATGGGGCTTTCAGTGAGAGCCTACAACTGTCTGAAGGCAGCTGACATCGATACCTTCGCCGACCTTGTTTCCTATTCAAGAAATGAACTGATGAAGTTCAGGAACTTTGGAAAGAAGTCTCTCAACGAGATCGACCAGCTTGTGGAGAAGATGAAGCTCCAGTTCGGTATGGATGTGAGAAAGTATAATATTGAACCCAAGAAAAAGAACGCATAGAAATGAGGCACAATAAAGCAATCAATCACCTTGGCCGTAAGAGCGGCCACCGCAAGGCGCTGATGGCCAATATGGCTTCTTCTTTGATCCTTCATAAGAGAATTCAGACAACAGTCGCTAAGGCTAAGGCCCTCAGGACGTATGTTGAACCTCTTCTCACAAAGTCAAAGGAAGATACAACCCACTCTCGCCGTATTGTCTTCAGTTACCTTAAGGATAAGGAGGCTGTAAAGGAGATTTTCAGCACGATAGCTCCTAAGATCGCGGATCGTCCTGGAGGATACACCAGAGTACTTCACACAGGCTTCCGCAAGGGCGATGGCGCGGATATGGCGCTTATCGAACTTGTCGACTTCAATGAGGCGGCTCTCGCTTCTGCAAAGAAGGAAGAGAAGAAGGCTACCCGCCGCAGCCGTACAAAGAAGGCAGACGCTCCAGCAGCTGCAGCTCCAAAGGCGGAGGCTCCGGCAGAAGAGGCTCCAAAGGCAGAAGAAAAGGCAGAATAATCAGTCAATCAATCCATAAAGAATGGCGTCCGTAATGGATGCCATTCTTTTGTTTATGCGAGTTTATTAAACTTTTCTAAAATTTCTGTATCGATTTAATTGTATTTTTCCTGACTTCGTCAATGCGTCACCCAGAATTTGTCATCGAACAGTGGGGCCA
>CAYFVE010000007.1:20782-52409 GCA_964346605.1 uncultured Muribaculaceae bacterium | reverse complement strand
CTGGTGAGTTTCCTGGGCTTTCAATCCACCGCTGCTGCCTCCGCAGGATGCGAAACCCACACCGGCAGCGATTATAGACAAAATGGTGAATAGTCTGGAAATAAATTCGTTACGTTTCAATGTCATCCTTTATTCGGTTTATGTTACAAAAATACGCACACCGCCAAAGGATAACAAATACTTTTTTGCTAAATATTGCAAACAAACAGTTAGACGATAACTTTCTTCTTCTTGTACATCGAGCGGAATTCGTGAGGAGTCATCCCTCTCTTTGCCCTGAAAACCCTGTTGAAATTCGAAAGATTGTTGAAACCGCAGGAATAGCAAATCTCCGAGACAGTTGTCGTGGTGTCCACAAGCGCACGGGCGGCATTGCCAAGTCTGATGGCTATGATATAGGAAGACAGGGTCTTGCCTGTCCTCATCTTGAAAAAGCGGCTGAACGAGCTTGGACTCATTCCCACCATCGAGGCAAGACCAGGCAGGCTCAAGTCTTCGGCATAGTGTTCGTTGATGTATTCCTTGACCTTCATCACGCGACGGCTTTCCGCATCCCTCGGAGTGTTTGCGAAAGAACTGCTGGCCAATTCCTTGGCATCGAGTTTAGAGAGTTCGTAAAGCATCATAAGGCAGTCCATGAACTGCTTGAAGCTGTCCTTCTCGACAGCGATTTCATCAAGGTAGCCGTACACCCTGACTATCGAATCCATAGGGAAAGCAAGTCCGTGCCGTGCCCTTTCGAACATCCTGTGAATGCTCGTAAACTGGTTTCTGCCCAGGAGTCCTTCGTTGAAAAGATCCGGAGAGAACTGTATCGTTATCTCCCTGATGTCCGGAGAACAGCAGGAGCCCTGCTCCCAGACGTGCTCCAGATTTTCGCCAGTGATCAGCACCAGTTCGTAATCTCCTATGGTTTCGACACTGTCCCCTACTACACGGCGGACACCGGAGGCATACTGGATGAAATTCAGTTCATACTCCCTATGACGATGAAGAGGGTACGTAAATTCAGTCTTGTGACGTTCTACGATAAAGAAACAATCTCCCTGTGAAAGACCGCAGATCTCAGATAGGACTTGTGACATCGGCTCTAAACTTTAAATGCATTGCTCAAAGATACTTCATTTTTTTAAAATATCCGATACATTTTTGACATATTCCTGAGCATCCCGCCTATTTTTATTACAAGGACCTCCGATAAATGTTGAAGATTTTTCAACAAGTTGATTTACAATAAGATGGAGAATCCTTTTTTAAGGAGAATCACTCCTGACATTCGGGAAAATCTCAATTTGGAGGAGCCGTAACAAAACCTGCAATTTCAAAAGAAGGTGATTTTGCTGAAAAAACGGAGATTATTCCTTTTACAGGGTATGACTTTTATGACCTAACCTAATACAATGGTCAATATTCGTCATACTCGGATATTCACCTGTATTCAATAGTTTGATGTAACTGACTGTGGCACAACTTTTTTAAGCTAAACAGCACGATTTACGGTGTCCGATTGTCACTCAAGAGGATATGCGGTACCCCAAATCACAATCACCCTGAACAGACCGCATTCGCGCGACTCGTATCTTGCTGATTAACAATCACTAACAAAAATCACCTCTCCGATTTCGGAAGGGTGATTTATGTAATCGGCTGTAATTCAACGACATACGCGTAACGCACCTTGTATCGTCCTAAAAAAATATAATGTCGAAAGACCGATAGTCACCCTCTGATGATGTAATAAAAATCTAAAAAATCTTGGAATTGAACGTTAATGTTTTTAACTTTAAACAGTCTCTCCTATAGTGTTTTATGGGTTGGGTGTACAAAGCTGTAACTTTTTTGAATATATTCTAATGGCAAGGGACGTCACACGACTTTTGGCAAATGTGGCAAACAACAAAATATGCGTCTGCATTATGTTGTCGCCAATATTATTGCTTCCCCTTTCTTGCTCTAAAAAAACTCAAACAGATGTTGTTTCTGTCGAATATTCAAAGAGTATTGAACCCTTTGTCGAGCAAATAGATTTCGCAGAAATTGTTTCTTTGGAGACCTCCGACTCTCTGTATATCGGCAATGAGAGATAGTTGGTTGTCACGGATAATTCGTTTGTGCTCTATGATTGTATGAATGGACTGATTTTCCGATATGGCTTAGATGGAAAATTCATTAATCGAATAGGTAGAAAGGGGAAAGGTCCCCAAGAATATCTTTCAATTAGTAATGTCCAATATAAAGACTCATTATTGTACGTTTATTCCTTCCCATCCAAGATAATGGCATTCTCATTGGACGGTAATTTGGTTTATTCAAAGAATTACGAACCTCAAGACTTTGGAGCAATGACTTTTGCCGTCAAAGAGGGTTTCTTGACATACTATGGCTATGGGACTACCAATAATCACCGGTTTGCACTAATAGACGATGAAAAAAAGACGTTTTTGGTACCTTCTAAAGAAAAAGTTATCAATTATACGCCTCCGTCGTCAGTCTTTTCTGCCATAAAAGACTCTGTGTTTATTATTGACTCCTATAGCAATGAAATTAAAATATATAAAGATAGAGAAGTGAATCCTTACATAGGATTTGATTTTGGCAAGTATTCTATTCCCGCGAAATTCTATGAGTTTGAAGATCCATTTATGGCTGCCGACTTTTTGTTGGAACGGGAATTTGCACTGATAACGGCGTTCTATACTGATTATGATAATAAGTATGTCAGGGTTGTTGTCCATAAACAACCCCGAAGCGAAATATATCATGGACTATTCCTTAATTCCAGATGGTCCTGGTTTTATGCAGGAGTAGATGGAGAAGATATTTTGGCAAATTCATTTAAAGGAATAAAAGACGGACTACTGTATTGTGTGTGACCCTATGCTTTTGAATTCTATCCCTGATTCTATAGTTCAATGCATTAGGAATAAAGAAATCATGTCTAAGATAAGTGAAAATGACAATTTAATAATTATTAAGGTAAAACTGAAGACAAAAGAAAGATAGCAGGTTTACTATTATTGTTTTTTCTTAAATAGTTAAAAAGGATTTATTATGAAAAAGTATTTGATTTCAATTTCAATTTGTTTGGCCTCAATTATTGTGGCCTTGCTTCTTTCCTCCTCAGATGCAAATGCGAAAGCTGAGGCAGTTGAACCAATTGGTGATGATGTTGTTTGGTATCAGACCATGCGTTGGTGTCCTGGATTTGACTTAAATTATGCCTGCACCCCCAATAGTACAGCTCAAAGATGTCGAATATATAAATGCAAAACTCTTTATTAACAATTGATATAAAGAAATAGGAAGCTTTTGCATTGTCTGGTTTAAGTTTTTGAGGTTTATCTTATTGAATCAATTGGTGATGATATTGTTATTGTATCAGATCCCTTACGTTAATGTAATATTGGCATGAGCCATACCTGCTCTAATCAATTGGCTTGCATGAGGTGTAAGCGTGATTTTTCCCTGGTATCATACAACCACATCTATTGACTAAATTAAATGATACCATAACTGACTATCTTTCTTTTTATGAAATTATGTTTAAAAAGGGTGTTTGCATTTCAGCTTTCTTATTCTTATTGTTTTCTTGTCAAAGTAATCATTGTATTTGTATTGATGTTCCAACAGATTATGTGTTTGATAAGAATGGGAGGGTAATGGATTATTCTTACGATTTATCGAAGAATAAAGTTGTCACATATGTTGATTATCTTGATTTAAAGGGTTTCATGGGGGAGGCGCCAAAAGGCAAAATTGATTCTATCATCAGAGACAATCCGGACTGGGAATTCATTTTCTTTGTAAAGGCCGAATTAAAGGATTCGTCTAATGTGGTAAAACTATTGGAATATTATGATAACAAATTCCCCGTTGTTCTTGACATTAACGGTCGTTTCGCTGAATCTAATAATATGAAAGGAATAATTGTTATCGGATACATTTGTGACAAAAAGAATGAAATTTTTGGCGGAGGGGTCATTGGAAGTAAAATGAGTGTCTTTGATAAAGAATTTCAAAAAATCAAAAAAAGAATATGAAAGCAAGCAAAGCAATAGAATGGCTCGTAATTGTTCTTTTGGTTTTGATAAGTTGCTTCGTGGTTATTACTGTGTTCAAGAGGGCTCGGCAGACTAAAAGAAATATTAAAACAATTGATGAGCAACAACTGTTAATTAACATGATATACGATGACTATATCGTTATCGATAATGATTACCTGTTTGAAGTAATGAGCAATTTGGGCTATTCAAACTTGGGCGAATATCCATACCTTGTTATGCTTGTCCCTCCTGATTTTTGTCCTGCCTGCCTGGAACGAGAAAACGAGGAACTATTCATCTTTGCCGAAAGGGAGGATATTGAATGTTTTGTATGTACTTCCAAACGTTCTCAAAGAGATGCAACTGCTTTTTTCCGGGAATTACATAACGTTACTGTTTTTCCATATGAAGCAGATAATTTTGATAACACAATTATTCAAGATAAAATAGTTTTCTTTATTGTTTTTAACGAGAATGATAAAAAAGTATTCATTAGTTCTCGCTATTCTGGTTCTTCTTCGTCCAAATACTTTGACAGAATAAGTGAAATTTTAAGCCGTAGTCGCTGAAAAAGGGTAGTATTTCAGCGCCGCAGTGAAGTTCTCAACAAACTCTTTCTTCCAGCGGGTGATCATTACCGGAGATACCTCATACTTTTTAACGGCTTCATTCAGGTACTCGCACTCTTTCATGGCCCCAACGGCGACTTTCGCCTTGAACTTGAAGTCATAATTCTTTCTTGTCTTCTTCATTGTGCGAAATTTTTGCTTTTCAACTTAGGCACCTGTCTTAAAATGCAAGAGTATTATTATACAGTAAGTTGCATAGTTGTATATATTTGCATTTACGCAGGAAATGTCGTAATTTTAACATATTATCCAAACTTGGATTTCTTTATGCGATTGAGCATGAAAATAACTTTGATTTTCGTTGGCCTTGTGTTCGGCGCAGGGGCGTGGTCGCAGTCTCGCAGCCTGACGTTGGCGGATGCGATTGAGACGGCGAGGGGGCAAAGTGTTGAGGCGTTGCAGGCCAAGCATGCCTTTGTCTCGACGTACTGGGCTTACCGCTCCTATCAGACGAGCCGGCTCCCGTCCTTGAATCTGTACGGCGACCTGATGAATTTCGACAGGTCGCTGACCCTCCTTCAGAGTTATGAGGACGGTTCTTTCAAATATGCCAAGACCTATAATCTCCAGAACAGCCTCGGCCTGCAGGTAGCACAGAACGTGACTTGGACAGGAGGACGGATTTACCTGTATTCCGACCTCTCGCGAATCGACCAGTACGGCACATTGAAAAACCTTACCTGGTACTCACAGCCGATCACGATGAGTTACGTCCAGCCTATGTTCTCCTACAACCAGTTCAAATGGGACAAGCTTATTGAGCCGAAGGAATATGAACGTGGACGCAGGAAATACATCGAGTCGATGGAGCAGGTGACGATTGACGCTGTTTCGGCATACTTCGCACTTACCACCGCGTTAAGGAATCACGAGTCGGCCGTCACGAACTTTTCCAATAACGGGAAGATGCGCTCCGTGGCTGCCGAAAGGATGAAACTTGGCACTGTCACAAGGGATGAATATCTCCAACTGGAACTCCGCTCTCTCAATGACAGCATTTCGATAAATGAGACTTTGGTCAGGGTCCGCGAGGCTCAGATGGCGCTGAATTCAGTGCTCGGATATGATGAGTCAGTTGAGGTGGAACCTGTGGTGGACGATGATCTGCCGGAGATTCTTATGGACTATGATTTTGTTGTTGACAAAGCTTTAAGCAATTCGACGTTCAATCTGGAAAAAGGAATCAGCGAACTCAACGCTGCCGCCGCAGTCGCCAAGGCAAAGGCTGACAGGGGTATCTCGATGAGCCTGAACGCAAGGTTCGGTCTCTCGCAGACCGGTGATGAGTTGCCGGCCGTCTATCGTGACATGCTCAATCAGGAGGTTATCGGTTTCACTTTCAGCGTACCAATCTTCGACTGGGGTCTCGGTAAGGGTAAGGTCCAGAAAGCGAAGGCGGCGCAGGAAGTTATCAAGGCAAGGAACATCCAGAGCGAGAACGACTACCGGCGCAAGATCTTCACGTCAGTCGGCCAGTTCAACAACCAGCGCCAGCAGTGTCGTGCCTCGAAGAAGGCGATGGAGATTGCCACGGAGCGATATTCATTGATGATGGAGAAATTCCGTCTCGGCAACGCTACCGTCACCGACCTTACCAACGCACAGAACGACAATGACTCCGCAAGGTCCAGATACATCACCGACCTTGGAAATTTCTGGAAATATTACTATGCCCTCCGCCAGTACACCCTATACGATTTCATCAAGGGCGAGAATATTGACATCGATGTTAGCGAAATGATAGAATAAGCCTTATGAAGCATATTTTCCGCACAGCAATTTACCTTGTCATACTGTTGGGAGCGCTCTCTTGTGATGACAAGAAGAACAAAGAAAAGGAAAGGGACGCCAAGTTGGAATATACCGCCCAGATCAACGAGGTTGAAGTCGTCACTCTTGACAGGAGAGACTTCGCACGTCAGCTCCTGTCAAACGGTAAACTCCATGCGGAGAAGAAGAGTTCATTGCTGTTCGGAACCACAGGTAAGTTGGCATCAATCCCAGTACAGAATGGCCAGTATGTAAGCCAAGGCACTACTTTGGGCACACTTGACAGGCCTGATTTGAGACTTTCTCAGGAGTCTGCAAAACTCGCTTTGCAGAAAGCCGAGATTGACCTTTACGACTTTCTGGCCGGTCAGGGTTATTCTGCCCGCGACACTGCATCGGTCTCAGAGGAACTTCTGGCCACAGCACGAATGAAATCCGGATATTCATCTGCTCAGAACAATCTTGCAAGGGCAAGGTACGACATTTCCGGGACTGTGCTAAAGGCACCGTTCTATGGGCGTGTCGCAGACATCAAACTCAAAAGACATGATAATTATTCCGGTTCCCAACCTTTCTGCACCATAGTGGATGACAGAACGCTGGACGTTGATTTCACCGTCTTGGAGTCTGAATATTCATTCCTCTCCGCAGACCTTCCTGTTCGTATCCGTCCTTTCGCGGACGAGACAAAGGAGTACACAGGTAAAATCACTAATGTCAACCTATGGTGGATTTCAATGGGCAGATTTCCGTCAGGGCTCGGATCACCAATGACGGGACGCTCATTGACGGAATGAATGTCAAGGTCATCGTGGAAAGACCAATTCCTGATCAGTTGGTCGTACCACGCTCCGCTGTCGTGATCAGAGACGATCTTAATGTCCTGTTCACTTACACCGCCGATGGAAAGGCCCATTGGACATATGTCACCATCTTGCATTCCAATGGTGATTCTTATGTCGTAGAGGCCAACAAGGACAGGAATGCGAAACTCTCAGAAGGTGACATGGTCATCGTTTCCGGCAATCTCAACCTTGCGGACAATTCCGATGTCGTTCTAAAGAAATAACCGATGTTCAGGAAGTTGATAGACAGACCGATTACGGTTACGATGGTGACTCTTGTCATCGTCATACTCGGTCTTGTCAGCATCAAACTGCTTCCGGTGTCTTTGATTCCTGACGTGAAGATTCCTTACATCACGGTTCAGGTCTCATCACCGGAGTTCTCCGCCCGCGAGATGGACGAGAGCGTGTTGAAGCCACTCCGTCAGCAACTCGTCCAGATCAATGGTCTGGAGGATATCGTCAGCGAGGCGAAGGACGGCAACGGCACGGTCAGGCTGACCTTTTCCCATGGGTCGGATGTGGATTATCTCTTCATCGAGGTCAATGAAAAGATTGACCGTTCCATGTCATCACTCCCGTCAATAGCAAGGCCAAGGGTGCTGAAAGCCAGCGCCACAGATATCCCTGCCTTCTTTGTGAATATCACTTCCACCAGTGAGGATTTCTCGAAGATGAGCCGCTTCGCGAAGGAGGTGATTTCAAAAAGGCTGGAGCAGCTGTCAGAGGTCGCGATGGTTGATATCAGCGGTACTGTCAGCGATGAGATAATGATTCTTCCGGACGAGTCGAAGTTGCAGCAGTTGGGAATGACTCTTTCGGCTTTTGAGGATTGTATCAAGAGCTCTAACATTCAATTGGGAAGTCTAACAATCAGGGATGGAGAATACCGCTATAATGTAAAATTCGATTCAAGGGTTTCTTCCGCTGAAGAGTTGTCCTCGATCTGGTTCAAGTTGGGGGATAGATTGATGCAGATAAAGGATGTCGCCGAGATAAAAGTCCAGGCGGCAAAGCGAATCGGTCTTGTGCGTTCCGATGGTGAGGATGCCGTATGTCTTGCTGTAATCAAGCAGAGCGAGGCAAGAATGTCCGATCTGAAGAAAGCGATTGACTCTTTGATGAAGCTGTTCCAAAGCGATTATCCGCAGCTGAATTTCAAAGTGACAAGAGATCAGACCAGGCTTCTGGAATACTCAATCCGCAACCTTCTTCAGAATATTGTCGTGGCATTACTTCTGGCTTGCCTGGTCATTTTCCTTTTCATGAGGGACTTCCGCTCTCCAGCCCTTGTTGCTTTGACGATGCCTGTCGCGCTCATATTCTCAATGCTCTGCTTCCACCTGCTGGGATTATCCCTGAACATCATCTCCTTGTCCGGGTTGCTGCTTGGCGTGGGAATGATGACGGACAACACGATTATCCTTGTTGACAACATAACCGGCCGCTGGAATCGTGGGAACTCCCTGCGCAGGGCTGTCCTGGAAGGTACGAAGGAGGTTATGGGGCCTATGCTCAGTTCGGTGCTTACCACCTGCGCTGTTTTTATTCCGTTGGTGTTCCTCAGTGGAATCGCCGGTGCAATGTTCTACGATCAGGCTATGTCTGTCACCATCGTGCTTCTGACATCCTACGTGGTCACGATTTCGGTTATTCCGGTGTTCTACTACTGGTGGTACATGGGACAGGATAGTTTCCGCCCGAGTCCTTTGCTGGAAAGGATGAACCTGAACGCTCCGCTTCAGAAATGGGATGACAGGTGGATGGAATGGTCAGTAAGGCACAGGCCGTTCTCTTGGGTTCTTCTTGCCGTATCGTTGGTCGGAATGGGCCTGTGTTTCGCTTTCATACCTAAGGAGAAGCTGCCGGAGATGACTCAGACTGACTCGATTCTGAAGATAGAATGGAACGAGCCTCTTGCGGTCGAGAATAATGCCGAGAGGATAATTGCGTTGGAGAAAATGCTGTCCGGTGATGTCGGGCAGCTGACAGGCCTGGTCGGTTCGCAGCAATTTATGCTCGGACATAGCGGTGACCAGGGAATATCGAGGCATCTGTCTATTTTGCCTGCCGTAACGCAAGGACTTTGGACAAGGTAAAAGAAAAGATCTCATCATCCATTGCTGCGTCCTGGCCATCCGCGACTTATTATTTCGAGTCGTCGGGAAACATATTCGATAAGGTCTTCGCGCAGAAAGAGGCTATTCTGACCGCAAGGATCAGGCCTGTCGGAGGTAATGAGGTTGAAGTCTCAAGCCTGCGCTCCTTTATTTCCAAAGCCAGGGAATCCTTGCCCGGAGTTCCTCTGTCCGACCCTGCCGTCAAGACGGACGCGTTGTTTGTAGCGGATCCTGATTTGATGGCACTCTATGACGTGTCATATACGGAACTGTCTTCCATCCTCAAGAACGCTTTGAACGAGAACCGTCTGTTCTCCATTGTCAGGGGTAGCGAGACCGTTCCTGTAGTGACCAGCTCCAATGCAAGCAGCCTGTCTGAGATTCTGCAGGAATCTTTCATCGAAAAGAAGCAGGATAACGTAATGGTCAGGATTCCAGCCTCCGACCTGATGCGCCAGACATTCGTTGAGGATTTGAAAACTATAGTTGCAGGTTCAGATGGCAACTATTATCCACTT
Source organism: uncultured Muribaculaceae bacterium (assembly GCA_964346605.1). Classification (GTDB taxonomy): domain Bacteria; phylum Bacteroidota; class Bacteroidia; order Bacteroidales; family UBA932; genus Cryptobacteroides. The sequence goes on along the minus strand of CAYFVE010000007.1, from coordinate 42,484 downwards.
GAGCTGAATGTTCCGTCGAAGGAAGTGAAATCCACAATGGCAACAGTAAGGGATGTCGTCAGGAACAATGACGGTTTTGAGGCCAGCTTCTCCGGCTCATGGTTCTCGAGCAGGAAGATGGTAAATGAGATGGTGATGATACTCCTTGTCGCACTTACCCTTCTCTACCTCATCCTTGCATCGCAGTTCGAATCTCTTGTCCAACCATTGATTATCCTTTCGGAGATTGTCATTGACATATTCATTTCACTCCTGGTTCTGTGGATTTTCGGAGTAAGCATCAATCTTATGTCAATGATTGGCCTTGTGGTTGTAACGGGTATCGTTATCAACGACTCGATTCTGAAGATTGACACAATCAACAGGACAAGGAAGGAAGGAGAAAGCCTCGAAAGGGCTGTCATGGACGCGTCTTCAAGGAGAATGAAATCCATCATCATGACCTCGCTTACGACCATTCTCGCGGTCTGCCCATTCCTGATGAGGGGCAGCATGGGAGCCGATCTTCAATATCCGATGTCCCTGGTGATTGTGTCCGGAATGATTGTCGGTACATTGGTAAGTCTCTTTGTCGTGCCTGCTTTGTATTATTCGGTTCACAATGGAAGGAAGAAGGGAAAATAGGCTTTCTCCATTTTCCGTCGTGCTGATTATGGTGGCGCTGTCTCTGGTCGGGATAGCGTCGTTGCCGCGTCTCAACGTGCAATATACGCCCACGAAGGAAGGACAGTCAATCTACGTTTCTTTCGATTATTCCAATGCTTCAGCGGAGGCGGTGGAAGCGGAGATTACCTCTAAGCTGGAAGGGGTGCTAGTGGGCGTCGGCGGTGTCAGCGGCAGTTCTTCGTCATCCTACAAAGGTGGCGGCAGTGTCACCGTCAATTTCCGCAAAGGAACGGATATGGGCACCGCCCGCTTTGAGGTTGCATCCGCTGTCAGGAATATATATTCAAGTCTGCCCAAGGGGGTGTCTTATCCTTACATCTCTCTCTCGGGAGGCGGTGGCGGCTCGAACATCTCCTACATCGTCAAGGGCTCCATCCCGTCAAGGGAGATATCCAAATACCTGAAGGAGCACGTCTTGAGTCAGATTTCAGCGATAAAGGGAGTTGAAAAGGTGGACATCGGCGGTGGCGTGCCGTTCCGCCGGGTCATCACCTTCGATGCCGCGAAAGCCTCGTCTTCGCGGATAAATGCCAGTGATATCGCATCCGCATTCGACTCTTATTACGGGTCGTCCGTTATAGGAATATCCGAGGAAGAAGCCGGGCTGCTTACTGTAAGGCTGAAAGAGACATCGGGAGACGATTTCGGGAATATACCAGTAAAGAACATAAACGGAAGGGTCGTTTATCTGAGGGAAATCGCAGATTGGAGTTACGAGGAGTCTTTGCCTGATTCATATTACCGTGTAAATGGTCTGAACTCTATCACGATGAACGTAGGAATCGCCTCATCTTCGAATCTTCTCAATACCGCGTCCGCGATAAAGAACAGGATGTCCGAGCTTCAGAAGTCCTTCCCCGCTGAGATTACAGCGAGCGTAGCCTACGATTCATCCGACTATGTTCGGGATGAACTCGGCAAGATCTACAAGAGGACGGCACTCTGCATATTGATTCTGCTGATATTCGTTTTCATTATCAGCCGCTCGTGGCGCTACCTTTTCGTGGTAATATTCACACTGGTCGTCAACGTTCTTACGGCCCTGGCCATCTATGCCTTCTCCGGACTTCCACTCCACATTTACACCCTCGCAGGAATCACCGTTTCGCTGGGAATCATCATCGACACATCAATCGTGATGATTGACCATTTCAGCCATTATGCCGACAGGAAAGTGTTCCCTGCTATCCTCGCCGCCGTTGCGACTACGATCGGTGCCTTGATGATGGTGCTTCTCCTTCCGGAAAGCGAGAAAGCGAATCTGATCGACTTCATCTGGGTTATCGTAATCAACCTTTCAATTTCGCTGCTGGTATCCTATTTCTTCATACCTTCACTGATGGAATATATACCTGTACGCGGGACACGGAGCACCCGCTCTATTCGGCGTGCCAGAAAGACTGTAAGGCGGAACGACCGCTATCGTAGATATATCCAATGGGGTGTCCGGCATCGTTGGGTTTATGTCGTGGCGTTCATCCTTGCTTTCGGCATTCCTTTGTGCCTGCTTCCAGAGCCGGCCAGCAAACGCGAGTCGAAGGAACCGGAAGGCTTCGCAAAGTTTGTTAACAAGATAGTCTCGTGGAAACCATATTCGAACAACCGGTCGAAGGTGGATAAATACCTCGGCTCCACGTTCGCGATGTTCCAACAGTCTTTGGGGCGTTCAAACTTCTACCGTCAACCGCAGAAAAAGCAGCTCTACATACGTGCGGGAATGCTGGAAGGCTGTACTGTCAATCAATTGAACGAGGTTGTGAAGTCAATGGAGAACTACCTCGCGAAGTTCGATGAGATAGAAGTGTTCACTACGAATATATCTTCGTATGACAATGCCACAATTGTTGTTGAGTTCAAGCCCGAGTTCGAACATTCTTCCTTCCCGTCAATTCTCAAGTCGGAGGTGACAAGGATGGCTATCAACTTCGGAGGGGCGAACTGGCAGGTATATGGAATAGATGACAATTCGTTCAACAACAACATTGTCAGCACTTACAAAAGCAACCGCATCTCACTGTCAGGCTACAACTATGAGCAGTTGTATTCCTACGCCGAGACATTGGTAAAATACATCTCGGACAACAAGAGGGTTAAGGGTCCGGAGATATGGACGGGAAACTGGCGGGCTGCACCAAAGATGGAGTTCGTGATGGACTACGATTTCGGGAAGATGGCCGCCGCGGGAATCAATCCCTATGCTTACTTCGGCACATTGTCATCTCTTCTGTTCGAGAACAATATAGGCACGTCAAAGTACAATGGCGAAAGAGTTGATGTCGTGCTGCGTTCTTCAGACATTGACAATTACGACTTATGGCATGTGCTTAACTCTCCAATCGATATCGGTGAGAGCAAGATGACATTGTCGAGCGTGGGCAGCATCGAAAAGAAGCGTACGGGGCTTGTGATAAGCAAGGAGAACCAGAGTTTCAAGCTGGATGTCTGCTATGATTTCATCGGAAGTTACGAACTGAGCAGCAGACTTTCCAAAAAGGCTGTGGATTATTTGAACTCTCAGGTGCTGCCGATAGGCTTCAAGGCATCCGTTCCGGAATGGGGCTGGTTCGACGGGGATAAAAAGCAGTACATCTGGCTGATACTTCTGATTGTGGCCGTGATTTATGTAATGCTTGCAATGACTTTCGAATCGTTCAAATATCCGTTGCCGGTGATTTTCATGATACCGATTTCCTTCATTGGACTGTTCCTTGTGTTCGGCCTTACAGACTTTTCATTCGACCAAGGAGGCTTCGCCGCCTTCGTGATGCTTTGTGGAATCGTAGTCAATGCTGGAATTTATCTTGTCACCACCTATCAGTCTTTGATGAAAGACAAGCGTCCTGACTTGAGCCGTCGCTCAGGGCTCTACGTGAAGGCATATTCAAGGAAAATCACCCCGATATTCCTTACGGTTGTCTCAACCATCCTCGGCCTTCTCCCATTCCTCTCAGAAGGCCCCGAAGAAGTCTTCTGGTTTGACTTTGCCATCGGCACCATTGCTGGAATGTTCCTCTCCATCATCGCCATCAGATTCGTACTCCCGGTGTTTGTGGTGGAAGGGAGATTAGATAAGCGGATTTGAGAACCCGGCTCCAAAAAAGAGGAAACACGTCATAGCATCCATAGTTGACAACTAAAAGAAAATGATTTGCTCAATGAAATATATCTGTAACCGATAGATTAATTTTCACTGAAAGAGTTAATATGAAAGCCTCCATCTATTTGTGCAAAGCATTAATTCACTTGACTATGCAATTCTTTCGTGACACGCACATCGTTGAATTACAGCTGATTACAGAAATAACCCATCTGGTTCCGGAGAGGAGTTTTTCGTTATTGATTATTAATCAATAAGATACACGTCACAACAAATCATTGTTATTGATGCAGCTTAATCCTGCACTGGAATCTACGTATTATAGCACTCTAACGGTGTCCAATCTCTGCTTATTACCGACGTATAGCAGTACCACGCTCTTTCCAATATTGCTATTGAACCCCATCAGTTTGAACATTCGGCATCATTGCATCATTTGACATAAAATCCCTGCGGGAAGGGCCGGAAGCATGTATCGTGAACGACAGAATCCATCGGAGCATACTTCGTTGTCAGAGGCAAGAAGAAAAAATACTTCAGGCCAATGAAATGGAAGAGACGCTTTCCTCCAGATTCCGGCATCCTGTCTGACGCAATCGGCCATATGGATGGCCAGCTGACCATGGGAAAGTATCCTGACAAGATCAGACGAGTCCTCTTACTGGGACGAGGAGAACAATAGGAAGTTTATATTCTTCACGAACGCCTCCGCCGAAGACGAGAGACTGGATATCAGTCCTATGATGGTCGCCGAACAGTACCTTAACCGGTGGCAAATCGAACTGTTCTTCAAGTGGTTGAAGCAGCATCTCAAGATTAAACAATTCTGGGGCAATAGCGAGAATGCAGTCCGGATCCAAATCTACTCCGCAATCACGGCCTATTGAATGATGGCCATCGTGCAGAAAAAGATGGGAATCGAGAGATCATTCTACGAGATGTTACAACTGGCAAGTATCTCCCTTACAGAGACTTTGCCGCTTGACAAACTCTCTGGCAAACCTAACGACAATATTGTCAATGAACTTGATGGTCCTACCGAACCAACTTTGTTTTAATTGTTAAACTTTATATACACCGTCCGAAACTTTTACCGGACACACATTAGTTGTACTACTGATTTGATATTGAAGGGGCGGGCAAATGTCCACGTCCCTCATACAATAAAAACCTACTTCTCTACAATCACAAACCCGCCACCCGAATCACTCACCAGCCACCGGCCTTTACCCAGCCTGGTGCGGGTAATCTTGTGCTTCTTATACCCGGAGCTTGTCTCTGTCCAGCTGATTACGCAGGGCTTCGCCCCTGACGAACCAACCGGAAACTGATTCATAGCCCTTCCAGTCCTCAAAACTGGCATAGACCTCGTTTGCGTGGCGGTAGAACAGTTTGGTGAGCATACGCTGCTCAACGGACGGACGCGGTCCGTTCTTCGCGAAGAATTTGTTTTTGTCCATGGTACACAGACTTTTTTTGATTGAACATCCGCATCGTTTTTTGCCACCGTGGCGTCTGGCTCAGCTCAGTTGGCGGCCCCAATGGGCGCTCTTGATGCATCTAGCAAAGGTATAAAAATCCTCTTGGTCACGATGGACAATCTGCATTCTGTAATTCCGGGAATGAAGAGTACAGGCTGATGTAAGTGCCCGTGTCACAACGTCAGTGCGTGTATGGAAATGATTGAAAATTTTGTACTTTTGTAAGTTATAACTCAATTACGATGCAAGAAGCAACAAATCCTACGGCGGAGGAGGCGAAAAAGCTGAATTTCCTAGAGGAGATAATTGAAGAAGACCGTAAGTCCGGGAAGGTGGAAAGCGTGATGACTCGTTTCCCTCCGGAGCCTAACGGCTACCTGCATCTGGGACACGCCAAGAGCCTGTGCATCAACTTCGGACTCGCTCAGAAATACGGAGGAAAAACCAATCTCCGTTACGACGACACCAACCCTACAAAAGAGGACACTGAATATGTTGACGCCATCAAGGAAGACATCAGATGGATGGGCTTCAGCTGGGACAAGGAACTCTATGCGTCCGACTATTTCGACCAGCTCTACGAATGGGCCGAGCAGATGATCAGGGAAGGACTCGCCTACGTTGACGACCAGACCCAGGAGGAGATCAGCAAGGGCCGCGGGACCGTTGACAAGCCTGGTGTCGAGAGTCCGTACAAGAACCGCTCCGTAGAAGAGAACCTCAGCCTTTTCAGAGATATGAAGGCCGGCAGATTCGCCGAAGGTGAGAAGGTCCTGAGAGCGAAAATCGATATGGCGTCACCGAATATGATGTTCCGCGATCCGCTCCTTTACAGAATCAAGTACTCGCATCATCACCGCACGGGAGACAAGTGGTGCATCTATCCGATGTACGATTTCACTCACGGCCAGTGCGATTCCATAGAGCACATCACCCACTCTATATGTACGCTGGAATTCGACGTGCACAGACCACTTTACGACTGGTTCATCAAGACTCTCAGGATCTGGCCGAGCCACCAGTACGAGTTCGCCAGACTTAACCTGACCTACACCCTCATGAGCAAGAGAAAGCTTCTCGAACTCGTCCAGAAGGGTTTGGTGGCGGGCTGGGACGACCCTCGTATGCCGACTCTTTGCGGAGTAAGGCGCAGAGGCTACACCGCCGAAGCGCTCAAGATGTTCTGCGAAAAGATAGGTGTTTCCAAGCGCGACCAGATGATGGACATCCAGTTGCTGGAGTGGTGTGTCCGTCAGGATCTCAACGCCAGGTCGAACAGATATATGGTGGTCCAGAAACCTCTCAAGGTAACAATCACGAACTGGGAGCCGGGTAAAGTCGAGTATTTCGACTGTCCACTCAATCCTGCCGATCCGGACGGGGCAACCAGGGAGGTTCCGTTCACCGGAGATCTCTACATCGAGCAGGATGACTTTATGGAGGATGCTCCAAAGAAGTTCTTCCGGCTGAAGCCTGAAGGAGAAGTCCGTCTGAAGTACACCTACATCATCAAGTGCGAAGAGATCATCAAGGATGCTGAAGGCAAGGTGGTGGAACTAAGGTGCACATACGACCCTTCCACAAGGCCGGGAAGCGGGGAATGGAGGTCCGTTAAGGGCACGATCCACTGGGTCTCAGCAGATCACGCGAAGGAGATAGAGATACGCAACTACGACCGTCTCTTCCTCAAGGAGGATATGAATGACATTCCTGAGGACAAGGACTACAAAGACTTCCTCAATCCGGAATCCCTTACGATCGCTGCCGGCCTGGCGGAACCGGCCCTGCTTGATGACAACTCCGGAATAGCCGTACAGTTCGAGCGTACCGGTTATTTCTTCAAGGACAAGGACAGCACGGAGGACAAGGTGGTCTTCAACAGGACAACCGCGCTCAAGGATTCATACAAGCCTGAATAGCAGGACAGAGCGATGAACCTGCCCTTCTTCATAGCAAAAAGGTATCTGTTCGCGAAGAAATCACACAACGTGATCAACACAATCTCCGCGATCAGCGCCATCGGTATGGCGATAGGTACAGCCGCCCTGATCATTATCCTGTCAGTTTACAACGGCTTCGATGAGCTGGTCAAATCCACTCTCAGCAATGTCGAGCCTGACATTCTTGTCTCTCCGGCCAAAGGGAAAGTGTTTGTCCCCGAAGGAGAAGCCTTCGACAGGGTCAGGAACAACCCTAAGGTTGCGGACTGCTTTGAAATCCTTCAGGAGAACGTCTTCATCGACTACGAAAAGCATCAGGGACTTGCGAAGGCAAAGGGAGTGGACGAGAATTACGAGAAGGACTCCCCTCTCATCGGGCATATGACATCAGGTGTCTTTTCCCTGCACAAGGGTGATCTGCCACAGATGGTGGCCGGAGCCGGACTCGCCTACAGGATGGGGATGAACCCAGCGTTCCTGTCTTCGGCGGAAATATACTTCCCTGCCAGAGACAGGGGCTTTTCTCTGTCAAACCCCACGGCCTCGATTGAATCAGTTCGGATGCGCCCGGCGGGAATCTTCACTGTCAACCAGCAGATCGACAATGATTTGATGATCCTTCCCATTGAGCAGATGAGGATTCTTCTGGGCTATGAGAACGAAGTCTCAGGACTTGAGATAAGGCTTGCTGAAGGCTCGTCCAAGCAGACGATCAACAAGATGGTCAAAGAAATCCAGAAGGAGTTGGGGAACGACTACAAAGTTCTCGACAGGTTTCGTCAGAACACCTCCCTCTACAAGATGATGCGCTATGAAAAAGCGGCCATATTCCTGATTCTGATCTTCATAATCATAATAATAGCCTTCAACATTTTCGGAAGCCTGACTATGCTGATCATAGAAAAGCAGGATGACATACAGACCTACAGAAGCCTGGGAGCGACTGAAAAGATGCTCAGAAAGACCTTCACTCTCGAAGGATGGATGATCTCGCTACTTGGCCTTGCGATCGGGCTTGTCATTGGAATGGGATTTTCGGTAGCGCAGCAGAAGTTCGGCTTCATCAGGATGCCAGGCAATTTTCTTGTCAGCTCGTATCCGGTAATACTTCAATGGGGCGACGTGCTTGTCACCGTCATCGGAGTAGCTCTGATAGGTTATCTGATCGCGCTTCTTCCTGTGCGCAGGAATCTTACCTCAAGCGGGAGAAAGTGACTTCCTCTGCTGTTCCATTGTTGGAAACGACCTTGAACGTGTCCATATCCGTCTTAAGACGTACTGCAGGGAAAGTCCAGACGACACCTGTCGGCTCCCCGGAAGAGTAGAGCTTCGTAACAATCTTTCCGTTCTGATAAAGAGTCAGATACTTCGCGTTGCTGTAAACCTTGATGTTGAAGTCCTGTCCTGCCGGAATATACTTGAGTCTGCCGGAAGTTATGTGGACTGTGGTTTCTTCTTTGTTCCACATAGCCTTGTAGAGATAGAAGACATCCTTCCTGGTCTTGCGGTCCCTGGTCACAGGGCCTTTGTCATTCATATACTTCCTGGAGTCCTCAGGGGTAAAACGGATTCCATTTTCAGAGTCCATATATCCTTCCAGTCTGTCCGCGACCGGGAAGTCGAACATCACCCATATAGAAGTGAAGACCAGCCAGGGCATTTGAACGATCTGAGCGGCATAGGATTCGTGGAATATATTCGCATATTCCTCATAGTGCCTTGAATCATCCCCCTGATCCCTGACGGCTTTGGTCATATCCCATACGTGGCAGTATGGATTGTTTCCAACCCCGTATTCGGAAATGTTAACAGGTCCGTTGTTCCTTTGGCTGCGTACCTTGCTGATGCCCGGGGTAACTCCGGAAAAGTCGTTCGGATTGTAGTACCAGCCGTAATAGAAGTTCTGCGAGCAGAAATCTCCCTTCAGGCCGATGTAGCCATCGCGCTCAAGTTTGGAATCATCCGTGAAGCCGACATAGCGGTACGGGTCGAGCTTTTTCGCGTAATTGTAGAGTTTCTCTGTCTCATAGACCACTCTGGAAGCATCCAGAGGACCCTGATACTGGTCTTTGTTGCCCCAGGTGTCAAGTTCATTCCACATTCCCCAGAAGACAATGCTCGGATGGTTGTACAGACTCGTGATCATCTCCTTCATCTGGCTGTGGATGTTGTTGAAGTAGGCCTGCTTTGCTTCAGTACCGCAGATGTTGACCCAAGGCACCTCCGTCTGCACTACAATACCTAGTGAATCACACAATTGGAAAGCAAGGTCGTTGTGCGGATAATGGGCAAGACGGAGGAAATTCGCTCCAAGTTCCTTGACGATACGATAGTCCCGGCGGATGTCTGAAGCGGTCAGGGCCGACGCCTTTCCGTCAGCGTCCTGATGCATGCAGACTCCTCTGAGGGGGTATGGTTCTCCATTGAGCATAAAGCCTTTATCAGGATCGATTGAATAGGAACGGTAGCCGATTTTTGTCTCGGCGATGTCCATCATCCTCCTGCCTTTGAAAAGCTCCACCCTGACGGTATAGAGATAAGGGTCCTTCATTCCATTCCATAAACGAAGCCCGGAAAGGAAGAAATCAAAATCGAAGTCAAAGTCGCTGAATGCCTTCAGATGGATTTCACGGTCAGCCTGGTAGCCGAGCGCGCCGTTGGATTCAAGCAGCTGCACCCTGACCAGGATGTCGGTATCCTTACCGCTGTTGTTGACTATCTTCGTCTTCACGTCCGTTGTCACCTTCCTGGTCGTGACTTCAGGAGTGGTCACGTGAAGCCTGTACATTCCAAAGGCTTCAGGTGAGAGATAGATGTCCTCCATTTCAAGGAGCCATACCGGATTGTGCAGGCCGCCGTTCTTGTTGAAGTCCGATGAAACAGGAATCATTGTCATATCCTCCCTGTTGTCGCAGACAACCTCAACCGTGTTGACACCCTTCTTCAAGGCCTCTGAAATATTGACCGGGAAGGGGGTGTAGCCTCCCTTGTGGGCAGCAACCTGCACACCGTTGACCTTGATTACAGCAGCCTGGGCGGCGCCCTCGAAATAGAGATAATGGGCATGCTTCAGGTCACCTGGCTTGAACTCACAACGGTAAGTTGCCTGTCCTCGATAATAGGATGGAGAATGACCGTCCTCTGCATTATAGGAATGAGGGACGCTGACAGTCTGCCAGGACGATCCGTCCTTGCTGAATTGCCACTCCTTAAGTTCTTCCTGATGGAAACCGCGAATCTGCGCTCCAAGCGGCAGGAAAGATAGGATTGCCGCCAGGAGAATGACGGCATGAAGATATTTTCTCATATATGGAGAACAAATTATTTATAGACTTTCATATTGCCGGCCTCAAGACCCCAACACCCTGCCTGGACAACAGGAACAGGTTTTCCGTCAAGGTTCTTGAAAAAGCCAGGTTCGGAGAGGAAGGTGTGTGAATGTCCGCCCACAACGATATCCACGTTACGGGTACGGCTTACAAGCAAGGAATCTATGTACGGTTCCCCCTCATATCCGATGTGAGTCAGACATATGACGAGATCGCACTTTTCCCTCTCCTTCAGGAGAGCCGCCCAGCGGTTGACCACCTCTGCGTTGTCGAACGACGGAATCCGGCTATAGGTCTCCTTGGAGACAAGGGTAGTAATGTCAGGCATAAGACCGATGATTCCGATCTTCATACCCGCCTTGCGTATAATGGTGTAAGGTTTGACGTATGGCCCGATGGATACTTTTGAGAAATCGTAGTTGGCACAGACCACAGGACACTTGATCTCCTTCAATCTTGCAGCAAGGTCTTCCACGCCGTTGTCGAACTCGTGGTTTCCCAAGGTGATGCAGTCGTACTTCATCGCATTGATTATGCTGACTTCCAGATTGCCATTGAATACAGTGTAGTACGATGTACCCTGGTCAAAGTCCCCTGCGTGGAGCAGGAGCACATTGCGCCTTCCGTCCGCCCTGACGACGCTGTCCAGATAGGCGGCACGCTCAATAACTCCTCCAAGACCCTTGTACTCACCCGTCCTTTCAGGCTCAAGATGGCTGTGGGTGTCGTTGAAATGAACGATGGTGAGTTTTTTCTGCGCGGATGCGTCAAGTGACGCGGCCGCCGCAAGGATGAATATTCCTAAAAAGATCCTTTTCATTCCGCATCCCCCTCCCCGAGGATAGTTATCCAATGCCGGTCTTCGAATTCTATTGCTTTGCCGGCGGCGGTGAGCTGCCTGACGTAAGGAATCATCGTGTCGAAGATCCAGCCGTTGCATTTGACGATCTCGACAGCGTTGTTACCGATTCTGTAGCCGTCTCCTCCATCAAGTAGAAAACTGATTGTCGCGACTCCGTAAATCCTGTCATCGTCAAGAGGCTCGCCGTTGACGGTTGCGGAAACAACCTTGCCGTTCCTGACGGTCACCTTGACACCCCCGACAATCTCAAAGGAGGAAGCAGCCATCTGATCGAGGATGACACGTACATCGCGACCGTGAAGGGCCACATAGCAGAGACTGTTCTTGAACGGGAACATAGACATTATGTCGTCATAAAGGATCTCTCCCTGAGGCATATCGACTCTGACTCCTCCACGATTGGCGAATCCGATGTCAACTCTCTTCCCGGTACTGTCGGCAGTCGCCCTCATCACCTCGTCGATGAACCAGTCATAGATCTTGCATTCACCGTATTCACGGATCATCGCTTCCGTTGAATACCCTATCACTTCCTTGACCATCGCCATGGCAGGCTGCGCTTCTAGCATAAGCTTGGCGACCTTCCTGGTACTTCCCCTGCGGAATACCTTGCCTCCGGGGGAATAATAGGAGCAGCCTTTCACATAGCCCATAGCTTCCTCAACGTTGGAGGCATTGGATGCGGTGACTCCAGTAAAACGGCCGTTGACCGGATCTGTCTTCCAGGAGATCCTGACGTCCTGGGCCGAGAGTCCAACCCCCACGGCAACCAGCAGCGCAATCAATAGGATTCTTTTCATATCAGATTCAATTATTTAAGTCTCAACCACTTCCACATATCCTTGAAAGTCGATTTCTTACCAAAGAGCAGAATACCCGCCCTGTAGATCTTCGCTGAAAGCCAGGCGCAAGCAAAGAATGTAAGCACGAGAAGTACAATCGAGAGGATGAGCTGCCAGTTCGGAACGCCGTATGGAATCCTCGCAAGCATAACGATAGGAGATGTGAAAGGAATCATCGATGCCCAGACAACCACAGGGCTGTCAGGATTCTGGAATGCCATCAGGATTATGAAATAGGCGATCATAAGCGGGATGGTTAAAGGCAGTTGCAACTGGCCCGCATCGCCTTCGTTTTCAACGGCTGAGCCTACTGCGGCGAACAATGAAGCATACAGAAGATAGCCGAGGATGAAGAAGATCAGGAATGATATGATAAGTTTTGTCCAAGGAATGTTCACAAGTGTGCCCATAACCTTGTCCATCCCGCTTGGCTGTCCCGCACTGATTGCCGCTGAATCCGCAGCGGCAGTGATGTTGATCATTCCCGGATGGATGCCTGTTCCCTGTATCTGCTGAACCATCTGAGGATTGTTCTGGAGGTTCTCAAGTGTTTCATTGCCGACAAAACGGCCTCCGATTCCGATGAGGACTCCTGAAAGTACTATCCACAGGAAGAATTGGGTCAGGGCGACAAGGGCGACACCGATGATTTTTCCGAACATCAGGTCGGTGGTCCTGACGGAAGAGATCAGCACCTCGACGACACGGCTGGATTTCTCTTCGATGACACTGGACATGACCTGTGCGCCGAACATCGTGATGAACATCCAGATAATGATTCCGAGAACCATTGAGATGATCATATAGATACCTGATTCAGAAATAGTTTCCTGGCCGGAGTCATCAAGAGTGTATTCAACGACGGAGACATTGGACTTCACTTCCTCCATTATCCTGGTCAGGTTGTCTATACCGTACTGCCGGACCCTGTACTCTTCGACCGCTTCATCGACCCTGCGGGCAAGACCGCTTGAGAATTCGACTCCAAGAGGATCCTTTGAATATGCTACCACGGAGACAGTCCTCTTGACAGTGTCGAGAGGAGAAATCACGACAAGGACATCCTTGCCGCGAGCCTTGAGATTGTTCTTGATGGAATCCGGCATCTCGGTAGAGCAATCCTCGAATGTAAGTCTTTCCGTGTTCGAAAGATGCGGCATAACTATTCCGGACTGGTCCACAACCGCGACATCCTGCCTCCTTTCCTTGGTATTGCTCATTATGAATCCTACCGCAACCATCATGGCCGCCATCAAGACCGGCACGAGGAAGGTTGTGATAAGGAATGACTTTTTCTTGACACGGGTGATGTACTCGCGTGAAATGACCGTCTTTATGATTCTGAAGTTCATAACTATGCCTCCTCTGTTACAAGTTTGATGAATATGTCATTCATTCTAGGAATCAGTTCCTTGAATGAGTTGACGACGATTTCCTGACTGAGCAGGCATCCGAGCACATCATTGGAAGAGACATTTTCGGAGAGGGACAACACGGCGGTGTGTCTCCCGGCGTTGTTGACATCGGAGAGGACCTTGAACATCTCAGGCGCTTCCCGGACCTGGTCTTCCCCTGTGTAGATGAGTTCGATGTTGTTGTTGCCGTACTTGCGGCAGATTTCATCAACGCCGCCGTTTATGACAAGACGCGCCTTGTTTATCAAGGCGATGCTGTCGCAAAGCTCCTCGACGGACTCCATATTGTGAGTAGAAAGAATGACGGTAGCGCCTTCGTCCTTGAGCCTGAGAATCTCCTTGCGTATCAGTTCCGCATTGACCGGGTCAAAGCCTGAGAAAGGCTCGTCCAGGATCATAAGAGATGGCCTGTGGACTACTGTCGTGATGAACTGAACCTTCTGGGCCATACCTTTGGACAGTTCCTCCACCTTCTTCTTCCACCAGTCCTGAATTCCGAAGCGGACGAACCATTTCTTAAGTTCCGTACGGGCCTGGGATGCGCTCATTCCCTTGAGCTGAGCCAGGTACATAGCCTGGTCCCCTACCTCCATCTTGCGGTACAGGCCGCGTTCTTCAGGAAGATAACCGATTTTTTCCACGTCTGACTGGGTGATGGGCCTTCCATTGAAAAGGACCTCGCCTCCGTTGGGGATCGTGATGCGGTTTATGATTCGGATGAGGGTGGTCTTGCCTGCCCCGTTAGGTCCCAGCAGGCCGAAAATTCCACCCTCGGAGATGTTTACGCTGACATTGTCAAGCGCAACCTTCTCTCCGAAGTTTTTGCACACGTTCTTGCATTCAATGATCATATGTTCAGTATTTTGTTCGTTAGTTCCACCAATAATTCCCCCGGGGCCGCCTCGCCGACATCGCCTCCCTTACCCTTGAAGTCGTAGTCGCACAGCAGGGAGATCACTCCCATAGCCTTGCTGAAAGGATAGTTGGCGACAGCGGTGTCGTATTCCCTCCAGAAATAGGGGTTCACCCCCTGAAGGGCGGCCGCGATCTCAGTCTTGTCCGGATAGCGGTTCCTTTCCTTAAGGGAGGCATATTTCAGGATCCTTAGGAAATGAGTGAAGAGAGCGCTTACGGCCATGGGCATAGAGAATCGCGCAGCCTGGCCGATTCGGGCGGCAACCTTGAGCGCCCTGGCGCCGTTGCGGGAAGAGAGTTCTTTAGTAAGTTCGAAAATGCTGAATTCCCTGCTGATTCCGACATTCTTCTCTATGTCGGCGGCAGTCACCTGATTCGCGCCTTCCGGAAGATTCTTCATCAGTTTGTCGGTCTCCACTGCAATCCTGCTCATATCGGTTCCGGCATATTCGCCCAGCAAGGCGGCTCCGTCCGGAGTGATAGAGAGGCCACGGCCGGAATAATATTCAGAAATCCAGGAGGCAATCTCATAGTCTCGAAGGGCGTTGGATTCCACAACCACGCCATTCTTCGAGCACTGCTTGTAGAGAGCCTTGCGCTTGTCGGCTGAGGCCCCGCGCATAAGGATAACCAGAATCGTCGATTCCAATGGCTTTTCGCAGTATATGGCCAGTTGTTCGAGATCGCGCATCGCCTGGGCCTCCTTCACTACGACAAGCTGACGCTCAGCCATCATAGGGAAGCGCCTTGCGGCGGTGATCACCGTGTCGGCGTCCACATCGGTCCCGTAGCAGACCGTTTCGTTGAAGTCTCGGGAGGCTTCGTCCAGGGAATACTCAATTATGGCATTGCAAATCCAGTCGGTATAGTACGATTCATCCCCCATCAGAAGATAGATGGGAGAGAATTCGCCGCTCCTTGCCTTTGAGGTTATGTCACGGCACAGCGCGCCGACGTCAACTGATGCTTTTGCCATATTTCACAAATATAAATATTATTATCTGATTTACAGCGATACCGACGCATAAGCAAAGGCGAGGGAGACCGTTTCCGGTCCCCCTCGCGCTGCCCGATCCGAAGATCATTATATGCTTGTTCCGACTATGCGTCGAATTTCTTTTCCTTTGTTCTTACTATCTTTTCCTTCATCAGGTCAACCGCAACACTGATCGCATCCTCGAACGAAGAGGCACTCCTCTCGATGAGAAGATCCTGTCCGTATGCCCTGGTCTGGATCTTGGCGTTCTTGTTGTCAGGCTCCTTCAGCAAAGACAAGGTAACCTCGATGTCATCGAGATGGTCGCTGAATCTGGAAAGTTTCGAGACCTTCTTCTCAACGTAGTCGAGCAGTTTCTGATCTGCATCAAACTTCAGGGATTTTACTCTAATCTCCATTTTTACCTCCGCTTTTTGCCCTGGGATGGGCGTTTAAATAAACTTTTTTCAGTTTTTCGATGGAGTTGTGCGTGTAAACCTGCGTCGCAGCGAGCGAGGAATGTCCCAGAAGCTCCTTTATCGAGTTGAGATCGGCGCCTTCATTCAGAAGTTCTGTGGCCAGCGAATGTCTCAAAACATGAGGAGACTTTCTCCCGGTGATGCTCCCGACCTGTCCGAGTTCGCTTTTTATAACCCTGTCCACGAACACCGGGTACAGTTTCCCGCCCTCTGGTGTCACGAGCAATGGTTCCGAAGCAGCCCTGACGCGGCCTTCCATCGTTTCAACTGATTGTAAATATAATGAAATTTCATTACAAAGAGAAGGGACGATGGGAATTTCTCTCATCTTGTCTCCTTTTCCGCGGACCTTCATTGTACGGCGGGAAAAGTCCACGCTGCCGATTGCAAGTCCAAGCAGTTCCGAGCGGCGGATCCCGGTCGAATAGAGGATTGACACGATGAGGCGACGCAGTCTCCTTGAATACATCTCCTTGGAAACCTTGTTCTTACCGATTATCAGTTCCAGATTCTGTTCTGAAGCATCGCATTCGGTAGATGCGAAATATTCCTCCATCGATTCGAGCCTGTAGAAAACCGGGAGGCGTTTCTCCATCTTGGGACGCACAACGGTCCGCGCGGGGTTGGATTCAAGCCTACCCTCCTTGATCAGCCACTTGCAGAAGCCGGAAAGTACGCTCAAATGCAGGTTCACAGTCCTTGGATCTTCCTTTCTGGTGTCCATAAGATGCACCTCGTATCCTCTGATCACCTGCGGCGCCAGAGCCTCAAGAAGGTCCTCATCTCCTACGGCAGCCCCTTCCGAAGAGCCGGCGGAATATTCACAGAAATCCCGGAGCACGTCGGAATATATCTTCCGCGTCCTCTGCGAGTACCGCCTTACGGTGGTGATGTAGGATATGTAGTCCTCTACAATCATCTGCTGTCACGAAGATATGAATTTTCATTAAAAAACGTATCTTTGGAGTACCGCAATCAAATGATGACATGAAACCGATTCTCACAAAACTCGCCGCGGCGGCGGCCTGCATCCTGCTCTCAATGACAGCACATTCCCAAAACCCATTTCTCCCTATGTGGGAGTATATTCCAGACGGAGAACCCTATGTCTTCGAGGATCCGGACAACCCGGGACAATTCCGAGTCTATGTCTATGGTTCGCACGATATGCTTGTCAAGGCTTACTGCGGTCTGGATCAGGTCGTATGGTCAGCGCCAGTTGACGACCTCACGGCGTGGAGGTACGACGGTGTCATCTTCGAGTCGAAGACCGACGCCAACGGTGACCTGCTCCGTCCGGACGGCACCGGCGACGTGCTCTATGCGCCTGACGTTGTGGAAAGCGTGGACAAGAAGACAGGCAGGAAGACATATTACCTATACCCCAACAACCAGGCCGGCGGACGCCAGAGCATGGTGGCCAAGGCCGACCGACCTGACGGACCTTTCAAGGCCTGCAACTGGGATCCTTCAGATCCGAAGAAGACTGTCGGAGTACTGGGATTCGACCCTGCTGTCCTGATCGACAACGGACGGGTTTACGGATACTGGGGAATCAACAATTCATACGGCGCAGAACTGGACCCTAAGAATATGGCCTCCTTGAAAAAGGGCCGCAAGGTCATCCGCGATATGGTCTCCGGACGCGAGCAGGAAGGAGACTTCAGATTCTTCGAGGCATCTTCCATCAGGAAGATCGAGGACAAATACGTCTTCATCTACAGCCGGTGGACTAAACCCGGAGAATTCGGTCTCGGAGACACCAACTACACTCTGGCGTATTCGTACAGCGACAAGCCTCTTGGACCTTGGACATACGGCGGAACCATAATTGACGGACGCGGACGCGACACCGATGAAAACGGGCAGCCGATCTACACGGGCCACCAGACCGGCAACACCCACGGCAGCATATGCGAGATAAACGGAAGGTGGTTTGTCTTTTATCATCGTCAGACCGGGCTGGATGAGTATTCCAGGCAGGCCATGGCCGCGCCTGTCACGGTAAAAGTCGAGAAAGGAAAGGGAGGAAGGGTCCGTATCTCAGAGGCTGAATACACCTCGGAGGGCTTCGCCTTGGAAGGACTCGATCCGTCTAAGCGATGGTCAGCCGGCATCGCCTGCTACTACACAGGTCCCGAACTTACGGAAAGGGAGTTTCCGAACTATACTTTCAGCGGATCGTATATCCAGCCTTGGAAAGACAGGCAGAAGATTGATCACAACCCGGTAGTGAACAACACCAGCGGTTCAGTCGTAGGTTTTAAGTATTTCAATCTAAGCCGTTTGAGCGGCTCTCATCAGAACCTTGTCCTTGAAGTGCTGCCACAGGGTGTCGAAGGACGGATCGAGGTCTGGGCAGACAGCCCGTGGGCAAGCCGGGGAGGGATACTGCTAGGAACAGCCGTTCTTGACGCCGCGATGTCACCCCGGCTTACGGACATTGTTGTGAGTCTTGGGAGTTTGAAAGGACTGGCCGGAAAGCGGGCGATCTATCTCCGCTTCATTTCCGAAACAAAGGGTAAATCCCTCTGTGAACTCCACCATCTGCAGTTTACAGACCGGTAGATAACCGATCAGTCCACCGGTTTCAGCCCCATTTCGGAAGCCCGGACACGCATAAGGGCGTCTGCCTCCTCAAAGGAGTTGCCGATGCGGCCGTCAAGGATCGCCTCCTTGACATATTCCTTGAGTTCTCCTATCTCCCTGCACGGCTCTATGCCGAAAACTGCCATAACGTGCTCGCCGGTGATCGGGTTCTTCCAGTTGCGTATTGCATCTTTTTCCTCCACCTCGACCAGCTTCTTCTTGACAAGTTCGAAGTTTTCCCTTATTCTGGCAACCTTGACAGGGTTCTTTGACGTGATGTCCGCGTTACAAAGGATCATCAGGTCGTCAATCTCGTTGCCGGCGTCGAAGAGAAGCCTTCTCACAGCGGAGTCAGTGACCTCGTCATCCACAAGGGCGATCGGCCTGTGATGCAGACCGACAAGTTTCTGGACGTACTTCATCTTCTCGTTTAGAGGAAGGCTCAACCTTGTGAATATCTTCTGCACCATTCTGGCGCCGACCACTTCGTGGCCGTGGAAGGTCCATCCTGCATCCGGATCGAAACGCTTGCTCACCGGCTTGCCGATGTCGTGCAGAAGCGCGGCCCAGCGCAGCCAGACGCAAGGCTGCGTCCTGACAGACTCGTCAAAGCCGTTGCCATCGAGTTTAGGGGCATAGTCCTTGAGGCGGCCTTCAGAGATAGCGGAGACCTCACCGGCCGCTACATTGTCCAAGACCTGGAGGGTATGCGAGAATATTTCCTTATGCCCTTTCCCGTCCACCGTTTCTATTCCCTTCAGTTTCAAAAGCTCCGGGAGGATATATTCAAGAAGTCCGGTCTCGTCCAGAAGCTTGAAGCCCATCGAAGGGTCAGGGCAGATAAGGATCTTGTTGAGTTCCTCGACGATCCGCTCCTTTGAAAGTATGGACATACGATCCTTCATAGCCTTCATGGCCGCGATCGATTCCGGGACAATCGTGAACCGCTGCTCCGGAGTGCTTAGTTTAGTAGCGAATCTGACAGCTCTGAGCATCCGGAGAGGGTCGTCGCTGTAGGTCTGCTCCGGTTCGAGAGGAGTGCGGATGATTCCGGATGCAAGGTCCCGGATACCGCCGAACGGATCGACAAGGGCGCCGAAATCTTCCTGCTGAAGGCTGAAGGCCATCGCATTGATTGTGAAGTCGCGGCGCTTCTGATCCTCTTCGAGTGTTCCGTCCTCGACGATCGGTTTTCTGGAATCGTGAGTATAAGACTCCCTGCGAGCACCGACAAACTCGATTTCCGCACCGTGATATTTCAGCATCGCCGTGCCGAAGGTCTTGAATACACTGACACTGCAGCGACGTCCTTCCCTTGCGCCGATTTTGCGGGAGACAGCCTTGGCAAGGTCGATTCCACTGCCCTCCACCACTATGTCTATGTCGTCATTCGGCCTTCCGAGGAAACAGTCTCGGACGTAGCCGCCGATGACAAATGCCCTGACGTCCATTTCTCTGGACACCTCAGACACAATTCCGAAAATCGGGTTGTCAAGAAATCCTTCTGTGATAGTTGAACCCATAAAGTGCTTTTGTGACTGCAAAAGTAGTAAAAAAAAGCCATCAAAACCCTTTTCGGAATTTTGACGGTATCAGGTCCGGTGTTTTTCTCTTCTCTACGTCTGGAGCATCGCGAAGGTCAAGCACACTTTTAGGATCAGGTTATTGCTGTTAGGTTGGATGTAAAAAATTAGTCAATAGGATTGGAAAACTATCTGAAAAGAACGGACAATGAACGGATTTAATGACGTCCGGCATTTGTCCCTTAAGAAATACCGGATTCTAAAACGATTAACCAAGGATTAATCAAGGAAAACTGCCGTGTATGACGGCAACCTTTTTTGCTATAAAATTAATCCTTTAGGATGGTATATCGGGGCTTGGAGACAAAAAACAAGCGTAAAAAAATCCGTTTGTAAAATCAACAAAAAGGGAATGAACCGATTTTAAAAGGGTTCTGAACTATTTTTGCAATGATTCCCAATCAGAAAGGCCGTTTGTTTGCCTGAAAGAATCCCCCTCCCTTTCGAAACAGAATGTATGTCGCCCGTTGGTGATGACGATGTACTTCACGTCCAGAACCATATTGTACCTAAGGGCTTGTTCAAGCACTTCCCGGCTCATCTCCACATCCTCTCTCTTGCACTCTACGACCATCACCGGAGCCGCGTCCCTTCCGTACACAAGAATATCCGCCCTGTACTCTTTCTTTCCGAACTTAAGGGAGGCTTCACTCATCATCATATGCTCAGGGACCCGGATCTGCTCTTTAAGTACACCGATGAACCACTGGCGTACCCTCTCCTCAGGGGTAAGGGCCACCATCTTCTTTCTCAAAGGATCCCAAACCTTGTTCATTCCGCTACGGATTTATAGATGTCACGGATCACCAAACCGGCCAGGGTCATTCCGAATATGGCGGTGACGTGGGCGGCGGTACCGTTGATCTGAGCCTTGTGGAAAGTGTCTGTCTCAACGATACCGGCCGCGCCACGATTCGGAAGCACTTCATCATCATAGACGCATAGGAAACTCTTCTGTGGGATAGTCCCCGCTCTCTTCATCTTCTTTCTGAGGGCAGCTCCGAGCGGACATCCTCTCACTTTCCAGAATTCAGCCACCCTGACCTTCTGGGGATCGACCTTCAGGGCGGCTCCGAGAGAGCAGTAAAACCCGGCATCGCTTGCAGAGGCATTCAGGATCAGGCGGGCCTTGTCCTTCAGCGAATCCACCGCATCGATCACCACGTCATATTCATCAAGGTCGAATTCGCCCTCGGTCTCTTCTGAATATACTTTCTGAAGCGGAACAATCTCCGCGGAAGGACATATCTCCATAAGGCGGGATTTCAGGGCCTCAACCTTCGGCCGGCCGACAGTCCGGACCGTAGCCATCATCTGGCGGTTGATGTTGGTGACGCTTACATTGTCTGGATCCACTATTGTCAAATGCCTGACACCGCTCCGGACAAGGCCTTCAGCACACCAGCTTCCGACTCCCCCGACTCCGAAGATGATGACTCTCTTTTCAGAGAGAACATCCATCACGTCCTCACCCAGCAGAAGTTGCGTCCTGTTGTAAATCTCTTTTTCTGTCATACTGCAAAATTGA
>CAYFVE010000007.1:0-20761 GCA_964346605.1 uncultured Muribaculaceae bacterium | reverse complement strand
GTTCTGGTTTTGACAGCAATGATTCCGGATGGTAAGCACGTCGGGCTTCCGGAGAATCTGCCCGTAAAAACCGGTTCTTCAAAAATTAGTTGCTGATAACAACTACGCACTCGCTGCCTAATTGACCAAGTCGATTAGCTTAATCCGAATCGCCCAGGCTGCGGTTCCGACGAGTATCCTGCGGACTTTACGCCTTCTATGTTCCGAGTCCAGGGTATCATTCAAGAAGGACGCTCCGGCGGACGCCTTTAATGCCGGCTAAGATTTAAAGGCTAAGCATCGGTTGGCCCGTCTTTCGGCAGGCTCTTGCTGACAACCAAAGGAAGAATAAGCGTGTAGAAAGCTGTTTGGTGCGTTGTTTGGACGGCGGTTCGACTCCGCCCATCTCCACAACAAACGGTCTCTCAGATTGATGAGAGACCGTTTTTGCGTTAATTGTTTTTGCCGCCCCAGATGCTGCCCGAAAATAAGTGAGCACGGCGAAAGTGTACGACACTCAAAATACAAAGAAGAGTGTAGATGTGATATTTGTCAACCTTGAGTGAAGTAAATCATATTCGTCCATCTCCAAAGTTATCGCTCAATCACTGAACTACCATCCGCCGGGCCTGCCTCCACCAGGACCGCCATTACCACCTGTATATTTTGAGAGGGAGACTGAAGAACCTCCAGAGATGCCCTCTGTTACCCAGACGCCATTACACTTGCCCTCGCCGATGACGCTGACACCCTTATATCCGCTGGTGACCGAAGGGGCCGATACGATGAAGCTGGAGATGTTGGACGGAGCCTTGAAGGCTGCGATAAAAGACTTGCCATCATAGAGGGCGTTCCAAGCATTGGCAGTACCGCTCATACTGTATACGCTCTGAGAGGCTGAATAACCGCTTTCAAGGCCACCGTAAGCAACAACGGTTGCACCGCTGTTTATATAGAGTTTTTTCCCTTCTTCCGTATTGGCGTCTATTGCCACTTCCGGTGAACCTTTAGTGCAGATGGCCATCACGTAACCGCCATTCAACTTGGTGTTGCCATTAGAGTCCATTGCATCGTTGCCGGAGGAGAAGGCATATACAAAGCCGTTATTCACAGTAAGTTCTCCCTGGGAGTTTATGGCATCCTCGTTCGCGGAAGAAACATAAGTCTCACCGCCGTCAAATGTCAGGTCTCCTTTGACCTCAATGCCTTCTCCATAGGTGCTGTTCACCGTGACGGTGCCGCCGCTGATGGTGAGTTTTCCTGCGTATCCTGTCACTTTGGCGCGGTCTCCGCTGCCTTCCTTTGTCACCCAGCCGATTTTGATGCCCTTAGCCGATACGTCGTTCACTTCGCGGCCGGTAGTGGTTACGGTGAGGGTGCCTCCGGAGATATAGCTGTCGGAAATGGTATGGTTCTCCGTGTCGAAGTCATAACTCCCGGCATTGATTCCCTTGCCGCCATTGCCGGTGTTCCTGATGGTAAGCGATCCTCCGGTCATCGCGAAGTAATTGTCGGCCTTCACGCCGGCCGTGCCGCTGTATTCAGAGTCCTCATCGTCCCAAGCAACGCCGCCGGTCATGGTAACCATATGCGTGCCTCCTTCCACAAGGACGTAATCGTCCGTAGTGATGCCTTTTTTCATATCTGCTGCCGTGGATACGACCAGAGAGCCGCTGGAGAGTTGTACGTAATCTTTGCCCTTGAATCCGTGTCCCGCTCCGCTGCCGGAGTTCACCTTTATGGTAGGACTGTCCATCAGGCGGATGTAATCGTCTGTAACAATGGCCGATTTACCCTGCCTGTTCAGTGCATTGACGGTGAGTAGTCCGCTGCCGCTGAAGATCAGCTGCGCCTCGCTGAAAAGGACGGCCTTCAGGTCTTCTTCCTCTTCCTGGGCATATATGGCCGAAGCGCTGTCCGAGAGTGTATTGGTGCCATAGACCGCAATGAACGTGCGTTTCTTGTTTTGATTGTTGATGGCCGCACCGTCTGGGTTGGTGATGCTCACTCCATTCAAGACAATGGCCTGTTTCTTGGCCCCATAAACCTTGAAGAATCCGTTGGTGGTGGTTCCGGTGAGCTCATAGACAAGCACTTCGCCTCCGGTATTGTTCACCGTGACCTTGTTGCCGTCCACGGATACATATCCATAGCTGTCGCCGCTGACTGTAGCATCGCTCGTCCGGGAGTAGCAGATGGTAATCTTACCCTTGAATGTGGTGGTTGAGATGTCATCGTCGGAGGAAGGGTCTCCTGTGGATGCAAAAGTGAGTGAACCATCATATGCGTCACCACCGGATGTACCTACCACCGTCAAAAGACAGGAGGCACTGGATGCCGAATAGGTCTCGTTGGCTGCGGATGAAGCTGTTATCAGCGTCGAACCGGCGGCGACAAGCGTAATGGCACCGCTGCTGCTGACCGTAGCAACTTCCGGCTGCGAGGATTCATAAGTGACACTCACGTTGTATGTGTTCGCAAGTGTAGGGAAAACGTTTTCGGATCCGATGGAAGCCTCAAATGAGTCGGAACTCCATGCA
Source organism: uncultured Muribaculaceae bacterium (assembly GCA_964346605.1). GTDB lineage: Bacteria > Bacteroidota > Bacteroidia > Bacteroidales > UBA932 > Cryptobacteroides. Next base: position 18,242 of record CAYFVE010000007.1, on the reverse strand, counting down.
AGGGCCGGATCTTTCAGGTCGGATACTTCCTGCTGGTTGTCGGGCATTTCACCCGATCCGTCAGGACCGAAAGTGGAATCGTCCTTCTCGCAAGACGTCAGGGCGAGCGCTATAGTTGTGATGAGTAATATAATCTTTTTCATTACACAGAAAGTTTTTGTACTTGCTTCCAAATAATAAACCAGAAACCGCAGCAACGGGCTGGCATTCAGCGAACGCCTCCGTTTCTTCAGCGAATTTATGGGGTATATGTGAAAAAGGTGGTATTTTTGCAAAAATGCTTTGCGAATGAAGACGCTGCTCCCGTTCCTTCTTCTTGTTTTGATTCATCATCTCCTCCTGGCTCCACTTATCAGGAAGAGGCTTCCGTTATATATAGGACTCACAACAGCGCTGCTCATACTGTTCGGAGTCTGGTGCTTCTCGCCGCTCAGCCGTCCCCAGGGAACTCCGCCTTTTCCAGAGGAAACTGACATGATGCCTCCACCGCCAGCCGGTCCGGCTGGAAGAGTCCCCGATAAGCCGGGACGGCTCGGACCGATGAGTCCGGAAGCCTCGAGGCTGATTATGGGGATCCTCCTGATCGGTGTGGACCTGGGTGTGTATTTCTATATCGAATCCCGTCGTAAGGAACGCAGGATGAAGGAACTGGAGGCGGAAAACACCAAGCAACAACTGGAGGCCCTTCGGTACCAGATCAATCCGCACTTCCTGATGAATACACTCAACAATATCCATGCTCTGGTAGATATCGAGCCGGAGAAGGCCAAGGAGAGCATAGAAGAGTTCTCCAAGATGATGCGTATCCTGCTCTATGAGGGCAATGCCCCCACCATTCCGCTGGTGAAGGAATTGAACTTCATCGAACACTTTATCTCCCTGATGAGACTTCGTTATCCGGAAGATGCCGTCCGGATTGACACCATTTTCCCGGCAGACCTTTCCGGCGCAGCGGTTCCGCCGCTGTTGATGGCGTCTTTTGTCGAAAACGCTTTCAAACATGGCATCAGTTACTCAGCCGAATCATTCATTCGGGTAAAGGTGGAACTTCAGGACGGGAAGGTGGTATTCCACTGCTCCAATTCCTCGCATCCGTCAGACGGCGACGAGAGGCACGGTATCGGCCTGGAGAATATCCGGAAGCGGCTTTCACTCCTCTACAGTAATACCTTTGTACTTTCTACAGATGAAGAAGAAGGGCGCTACGACGTACTGATGGCCATTCCTACCCAACCTGAAATCCAGCTGTCATGATCCGTGTCATTGCTATAGACGACGAGCCACTGGCCCTGCGCCAGCTTGAGATGTACATCGCGAAGGTTCCATTTCTGGATTTGGTTGCCGCATGCAACAGTGCCGCCGCGGCAAAGCCCTATCAGGAGTGTGTTGACGCCATTTTCCTCGACATCAATATGCCGGACCTTAGTGGGATGGACTTTATAAAGTCACTGCCGTATCCTCCTGCCGTAATCTTCACGACAGCATATTCGGAGTATGCCGTGGAGGGATTTCGTGTCAACGCAGTGGACTATCTGCTGAAGCCGTTCAGTTTCAAGGAGTTCGAAGCATCCTGCCGGAAACTACGCGAACACTTGGAAATGAAGGCGGCGCTTGAGGAAAAAGAGGCTGAACCCATCTTGCATTTCAAGGCCGAATACCGCACCGTCAGCATTGATACCCGCAAAATCGTTTATGTGGAGGGATGGAGTGAGTATATCAAGATCCATCTGACCGATGCGGAGGCTCCTGTAATTGTGCTGTACAGTCTCAAAAACCTCATTGAGCAGCTGCCGAAGGGTCGTTTCGTGCGCATCCACCGTTCTTATATCATAGCGTTTGGGCACATCGCGGAGGCTTCTCGGACCAGTGTGCGGTTGGATAATGGAGTGACGTTGCCGGTTGGAGAATCATTCCGGCCTGCGTTTGGGGAGTATCTCCTCAATTGTCGATAAGGAGGTGAATTCCAATTTGCCGGTTTGCTGCTCCGGTTGCTGCCTTCGGCCACATATCCTTGAGTGAAACGGGAATCAAGGCCGCGGAGTTCAAATTCATTTTCTGGATACAGACAAAACGAAAATGCCGCCTCAATGGCCATCATCACGGCAGCCAGGATATAAGATGGCAACATCAATCCGATAACCAAGCTCAGGAAAGGAATGAAAACAGAATCCACAAGGTAGCTTCTCGAATCATACAGCAAGAAAACTGACATCCGAGACAATTGAAAAGGGGTTGGCCAAAGCATTCTGGTCAACCCCTGAGTTTTTAACTCTATTTTAAACTAACTATTGGTTTGTTTCACAACAAACATTACGATTATTTCACAACAATCTGTTTCCCAAGTAAAAGTTTGTCTCCACTGTCATCAACAGTCCAGAGTTGAGGCTTTCTGGGGCCGTTCTCCTCTGCGTGATGGACAATGTAACGAAGTTCGCCATCGAAGGTCTTGAACAACATTCCGTGACCGGAGTTGTTGGCGAGGAATGGCTTCGGTTCCTGTACCCAAGGACCGGCGATCGTTCCGGACTCTGAGTAGCAGACCGCCTGGAAATAACGTTCCTTACCCCAAGTTGCCCAAAGCATACCGAGCTTGCCGGTCTGTGTGCGGAACATCTGAGGGCCGTCGGTTACCCAGCCTGGCATCTTGAGACCGAATGTAGCCTCTCCAAGTGAGTTCATTTCTCCGCAGGATGGATTCTCAGAGGCCCTGAACATCGTCACAGGGTGCTCTGAAATGGTATGGGTGAGGTCCTGGGAGAGTTCGATGTAATCCATCGTACCGTCAATCAGCTGCGTCCATTCGTGGACAAAGACCATATAGATGCGGCCATCCTCTTCGTAGAGCGTACCGTCGATACAGTCCCAATCGCGAGGCTGATAGTCATAACCAGGTTCTATGGCAAATGATGTGTAAGGGCCCTCAACATTCTTTGAACGAAGAAGGTATGTCTGATTGTGAGGAACATTGTAGCGTCTTGGCACCTGTTGGATCAAGTCGCTGTGATCGCTCCAGGTTCCGGCATAGTAGTAGTAGTCGCCGATCTTGTGGATCTCCGCGGCAGCTGCGAAACCGGCCTTTTCGCACCAGGTTCCTGAGAGGTCAACAATGTTGTAAGGACCCTCCCACATCACAAAGTCTGTACTCTTGTACATCCGTCCACCTGACGATGTCAGGTAATATGTCTTTGTCTCAGGATCCGGATAGATGTACGGATCCGACATTGTAAGGTCATTGAAATGGACCGTTCTGATCTTGTTCATTTCAGCCATCCTGGCTCTTCTGGCTGCATTGCGGGCGGCAGTGTCGGCATTTGACAAAGCAGAGCCTCCGAAATTCTTCTGGCCCGGGTCTGCAAGCGGAGCCTGCTCACCCGGCTGGATGACATTATTCCGGACCTCTTCGCCAGAAGCCTCAGTTTTTGGAGAATCGTTGCATCCTGCAAGCGTAAGAGCCGCCAGGATAGTTAAAGTGAATTTGATGTAATTCATATTTCAGTGTTGTTATTTAATTACCAGCCTATGTTCTGTTTGAGATTAGGGTTAGCGGAAGTCTGCTCGAACGGGAATGGCAGAAGGTTGTACTTATCCTGCCAGCCCTTCCCTTTGCCTTTGACTACCTCGACGTTCCACTCTTTTGTTCCCGGCTTGTAGCCATAGAACTTATAATAAACTTTGCCCTTGTCTTTGAGAACGGCCGGCGCGTCCCCCCACCTTACGAGATCGAAGTATCTCTCCTGCTCATAAAAGAGCTCTGCACGACGTTCGTCCTTGATGATCTGATAAGTCAAAGCAGGGACTTCCTCGATCTGAGCGCGGCGGCGGACTTCATTCAGAGCATTCAGACCTGAACCATCAGCGTCGCTGTCGTTGAGGAACTGTGCTTCAGCATACAAAAGAAGGACTTCAGCATAGCGGAGCATAGCCTCGTTGGTCCTTGAATATTTCCAGAAACCAGCGATGTTGTAGAAGTCATCGTTGAAAGCGATTCCTCTATAGGTAAAGTAACCGGCGTTGTGTGCTATACCGCTGGCGGCAACGCCAGGAGTCTTGCCTTCACCGTATTCCATCGCCAGAACCTGCTCATAGGTGTGGATGGTTGACTTGAAACGAGGCTTCTCGACGTCACCCTCGTGCTCCTTGAGGAAGTCACCGAATTCCTTTGAAACCGCATTCCAGCCCCAACCTGTGTAGATTGCATCAGGAGCGACGATTCCGCTAGGCCATCCGGTCCACATATGACGGAGGTCATTCTGAGGGTTTCCAGGGAAGCCGTCGTCATCGGCAGAGTTATGCTCGAAAAGATATTCCTCACAGAAATCGCCTGCAGGCCTTTCAAGGATGAACATATCGGACACAAGCCCGTAGAGGCCGGAGTTGATGACCTCCTTTAGATCCTTGACCGCGCCTGCGATCATTTCCTTGTTATTTGTTTTCTGTCCATACCAAAGGCCGACTTTCCCACGATAAGCGAGCGCGGCATGCTTGGAAATACGTGCGCCGAAAGCCTGCTGCTGGCCCTTTCCGCTGATTGCGGGAAGTTTCGAAGCGGCATCCGCCATCTGGTCGAGAACCCACTGGATAGTGACATCTGAAGGAGTGTTCTCTTGATAATACTCATCCTGAGACAGGAGGTGATCAGGAAGAGGAGGAGTTCCCCACCACCTTACCGCATCAAACATCGCAAGGGCGCGCAGGAAGTTGGCCTCAGCCTTGACTCTGTTGATTTCAGGATCGGATGACTCAGGAATCTTCTCAAGAATCAGGTTGCAGTGATAAACGACGCTGTAGATGCCCTTATAAACGATCCTTGGAGCGAAGTCCGCGGATGTGACATTGTAGTTTCCGGCCTCCTGGTACTGGTTGGTGGCATCAGCGAATGAGCCTCCGCCGGTATAGTGGTCATCATCGAGGGAGTTGAGGAAGAGAATCTTCTCGATACCGTTGACACAGGTAACGTCCCTTCCGCCCCAGTACATCTTATATATACTGGCGATGAGAGCGTCGGCTTGATCAGGAGTTGCATTTGTATAGTAGTCTTCGGTCGAGAGGACACTCTTCTGCGAGATGTCAAGATTTTTCTCGCAGGAACTCAATGTCAGGCCAAGTATGGCCATTGAGACAAATAAATATTTCTTTTTCATTGTTTCTACGGATTAAAATGCTACGTTGACACCAAATACGACCTTCTTGGAGATAGGATATGAACCATAGTCGATTCCAAGGCCTGATGCGTCGGAGCCGAAGTGGCTGGTCTCCGGATCAAGTCCGGGATACTTTGTGAAGGTGAAGAAATCGTCAAGGGAGACATAAGCCCTAAGCGAGCTGAGAGAAATCTTTTCAACGAATTTCTTTGGAATACGATAACCGAGCTGAATCTGCTTGATCTTGAAGAATGAAGCGTTATAGACTCTCATATCAGAAGTCCTGTAGAAAGCATCGCTCGCATCCGGCTTCGGATAGGTGTAGCCTGTTGAACTGCTGTTCTTCCAAGCCTTGGTGTAGAATTCCTTGAGGGTGTTCTGCTGGATGGCGTCGGCGCGGCAGACTGCATATAGAAGCTCCGCACCCTGCGAACCGGACCCAAGCATTGTAAAGTCAAGCCCCTTGTACGAAAGGTTGAGGGTAAGACCATAAGTGAAGTCAGGAATACCGCTTCCGGTCATTTCACGATCATCAGGAGTGATCACACCGTCGCCGTCGAAGTCCTTATAGACCGCCGCGCCTGTCTGTTGGTCGATATGATCGACAACGAAGGTCCTGAGATACCAGAGAGGGTAGCCTTCTTCGAAGTATGTGACATCGTATGAACTCCAGATCTTCTGTCCTGGGACTCTGTCTGCGGATGTACCTTCGATGACCTTGTTGTGTACAGTCGCGATATTGCCGCTGATTCCATAACTGAAATCACCGTGGGTGTTTCTCCAGCTGATTTCCATTTCAGTACCGTGGTTATTGACGAGACCTGCGTTGACATACACTGTCTCCGCACCTGTGTTGCCAGGAGCCGTGGTGCTGGTAAGAAGGTCGTGGGTGTTCTTGTTGTACCAGTCGAGGGTGAATGTAAGCCTCTCCTTGAAGAGTCTTGCATCGAGACCGAAGTCAACCTGGCGTGATGTCTCCCACTTGATTTCAGGATTAGGAAGAACCGTGGAAGGACGGACGCCTACTATGAAGCCGTTGCCGAGGTTGTTGCCATAGTCTGAAGAACTCTGAAGGACGGAAGCGTACTGATACTGTCCGAGAGCGTTGACGTTGCCGTTGACACCCCAGGAAGCTCTGAGTTTCAAGAACGAGAGGCCGAGGGACTGTTTCACAGGAGCCATAAACGGTTCGTTGCTGATGGTCCAGCCAGCTGAGATTGAAGGGAAGTAGCCCCACCTGTGGTTCCTGTCAAGCTTGGATGTGTCGTAAGCATCGGCGCGGAAGTTTGCCTGAAGGAAGTAGGTGTTGTTGAATGTGTAGCCGAGACGTCCGAAGAAAGACATGTTGGCGCTGACGTTAGGTGAACCGCCGAGAGTCATCTGAGCCGTATTTACAGCATTGTCAAGATACCTGAAGTTCAGGTCGTCGCTCGTCAGCTCGTTGGCGGATCCGCGAAGTGAATTCGTGTTGGTCTGCTGGTATGACATACCGGCCATTACGGCGTAATTGCTTTTGCCGACTGACTTGTTGTAGTTGGCGAAGTTCTCCCACTGGTAGTAGATCCGTTCGTTGACATTACCTGAGATGGACATCGTCTGGGTCTGTCTGGCTGTGGTATAAACCTCCTTATTGAAGTTGGAGTTATGCCTGTAGCCTCCCTGGTAGCCAAGACGGGAAGTGAAAACGAAGCCCTTGAAAGGAGTGATATTCATATAGGCCGTCCCTCTAACACGGAAATTGGTAGAGGAAGCATCCCTTCTGTCAAGGAGAACTTGCGGGTTCCAGATGTAGCTAGGGTCCGTGAACACAGAGACGCCATAGACATTGCCGTCAGGATCCCTGGGGACCGCCTGGCCGTCATTGATGACAGACTGTACTCTCTGAGGGACGGCCCCCGCAGCGTAGGTGAACGGAGTGATAGGATCGGAAGTGATGATCGATGCGAAGATCGTATCGGAAAGACGCGAACTTTCAGAAAGAGTCTTGGTCTCGCTCTTGTCAACAGTGGTGTTTACACCTACGGTAAGCCAATTGTTGATCTTGTACTCGGCGTTGATCTGGCCTACGATACGGTTGAAAGTATCCTTGTCTCCGGTGATGATACCATCATTATTTGTGTAGGCGAGAGAAGTGTAGAATTTAGCCCTGTCGTTTCCGCCCTCGAAACCGATGACGTGCTTGCTTTGACGACCGGTCTCAAGCATATAGTCTGACCATCTAGTGTCAGTGTGTCCATCATAGTCGAAGTCTGATTGAGTAGCGGCGCCGGATAATACCATATAGTCCATATATTCCTGTGCGTTCATAACCTCAGGAATGCGTGACGCTTTCTGGAATGAAGTCTGGTATGAATATGTGATACGTCCCTTTCCCTGCTCGGAACTGCCCTGCTTTGTAGAGATGAGGATGACACCGTTTCCTGCTTCTACACCGTAGATGGCGGCGGAAGCGGCGTCCTTGAGAATCTCGATTGAAGCTATGCTCTCAGGATCAAGGTAGCTGATGTCATTCACCTTAAGACCGTCCACAATCAAAAGAGGAGAAGTCTTGCTGTTTGATGAGTATCCGCGGATCTGGATTCCTGATGATGAGCCGGGAGCGCCTGAAGAGTTGATGATCTGGACGCCGGCAGCCTTGCCTTGGAGAGCCTGGGCGATGTCATTAGTTGTCCTGTTTTCAAGATCGGAAGACTTTACCGAGGCGATGGAACCCGTGACGTCACTTTTCTTCTGGACTCCATAACCGATGACTACCGTCTCCTCAAGGAATTCAGTATCCTCAAGGAAAACCACATCTATCTTTGTGCGGTTGTTCACCTGGATTGTCTGGGTTGCATAACCCACACAAGAGTAAACAAGAGTTGCGTTCGACGGAACATTGATCGAATATTTTCCGTCAAGGTCGGAAAGAGCGCCGACCGTCTGATTGCTACTGAGCATAACGGTAGCGCCGATCACAGGAACTCCCGTCTGGTCAATGATCGTTCCTGATACAGTAATGTTTTGTCCGAACATCAGCTGGGATGCAAGGAGCAACAGAACTGAAAGGAACAAACCTCGAGAACTGATTTTGGTCATAATTCTAAAGTGTTATTAAAATGGGTTAAAGTGTTACTTGCTTCTTTTTGCAAAAATATCGAACTTCGCAGCCAAACAAGTGGACGATATGATTAAAAAGGTGGATTATCTGCCGATAATAATCCTAATGTTGTTTTTGAGTGCCATTAACCTTGATGCACAAGTCAAGACAGAGGAGTATTATCTTGCGGATAGACTTACAAGGGAAAGCGGCTTGCCGGACCCGGACATCAACGGAATTTGCTTCGATGACAAAGGATTTGCTTGGATAGGCACCTTCGGTGGCGGCATATCCCGATATGACGGAGAAGCCTTCATCAACTTCTCCACACACGCATCTCCGGAGCACCGGCTGGTCAATGACTACGTGACTCAGAGCTGCACGGACGATTACGCCCGCCTCTGGGTAGCCGAAACAAGGAATATCGATGTCATCGATCTTAAGACCCTCACCATCTGCAGTATTCCTGATGAGATCAGGTCAAGCTACGAGGGCAGCTACATCAGTTCTGTAACAAAAGATTCGGAAGGATGCATCTGGTACAACTCCCGCAACAAGGTCTTCAGAATTTCTTTTGATAATGATGGAAAGGAGTTCAAACTGGATTCCATTGTCTGTTCCACCAGCGATTTCAATCTTCGCCTGAATCTGTTCGACATAGAGAAAGACGGCTCAGTGTGGGTTACTCTTGGCGGCGGAATCCACAGGATAAAATACGAAGGTACAGGACTTAAGGATAGCCGTATTTTCCCGTACGTGAATATAGGTGAGGACAATAAAGGCACATCCTGCATCAAGGAAGGCGACAATGTCTGGCTAGGAACACTAAAAGGTCTTTACAGGATCAACGTGATCACAGGAGAACTTACGGTTTTCAGGCAGAACGACCAGTCTGGGCATACTATCTCGAACGATGAAGTCACAAGTCTGTGCATCTCCCCCAAAGGGGAGATTACGGCAGCGACGCTTGGAGGCATTGACATCTACGACCAGGAAACAGGCACCTTCATTGAATACAGTTCCCGGGCCAATTTATTCGGGAACAAGATCCTTCCGGGCAATCTTGTAAGATGTATCGCCACCAGGGGGCCTCAGCTTTGGGCGGGACTGGAAGTGGAAGGTCTTTCCATACTTCAGGAGAAGAATCTTCCGATAATCAATTTATCTTATAGGGAAAATGAACCGGCCTCACTACCTGAGACACCTATCAGATCTATGTTCACCGACAGCAGAGGCCAGCAATGGTTCGGTGCAACCGAATACGGCCTGTATCTAAGAACCGGGCTGTTTACCTTCCGCTGCTTCAATACCGGCAACTCCTCTCTTTCGCACAACACCATAACCTCATTCTGCGAAGACAACCGTGGACGGCTCTGGATTGGTTCCGCCGAAGGAAAAGTAAACTATCTCGACATCAACGACCCGACCAGGATCAATGTTCCGGCCGGGAGCGAGTCGAGGGCGGCGAAGAAACTTGACATCATAAATATGATGACATACGACCAGACCAACGACTTCATCTGGTTTGCATCGCGAACAGGTCTGTTCTACTACAATCTGGGAGACAATTCTTTCGGAGAATACTTCGAACCGATGTTCCTGTGCCTGAGCGTCAGCAGCGACGACAAGGACAGGTTGTGGGTGAGTCATCTGAACGGGATGAAAGTGATTGATCTGAAGGATCTGCAGAGCGTCAGTAATCTTGACCTGCCTCAAAGCATCTCCATCGTCCATCACAAAGAAGACATCTGGCTCGGAACTTTCGACAACGGAGTCTGGAAAATACCCCGTGACTACTCGCCGGCTGACAGCATAGTCAAGTACAACAGACAGTCCGGCTTGCCTGATGACAACGTACGCGGACTTCTGATGGATGGAGACATCCTGTGGATAACTTCAGAGAACGGATTGTTCAGGCTTGATATTTCCACAGGGAAAATGAACAATTACGGAATCAGCGACGGACTCAAGTCAATGGCGTTCTGCGAGAACAGCCTCAGCAAGGACCGGAACGGAGTGATCTATCTTGGCCAAAAGGAGGGGCTGAGCGTCCTTCTGTCAAGTTTCATCACACGCTCGACATATCCGAAGTCAAATGTCGTGATCTCCGGAGGATTCGACGAAAGCAGATTCTCCAATCTGGTCTATGAAGAAAAGATAAGAATACACGAAAGGGACAGGAACTACACCTTCTCATTTTCAGATCTGACATTCAACAACGATTCAGACATAATATATGAAAGCAGGATGCTGCACTTCGACAACAGATGGGTGCCTGTCTATGGCAACGGAAAATATGTCAGGTACGGAAACATTTCCGGAGGCAGCTACAAGCTGCAGATCAGAGCGGTTGACAACAACGGAGATGTGCTTTCTGAAGATGAGATTGATGTGAATGTCACACCTTACTTCTACAAGACTTGGTGGTTCTACATCCTTTACGCGTTGGCTGGTGCCCTTGTTATCCAACTCTTTATCCATTGGAGGACAGAATCCATCAAGAGAAAAAAAGAACTTCTCCAGGAGGAAGTGAAAAAACAGACAGAATTGCTCTCGGAACAGAAACAGCAGATTCAGGAGAAAGCGAACGAACTTGCCAAGCAGAACAGCGTCCTGCTCAAGCAGAACGAGGAACTGGCCGGTCACAAGACCATAACACAGGAAATAGACAGCCTGAAGACGAAGTTCAACAACGACCTTATGAACACGATCCAGAAACTCTACAGGGATCCAGAACTTGACATCTATTCTTTCGCCGACGCGATGGGAATGAGCAGAAGCGTGTTCAATGAAAAGCTCCAGGCGGCTACCGGACAATCAATAGCCCAGTTCATCAGACTCTACAGGCTGAATGTGGCCAAAGAAATGATTACAAATGGTTTGCCGGAAGAAATGACTGTTTCTGAAATCGCCTACGATGTTGGCTTCAATGACCCAAAGTATTTCACAAGATGCTTCACGAAACAGTTCGGCGTGGCGCCTTCCGTGATGATGAATGAGTCCGGATAATTGGAGTTCTGCGGAAAATTTCCGAAATTGTAATACATTACGAACATTTGAGTAAAAGATTATGAGAAAATTCCATCTCCTGGCCGCCGCCCTGTGCCTGTCACTTTGCGCCGGCGCCGAAAGCATTGATGTGAAATCATTCCGCCATTCCGGGCCGTTCATCGTGATGAAGCCGTTTATGGTTGACTCGCTAAACGTGTATTCCAAGGCTTTCGATATTTCCGGATTTCTGGACTCTCCTTTGTCTAAAGCCGGCCTTGAGACCTCCGAAGCCGCATCTGGAGAAGAACTCCCTGCAGGCCAGGGAGAATACTCCCTTAACTGGGCATCATTCTCATTCCGCAACAGTGGCTATACCAAGGCCAAGATTGTTGTGGATGGTCTGAAGGACTACAGGGTGTTCATCGACGGGAAACAGTCCGAAGGAGAACAGAAACTATCTCCGGCTGTCCACGACGTGGACATCAAGTACCTTCTTAAAGATGGAGAGAAGCCTTCTCTAAAAGTTTCGATAGAAACCGGGGAAGATGGCAAAATAACCCTGGACAACGGTGGAAAGCATTTTTACGGAATGAAGGACGTGCTGCTTGGTACAAGGTTTTCAGGAGTAGGGATCTCGCCGGAGGGAGACTACCTTATTACATCCTACACGACAACTATGGAAGGCGGAAGTAGTTCCCGAATCTCGAAGATAGCTGAAGCGGCCACCGGGAAAGTCGTTGCGGAGACACGTGACAGGATTTCCTGGATGCCGGTTTCAAACAGATACTACGTCACCAGAAAAGGACCTTCAACCTCAAGGCTCGTGGCTGTAGATCCTGCTACGGGAGCAGAGGAAGTTTTGGTGGAAGACCTTCCTGAAGGATGGTTCCGGTTTGCTCCGTCAGAAGATTACCTGGTATTCTCAATGACTCAAGAAGGGCCGGAGGAGAAACCAGGAGTCTATCAGATACTTACTCCGGACGACAGGCAGCCAGGCTGGAGAAAGCGCTCCTATGTTGCCAAATACGACCTCAAGACCGGAGTTATGCAGCAGATTTCCTTCGGCTATCACAACTCCTTCATCTCAGACATATCCACTGACGGAAAATACGCTCTCCTATGGGTCAGTCAGGAGCGTCTTGAAAAACGTCCTACCACCGTATCCTCAATTTACCTTATGAATATGCAGACGCTTGACGCGGAACTTCTCGTTGAAAAGGACGGATTCATTCAGAATGCACTGTTTTCTCCGGACTGCAGGCAGATCCTACTGACAGGCTCCCCGGAAGCCTTAGGCGGCATAGGAAGCAATGTAAAGCCGGGTCAGACTCCCAGCATGATCGATATGCAGCTCTTCATTATGGACCTTAAGTCCAGGAAGATCAGACCGATGACAAAGGACTTCAACCCCTGCGTACAGTCAGTGGAATGGAGCGGGATGGACGGAAACATCTATTTCACCGCCGAGAACAGAGACTGCATAAGTTTCTACAGACTCAATCCCGGAAACGGAAAAATCACCAGGATCGAGACGAATGAAGACCTTGTCAAGGATTTCAGCATTTCAGGCACAAAACCCATTATGGCCTACTACGGACAAGGTGCGATGAATTCCGACAGGTTGTATCTTCTGGATTTGAAATCAGGCAAGTCAGAACTCAAGGAGGATCTCAGCGTTGAGATTCTAAAGGACGTGGAACTGGGAGAGTGTCGCGAGTGGAACTTCAAGAATTCCAAAGGCGAGACTGTTTACGGCCGCTATTACCTTCCGCCCCGCTTTGACAGTACGAAGAAGTACCCTATGATCGTCAACTACTATGGAGGATGCAGTCCGACAAGCCGCAACTTCGAAAGCCGGTACCCTCACCACGCCTACGCCGCTCTCGGTTATGTGGTCTATGTCGTCGCAGTGCCTGGCGGAGCCACCGGAAACGGACAGGGATGGTCTGCAAGACACGTCAACACGGCCGGAGACGGCCCGGCACAGGACATCATCGAGGGCACGCGGAAGTTCTGCGAGGAACACTCCTTCGTAAATGGGAAGAAGGTGGGTTGCATCGGGGCATCCTACGGCGGATTCATGTCACAGTATATTCCAACCTTGACGGACTTCTTCGCCTGCGCGGTTTCCCACGCCGGCATAAGTGACCACACCAGTTACTGGGGATTCGGTTATTGGGGATATTCCTACAGCGAGACCTCCATGGCGAACAGTTATCCGTGGTCGGACCAAGACCTTTTCGTCAAGCAGAGCCCGCTCTACAGGGCAGACAGAATCAACACTCCGATTCTGTTCGTCCACGGTGATTCCGACACGAATGTGCCTTTCAACGAAAGCGTGCAAATGTTCACAGCCCTTAAACTTCTTGGAAAGGAGACCGCTCTGGTAGCTGTAAAGGACCAAGACCATCATATCCTTGACTATCAGAAACGCCTTGAGTGGCAGGACACAATCTGGGCATGGTTCGCAAAATGGCTTCAGGACGACTCAACATGGTGGGATGACCTCTATTCTCCGAAGAATCTGTAGAAGTTTTCCCTAAAGTGAGCGAAGGGTGATGAAATCGACTTCCGGCCAGGCTCCGAAGCGGAACGGAATGTTTCCTCCGGAGCCGGTGCTTACGAACAATCTTCTTTCGCCCTCTGAATAGAGTCCGCCCCATTCCTTGAAATGTAGCATTGACGGAGAGAATCTCCCGATGCGGAACTGCATCGCGTGAGTATGGCCTGACAGGGTCAGTTGAATGTCCGTTTCCGGCAGAACCGACCTGCGCCAGTGCGTAGGATCGTGGCTCATCAGGATTTTGAATATTCCTTCTGGAAGGCCGGCCTGAGCCTTCCGCAGATCGCCGTATTGAGGGAATGGAGGCTGACCATCATTCTCGACACCGATGACGGCAATGCTGTCTTTCCCATTGGAGATCATGACTCCGGCATTCAGCAGCATCTTCCATCCCATCCGGTTTTCCATCTCTTGAAGGCGCAAGATGTTCTGCCTCTGTTTCTCAGGTGTGTTGTCAGGATAATAGACGCAGTAATCGTGGTTGCCCATAACGGACCAGACTCCGTCGGGAGCGTACAGACTCGACAGCAGACTCATAAAAGGAGCGAGTTCTTCCGGATCTCCGTTGACAATGTCCCCTGTGAAAAGGATGATGTCGGGCTTTGCCTCCAGAACCTTCTCCACCTCCTTCCTGATCGTCTTGTGGTTCTTTGAATATGTTCCCAGATGCCAGTCGGAGAGATGCGCGATGCTGTAGCCGTCGAATGATGCGGGAAGATCCCTGAAGGCAAGTTCAATCCGCCTTACGCGCGTCATCCTCCATCCGAAGATGAATCCGAACAAAAAGACGGCAAGGAGACAGGACGCGATGACAGTACCCGCCCACTTCCCTATCGGCGCGGCTGCAGGCCATACGAAACCGAGAAGTCTGCCGATTCCCCAGCAGAATGTCCACAAGGCGCCAGGGATCCCAATGAAGACTACAATGAAGAATATAATGAAGAAAACCGCCATTTGCTTTTTCATATATGAATTTGGTAAAGATACTGAAGATTTTGTTACTTTTGCATTGAGCCTATTCTTAGTGACCTTGTAATTTCAAGAGTATTATGACAACAAACGAACTGTACAATCAGATCAAGTCCAAGCGCTCGATGCTATGCGTCGGTCTGGACACCGACTATGCGAAACTGCCCGAATGCGTACGATTCGGAAGAAGCGTGACCGCCGCCGTCCTCGAGTTCAACAAGAGGATCGTGGATGCGACGGCAAGGTTCTGCGTAGCCTTCAAGCCGAATCTTGCCTTCTATGAGTACCTTGGCCTTGAAGGAATGACCGTCCTTGACAAAACGGTGGCCTACATCCGTGACAACTACCCTGAACAGTTCATAATCGCCGACGCCAAAAGAGGAGACATCGGCAACACGGCGAAGATGTACGCCAAAAGTTACTTCGAGGTCTTTGACTTCGATGCCGTCACCCTCTCTCCGTATATGGGCAGCGAAACCGTCACCCCTTTCCTTGAATATCCCGGCAAATTCGCCATCGTCGTTGCGTTGTCATCGAACCCGACTTCAACTGACTTCCAGTCAGCAGTGAAAGACGGGAAACCGCTCTATCAGTCCGTTATGGAAAAAATGATGAAGATTTCCACGCCGGAGAATATGATGTTCGTCGTTGGAGCGACGAAGGCTTCCAGGCTAAAGGACATCAGGAGTTTCTGTCCGGACAATTTCCTGCTGGTGCCGGGAGTCGGAGCACAGGGAGGAAGCGCTGAGGAAGTGATCGCCAACGGAGCGAACTTCAAGGGCGGCCTTCTGATCAATTCTTCAAGAGGGATACTCTATGCTTCCAAAGAGGATGACTTCGAGACGGCATCCTCCGAAGCAGCCTCAAAGACGGCCCGTATTGTCTAGCTTCTCCTTGGCGTAACCGACTGTCACCGTGAACGATTTCTTCCTTGAGGAAGGAGCTTCATACATCGCGTTATCGAAGATCTGCTCACAGATGGAACGGAGTCCGCGTGCGCCGAGTTTGTTCCTGACAGCAGTATCGACAATCAGTTCTCTCACGCCATCCTCGATCTTCAAAGACATACCGTCCATCTCGAAGAGTTTCTCGTACTGCTTCAGGATGGCATTCTTCGGTTCAGACAGGATTCTCAGCAGAGCATCCCTGTCCAAAGCATCCAGATACGTGATGACAGGCAGGCGGCCAATGATTTCAGGGATAAGGCCATAGGCTCTCATATCCTGTGCATCGACATATTTCAGAAGGTTCTCCTTGTCGATCTTCTGCTTCTGACTTGCCCCGAAGCCTATTACCTGAGTGTTCAGGCGCTGCGCGATCCGGCGTTCTATTCCCTCGAACGCTCCTCCGCAGATGAAGAGGATATTCTGGGTATTGACGTGGAGGAACTCCTGCTCCGGATGCTTGCGACCTCCCTTCGGCGGGACATTGATCACATTACCTTCCAGAAGTTTCAACATGGCCTGCTGTACGCCTTCTCCGGACACATCCCTGGTGATGGAAGGGTTGTCGCTCTTTCTTGCGATCTTGTCAATCTCATCGATAAAGACTATTCCCCTCTCGGCCTTGCGGACATCGAAATCCGCCTCCTGTAGGAGTCTTGTAAGGATGCTCTCAACATCTTCGCCGACATAGCCGGCCTCAGTCAGGACAGTTGCGTCCACAATTGTGAACGGAACATCCAGCATTCTTGCTATCGTCTTGGCCAGCAACGTCTTGCCGGTCCCTGTCGGACCAACAAGAAGGATATTTGACTTCTCCAGTTCAACACCGTCATCCGGCTTGTCCACAAGATTGTGATTGATTCTCTTGTAATGGTTGTAAACAGCTACGGCCAGCATCTTCTTGGCTCTGTCCTGACCGATTACATATTGGTCCAGAAAGGCCTTTATCTCCGCCGGTTTCTTCAAATCGTCGAATCTGCCGGGATCATCGACGCTTGAAGTCTGTCCCCCCTGATTCAATGCGTCCTTGAGATAATCGTGCGCAAGTTCCACACAGTCGCTGCAGATGAAACCGTCCATACCCTGAAGCAGGTACGGAACCTCATGCTCCGACCTGCCGCAGAACATACAGCGTCTTGTCGTCGTGCTTTTCTTATTGGGCATTATTTGCTCTTCTTTGACAGGATTTCATCCACCATACCGTAGTCAAGAGCCTCCTTGGCTGTCATCCAAAAATCTCTGTCAGCATCAGCGAAAACCTTGTCATAAGGCTGTCCCGAATGCTCGGAAATGATGTCGTAGAGTTCTTTTCTGGTCTTTTCGATCTCCTTCGCCGCGATCATTATGTCCGAAGCCTGTCCCTGGGCTCCTCCAAGAGGCTGATGTATCAGCACCCTGGAATGAGGCAGGCAGGAACGCTTGCCCTTTGCGCCGGCGCAAAGAAGGACCGAACCCATTGAAGCGGCCATCCCGGTACAGATCGTGGCGACATCCGGCTCCACAAGCTGCATCGTATCGTAGATCGCCAGACCGGAAGTCACCTGGCCGCCAGGAGTGTTGATGTACAGAGATATGTCAGCCGTGGAATCCGTGGAAGCCAGGAAAAGAAGCTGCGCCTGTATGATGTTGGCCACATCATCGTCAATCGGAACGCCCAGGAAAATAATCCTGTCCATCATCAGACGGCTGAACACGTCCATTGAAGCCACGTTCAGTTTCCTTTCCTCTATGATCGTGGGATTGATGTAGGCATCCGTCGCCTTTTCATAGCGGTCCAGGGTCATTGGAGCTACCCCCTGGCCCTTGACCGCGAATTTTTTGAATTCCTTATCCATATATATTACTTGAGATCACGGAACTTGGCCTCGGAAATCTTCTTGTTTGAAAGAGTGATCTTCTCTTTCACCGCGGCAAGCACCTTCTCGTTTTCAACGTTTTCCTGAAGATTGCGGATCTGGTTCTCATCCTTAAGCATCTGCATCGCGGAGTCAGTCAGGATCTGCTCAGGGACATTTCCCATTCCGTACATAGCGTACTGGTAGGAAACATATGCCTTTGCAGCCTCAACCATATCCTTGTCCTCGACCTTGAGATCAAGTTTATTCATAAGGTAGCCGCGCACCAACTGCCAGCGGAAATCCTTGAGAAAGGCATCGAATTCCTTCTCAATGTCCTCCTTGGAGAACTTCTCCTTATTGTTCTCATAAAGCCATCTCTTGAGAAAGGCCTCAGGGACCTGTACATCCGCCTTCTCGACGAGATAGTTGCGGACGTCCTGTGAAAGCTTGTAATCGGATTCCTGTTTGTAGTTGTCCTGAAGTCTCTCCGCTATCCTTGCATCGAACTCTTCCGAAGTCTTTACGGCATCCTTACCAAAGATCTTGTCGTAAGTCTCCTGACCCTCTACAGCAGCAACGAAAGTCTTTACATTCACCACCTTAGCCTTCCATTTCGGAGCCATCTCAGCAAGTTCCTCCTTTTTGATCTTCAACATTGAGGACCTGTCGGTCTCGTTGGTGAATGCCTTGTTCACATCCACATCGAAACTGTCGTTG
>CAYFVE010000006.1:0-53621 GCA_964346605.1 uncultured Muribaculaceae bacterium | reverse complement strand
GCTCGCGCAACTGGGGAAGCAGCTACCCGGACTGCACGGATCTGAGCACCTGGTCGTACTATATTATCGTCTCAAAGCGGCTGAACGGCCGCAACAGCATCAACTTCACCTCGCTGGGCTCTCCTGAAAAGCATCAGCAGCGATCCACAAGGCTGAGTTATGCGGACGTGGAGAAACACGGTAGGGACTACAACAGAAACTGGGGTTGGGACACCGATGAATATGGCCGTGCGAACGCCAGGACGCTTTCGCAGAACACCTATTTCAAACCCGCCTACCTGGCAATAGCCGACGGCGGAGGTTTCTACACTGAAAGCACAGGCCGCCGGATCGCCTCATTCCTAACCCCTGACGGACAGATAGACTGGAAGGCCGTAAGGGAATACAACGGAGAAAAGGCGGAAAACATTATGACCGACTACCTGGCAGGCCATACCCAGTTCGGTCTGAAGACGAATATGATAGCAGACCTGAGCGACAGGATCCAAATCGATGCCGGGCTGCACTTCCAATCCTATGACACGTGGGAGAAGGAAAGGATCACAGATCTTCTGGGAGCGGAATACTGGTACGAAGATTATGAACACAATTCCCTTGCCGGACTGAACGGAAGAAACCCCATAAAGAAAGTCGGAGACTACGTAAGGACCCACAACGGCCGCGAGCAGCGATATGTGATGCTCTACAGTTTGGGGACAATCAAGGCTGGCGCAAGGAAAAGCACCATAATCACTATCGGAGCATCCCTGAGCGGAACCATTCTCCGTCGATGGGATGCCTACAACTACTCCTCTGACGAGATGTGGAGCGGCTGGACGGGCCGGGCCGGAGGCAGCGTCAAGGGCGGGATGCTTAAAAACTTCAGTCCATCCAACAGTCTCTACGCCAACGCCGCGGTTTACAGCAGAGCTCCATACGCCAGCGTATTCTTTTCAAACGGCAACAACTCCGTCTCCAGGAACATCTCGAACGAGAAGAACTATATGGGAGAAATCGGCTACAGACGGACAGGCAGCAGGTTCACGGCGGAAGCGACCGCCTATGCAGCGTTATGGAAGGACAAGTCCCTGACCAGTCCATCGTACAAATCCCTCGACGAAGAACCCTTCAAATTTATGCTCCAAGGACTGGATGCTCTCCACGTAGGAATGGAACTCAACGCCACATACCGGATTTCCAGGATGCTTAAGGCAGAAGCCTACGCTTCGCTGGGCGAATGGAAATGGCTTAAGGATGTGGATGCTACAATCTATGATCCGCAGACTATGCGCCCGATTGACGAAATACACGTCTTCTCAAAAGGCCTCCACATAGGAGACGCCCCTCAGACACAGGTAGGAGCTTCGATAAACTCCTCATTTTCAAAGGGTTTTTCAGCAGGAATCTCCTGGATCCACAATGACAGGATCTGGGCCGACTTCGAACCGGCCACGAGGACAAACCCGGAATTCCGCTCGGATTCCTACAGGCTTCCCGGCTACAGCCTCATCGATGCCACAGCATCCTGGCGCCACGAATATGGCAGGATCGGAATGACCGTTTTCCTCAACTTCAACAACATCGCAGATGCAAGCTACATCGAGCGCGGAAAGGACGGAACCGGCCACGACAAAGCGACCGTAACCGGATATTGGGGCAACGGACGGAACTTCAACTTCGGCGTCAGAATGAATCTGCTGCCGAATCAGAGCAGATGAGAAGCCAGCCGCCGGAGTTGCAGGGATAAGTACAGAAGGAGGAAGCGGGGCCGGCGTTCAGGATGGGGATAATCAGCCCTCATACCGTTCATCTTCATCTCGATGCGAGTCTGCATAATCCTGAAGGAGATTTCCCTTGAATATCTTCCCGCGAAATACTGACGCAGAGTCATCTCCGCACGAAGACGTTTCTCGCAGTTACGAAAAGCAATGGCGGGATTACGCTTCTGCTCCGACATATACCCTCCGGAAAAGACGCGGTAGCAGGACATTTCCTCCGGAATGTATATTCCGTCTCCACTCATCAGGCAGGTCAGTTCCAGGGGAAGGTCGCCAAAAGGGAAATCCTTGAACAAGGATTCCTCCAGTTCGCCCTTCCTCTTGTACATCTCACTCTTAATGAAGAAACAACTCGTTTGGAATGTCCAGCGTCCGAGTTTGAATTCCTCTCTCATCAGGTCATCGAGGGTGATCCTGCAAGGCTTTTTGAAACGTCTCATACGCGGCATCGTCTTTCCCGTCGGGACACCCTCGCGGGATATCCGTCTGACCCTGTGGAAGCAGATCGTCGCCTCGGGACAACCTTCCATGGCGTCAAACTGTTTCTGCAGTTTGCGTGGGTCTGTCCAATAGTCGTCTCCCTCACACATGGCGACATAGCGGGCATCTTCCAGATAAGGCTCTATCAAAGGCCTCTTTGATCTGCCGGCTGACTGATAGTTCTCCTTCAGCAGGACTGGCGAGATGATCCCGGGATACTTCAAGGAATATTCCTCCACAATCTCCGCAGTCCCGTCGCCGCTGCAGTCGTCAATGACCAAGGCTGTCACGGGAAAATCCGTAACCTGCATCACAAATCCCTGCAGCGCTTTCTCGATGAACGCAGCGTGATTATAAGTGTAGCAGATGATCAGGACCCCGTTACTCATCTCCCTCCAGAATGTAGTCGTCAAGCATCTCGTGGATATTCTCCACCGAATTGAACATCATCACATCAAGGATAGACAAGCCGGGCCAGAAACGTCTCTGCCTTTGGCAATACTCATGCGGAACGGACCTGAGGAATTTAAGCGAGATTCCGTGATCCCTGAAGTCTTCGAACGAGTACAGCCGTTTCCCTCCGATTGCATTGACATAAGTGTCAGCACCGGTCTGCCGGCAGTATTCATAGATTCTTTGTTCCAAGCGGAATTTCCCATAAGTCGAAAAAGCGGAAGACAACCCTATCTTGGTGTTTATCTCTAGATAAGCGCAAACATCCTTGATCGAAGCGGTCAGGAAATCCGAAAGATTCCTTTCAGGATTTCGGATGATCTTCCCGAACAGGTCATAGACGGGTTCAAAGAATGGAGCACGGCAGTAGTTTCTGGCCACGGTGTCCATCAGTCTGCCTGCCGAGATTTCGTCAAACTCCGTCTCATTGATGAGTCTGAACGGACTCGCCTTCCTGACTGGAAGGGTTATCATCTTCGGCTCGCCTGAAACAAGGATACTGTTCCGGTTTATCCATCCCCGCCTTATGTAGTTGTAATCGTCTCCGACCAGAAAGAGATCGGAGGAATGAATCAGCTGCCAATATGGGAGATAAGGCAGGAAATACGGCTGGTTCCCGGAAAGAATCATAACCTGAAGCCCTCGTTGATGATTGATTCTTCATCCGTCCGTATTACGAACATCTTACGGTCATCCACCTTGTTGGATACCGGAGCACTGGACGCCCGGACAACTCCGGAATCATAGTATCTGTCATCTATGCAGAGCATCATTCCGCAGATGTAGTCGGAATATTCCTTCCCTTCCCAGACCGCAGGGAACACACGCTGCTTCAAAAAAGGCTGGAGTATCATCCCATCAACCGCTCCGCCTCTCCACAATCCTTTCCACTCAGTTTCCGATGTCAGGCATCCGGCGAAGACATTCTCGCTCTTTCCGAGACGGAAAGGCTTGAGGATAAAGTCATCCTTATGGTCAAACGCCGTTTCAAACAACTTATCACCAGGAAGAAAGGTAGGGATTGAATGATGGCGGAGGAATTCCGTCTCCTCTTCACTCAGACATCTTGATGTGAAGGAATCCTGAAACCATAGATTCAGAAAACGCTTGTCGTGGATCAGCAGTACAGTACGTAGATCATTGATCATTCCTGAATCCACCATCGATTTGAGAATGTCCATTCCGAATGACATCAGATCCTTCTGGTTCAACGCGCAGAAAAGGAGATGTCCCTCCCACTCCTTCCTCCTCGCTTCCACCTCCCCTGCCTCGATGACGGTCACACTCTTCCCGAAGTACCTGTAGAACGGAGAATACATATCGATAGCGCTGGTTTTGTCGGCGCTTTTCAGCACATAGATTTCCTTGTCCTCACCAGTCATATCAAGCATATCCCGCATCATTTCTTCAAACCGGCTTTCCCTCTCCGCCCCATTCAAATAGAGGTCGGCCTTATGCTCGGCGAAATAAGTCATAAATATCCCGTGGGCAAAGAAACGGCTGGTGATTTCACAGACCTTGAGGTCTCCTGTTTCTGATATGAGATAGTCCGGCCTGAAGGTTCCGGCCTTGAATGGACGGAGACTCTGATAGTCGAGAATTTCTCTTTCTTCCGGACTCAGGGTTATGCAGTTGTCAAGGTAGTCTTCATAGTTGTGGGCCATAAAGTCCACCGTCTTGTAAAGAATTGCGTGGAGACGACGCAGTTCATCTCTTCGAGCGCTGGTGATGACAAGCGGCCTGGAGTGGTACCACCTCAGATAGTAATCTTCCCTGTCGCGGTAGAGACTATGGCACAGTTCCTTCATCATTTTCCGTCAGAGAACAGATGCGATTGATAGCCAAGGCATTGAAATCCGTTCCTATTGATCGGTGGAATCATTTCCTCGGTGATTCCCAACTGCTTGCGGACCCAGTAGCAGATGCTGGTACTCATTCCTATCGTCCCTGTGTACTCTATCATCCTAGAAATCATTGCAGTGCTTAACCGGCGGTCAGGGGCCGTCCTGCCGCGTTGCTTGCGATGATCCGTATTTGACGGAGTCAGGTAGTCTTCGTAAAGCTGACGCTCAAGGGACTTGTCGAAATGGCCGAGGAGTTGCCCCAGCATGGCCAGATTCTCGACACAGACAGTCAGGAATTCCGGCTTGTAGTTGATTATCCCTGAATCGCCAAGCGTGTCGAAGAACTCCTTGATGCGGGATTCTGTCAGATACGGGGTGAAAATAGGCTGCACCAAAGCGGAATCCGCAGGAATACCGCTTTCCCGGCACATCCTGACAGCCTTCAATCTTTCTTCAATCGGTGCAGCGTTGGGTTCCAGGACGGATCTGAAAGCAGATGGCATAATTGACACACTTGTGTTGAATTGCATCCTGCCTTTAAGTTTCGTGAAGAGATCAAGGATGTTTTCACCCTCGTCCTTGATCAAAAGATGTCCGGCTCCGGCCTTTGAAGCGATGAAAAGCCTGGCGTTTGATTCCGGGAACTCCTGAAAATGAGCAACGAACTCGCGAAGGATCCTATGGGCTATTCCTGTCAGCAAAGTCGGTTCCTGCAGGGCCTCGGTCTTCGGCGAGAAATAGTAATAGTGATTCCGGTTCTCACTGCCACGGCCATTCTTCTCGTTCAGAAGACGGCGGACGTAGAGATGATAATTGCCGTAGGCGACCAGATCCTGCACGTGCGCTCCGTCCGTGACCAGGCAATACTGACAACCCACATTGCAGCCTTTCACAGGATTGATCTCGAAAGTGAGAGCAGGGCAGCGTCCTGTGTAGTTATGGATCTCCGGGACTATCGTTTCCGGATCGCAATCCTCGATACTGACCTCCTGTTCAGGAACAAGGGTATGCCCGTCAAATCTCCTTGCGAAAACCTCGGAACCCTCACGGAGCGATCTTAAGGTTTCCTCGGACGGCTCGATGGAGACGCCGAGCCCTCTGAGGTAGTCCTTGTCAACTATTACCGGCTCAAAGCCATCGAGTCCATAGATGTCCTGACTATTAAGATATATATTCTTGAAATGCACTTTAAGAAGGTTTACCGGACAGACACTGGCCCGCTTATCCAAGAAATCCTATGATCTCGTCGATTGCATCTTTGTCAAAGGTCTTCTGCTCTCCTGAAACAAGATTCTTCACATTCAGCCGGCCCCCAGCCATCTCATCGCCGCCGTTGATCGAAAGGAATGGGATCGACTTGCGGCCGGCGTAGTCGAACTGCTTCTTCAATTTGGATGATTCTGGATAGACCTCGACGGCGACTCCCCTGTCACGAAGAGCCTTCGCGACAGGAAGGATGTACTTCATCTCATCGGAGCCCATATTCGAAAACAGAAGGGTTGTGGAGGACTTCAAGTCCTTGGGGAATTTGTCCAGCCCCTTGAGGACATCGTAGATGCGGTCCGCCCCGAATGAGATACCGACACCGGACATATCCGGAAGGCCGAATATCCCTGTTAGATTGTCGTAACGTCCGCCTCCGCAGATGCTTCCTATAGGAAAATCGAGAGCCTTGACTTCGAAAATCGCCCCGGTGTAGTAGTTCAATCCCCGTGCGAGCGAAAGGTCGATTTCGACCGGGCATGACACCCCGGCCGCATCTATCAGACCGAAAAGCTCCTCCAGTTCGTCCAGTCCTTTCATACCGGTCTGGGAGACGAGTCCGGATTCAGAACCGCCGTTCATCAGACCGCGCATCGACGCGATCTTCCCGGATGTGGAGCCGGAAAGCCGGAGTATCTGCTCTATGACGGCTATGGCGCTGTCGTTCAGTCCTTTATCCTTCAATTCGGCCTCAACGTTTTCAAGTCCTGCCTTATCCAGCTTGTCAATCGCCACCGTGATGTCAACCACCTTGTCAGGGAATCCCGTGATCTCGGCGAACCCTGTCAGCACCTTGCGGTTGTTGATTTTCAACAGTACATTCACATCCAGAAGCCTGAACACCTTGTCCACAATCTGGACGAGTTCGAGTTCATTCACCTGCGACCTGCTGCCGATAACATCGACATCGCATTGATAGAATTCACGGTAACGGCCTTTCTGAGGCCTGTCCGCCCGCCATACAGGCTGAATCTGGAACCTCTTGAAAGGAAACGAGATTTCATTCTGATGCTGGACGACGAAACGCGCGAAAGGAACCGTCAGATCGTACCGGAGTCCCTTTTCACAGACCTTCGAGGACAGGGCGGAAGAGTTGATGGCTCCTTGTACGTCCTTGTATTCATCGAAATCGACCTTCCCGAAAGCGTCACCTGAATTCAGCACCCTGAAAAGGAGCTTGTCCCCCTCCTCGCCGTACTTGCCGAGCAAGGTGGACAGGTTTTCCATCGCCGGAGTCTCTATTTGTGAATATCCGAACGTCCTGAAGACGCTCTTGACGGTGTCGAAAATATAGTTTCTCTCGGCCATGTCCTGCTGGCCGAAGTCTCTGGTCCCCTTCGGGATTGACGGTTTCTGAACGTTCATTGTCTCTTGTCAACTGTTATTGATCAACAAAGATAATGATTTAATTGCAGTAAAAATGCTTAACTTTGCATCTTGTTGACAATAAGGAACAAATCAAAACAACAGTGAAATGAATACAAAGGAATTCGTCAAATGGGTACTCGCGGTCCTGTGCGGCCTGGTTGTGTGGGCTGTCATCAAAGGATTGCTCTTCATAATGATGTTCGGCTCCATGCTGGCCTCAGGAGCATCTTCCGCCAGCGGCTCATCCGGCGTCATCCCAAAGGAGGGAGTCCTCCTGATGGAGATGTCCACACTTTCCATCTCAGAACAGGGAAGCTCTGAAAGCCCGCTTTCCTCGCTCCAGTCCCTTCAGGGAGGAGGAATGATCAAATCAGTCGGCATCCACGAAGCGGTGCAGGCCATCCGCAAGGCAGCGGAGGACCCCGCGGTCAAGTACATTCTCCTCAAAACAGACAATCCCGCAAGCGGAATGTCCAGTCTTGAAGAGATCCGGAAGGCTCTGTCGGAATTCCGCAAGAGCGGCAAGGCAGTAGTCTCCTACGGAGAGCAGTTCACCAGCGGAAGCTACTGGCTCGCGTCGGTCTCCGACAAGATCTACACCACCTCCCACCACGGCGGCAACACCTTTATGGTAGGAGTCAGCGGCAGGATGATTTTCCTCAAGGACCTTCTTGACAAACTGGGAGTCAACTATCAGCTGATTCGCCACGGGAAGTACAAGAGCGCAGGCGAAATGTACATAAGGAATTCTCCCAGCCCTGAGAATCAGGAACAGAACCAGGAGATGATCGACTCTATGTGGGAAACGATATCGAATCAGACATCGGAGGCCAGGGGGATCAGCGTGGATTCCATCAACTGCTTCATCGACAATCTTTCCATCAGCTTCCCTGAAGACCTGGTCAAGCACGGGCTGGCCGATGAGACTCTCTCGGTCGAAGAGTACAAGGACAAGATTGCCGTACTTGCGGGAAAGGAGGAGTACAAGGATGTGAAGTTCATTCCTTTCAGCGATTACGCAGCCGTTAAGGTGAAACCGAATTACTCCGCTAAGAAGAAGATCGCGATAATCTACGCCAACGGAAATATCGTGGAGCAGGACGATCCGAACAACATAAGCGGCAACCGTTTCGCCGGAATTATCGCCAAAGTGCGTGCGGACTCCAGCGTGAAGGCCGTCGTCCTGAGAGTCAATTCTCCTGGCGGAACAGTGCTTTCGGCCAGCAAGATAAAGGAAGAGGTGGACCACCTCAGGGCAGTCAAGCCAGTTGTGGCGTCCTATGGAAGTTATGCGGCTTCAGGAGGCTACTGGATTTCCAACAGCTGCGACCACATTTTCTCCGACGCCACCACCCTTACAGGTTCGATCGGCTGCTTCTCGGCGATCCCTGAATTCAGCGGTACCCTCAAGAACGTTGCCCATGTCAACATAGCTCCGGTCAGGTCGCACAAGCATTCCGACATGCTAAACTTGACAAGACCGTTCGACGCCTCCGAGACAGCCTGGATGCAGGACTATGTGGACGACATCTACACAAGTTTCGTGAATATGGTGGCGGAAGGCCGCGATATGACCTACGAGTCAGTCGATGAGATCGCCCAGGGCCGGGTCTGGACAGGAAGCGATGCTCTCAAAATCGGACTTGTGGACGAAATAGGGACTCTCGAGGATGCGATCGCTTACGCAGCCTCACTCGGCGGAGACTCCGAGGTTTCCAACTGGGGAATCGAGGGCTACCCTAAGCCTCTGACCTTTATAGAGCAGTTGATGATGAGGTTCAACGGTTCTTCAGACACAGGAGAGATGATAAGGACGACCCTGGAAGGGACCCCATTCGAAGAAGTCGCCAAAGCCATGCTCGACTGGCAGAAATCGTGGACAAGAGGCACCGGCGACCTTGTGTTCGCCAGAATGCCATTTGAAATCGAAATCAGATAAGGATGATTCTTGTGCCGATCATTTCCGACTTGGCTGAAGTCATTCCGGGTTTAGCCTGGAATCGCACGGATTCGTCAATCCTGTAGCCCAGAAGGGCAAGGACGTGAGAGCCTTCGTCAGCGATGACGAGGGCTTTTTCCTTGTCCGCATAGGAGAATTTAAGATCTCCGAAAATATCGCTGAGCTTCTTCTTGCAGCCGCACATTCCAAGCGGACGCATCCAGTCCCCCGCCTGCCAGTGACGGACAGTGAACGGGAAATCCAGATTCAGGATAAGCGTTCCAACAGGCTGCTTGAGTTCGTGGATCTCAACCCTCTTCACCTTGAACGCCACACCGTCGATTTCGTATTCTCCCGGCCCCTTTATGGTCATCGAGCCTGTCGATGCTCCCGTCAGGGTACCTGACAAGATACCTGAGATCACTATAGTCTCAGGTGTAGTGCAAGCGACATATTCATCAGAATAGAATCTCTTGCCGCTGAAAGTCTCGCCATGGTCGATCAGGGTGATGATGTCCTCAACGACGGAAGAATTGAAACCATAAGGTTCCAAGAGCCTGTAAAGGACATATTCCCAATGGATGGCCATCTTCAGGCGGGGCACATCGATGACATTCCTGTCGTGCATCACTGCGCCTGAATACATCGCGACATAGTCGTCCGCGATTTCCTGAACCTGGGCGAACCTGGAAGTATCCTCGTTAAGGGTCTTCAGGAAAGAAGGGTTGATCTTGGCGAAGAGAGGGAATATTTCGTTCCTGACGCAGTTGCGCCTGTAAGTCGAATCCGAATTCGTACTGTCTTCATGCCATTTCAAGCCGCGGGCTACGGCATATTCGTGAATATCCTTTCTGGAGAATTCGAGCAGAGGACGGATCAGCCGGATGTTGTCTGAACCCCCTATGTAGGATGAACGCCGCATTCCGGACACGCCTTTTATTCCAGTTCCCCGCAAGAGATTGAGAATCATTGTCTCAGCATTGTCATTGGCATTATGGGCAACTGCCACAGCGGCATAATTGCCCTTGCGGCAGAGTTCCGCGAACCACTCGTAGCGAAGGTCGCGGGCCGCCATCTCGATGCTGATTCCCCTGGATGCGGCATATTCCTTGGTGTCAAAATCCTTCTTGTTGAACACCAGTCCGTTACTCTCAGCCCATCCCTTGACCAAAGACTCGTCCGAATCGCTTTCCTCACCGCGAAGGTGGAAGTTGCAGTGCGCAATCGCGACCTTTGGATGAAGGGATGAGTTAAGAAACAGGTCGGCCATAACCATGGAATCACCGCCGCCGCTGACTGCAAGCAGAACCGCTCCACCATCCGGAAGCAGCCCGCCAAGACTTTTGTCAAAACGTTCCTGCATCGCTTTTTGATTATTTCTTGCTCGCAAAAGTATAAGTGAAACCAAACTGAAGAGCCTCCGTGAACTGAACAGCCCTGTGACCGTTCGGGTAGTCCACATCCACGATAAGTACAGTGTCATCGTAGATCAGGTTCGTTGTAAGGTTGAGAGAGAAGAACTTGTTGAGTTTCCACATCAGGCGGGTGTCCCAATTGACGCGGAGATTCAGCGGGTCCTTGAGATAGTTCGAGAAGAGGATCAGATGCGTGGATCCTTCAAAGTTGTCATTTATCTTGATCTTGGAATCAAAAGTCAGCTGCGCTCCGAAGTCGATACGGTGAGGATTATAATAGCCGCCTGTCGTGAAATAGCCGGATTCGTCTTTCTGGTCAGGATAGGTGTCCGTGTCAGAATACTCCTTTTCCCTGATCATACCATTGTTCTTCCTGAGTTTTTCCGTTCCGACAATCGTGATTCCGCCGGTGACAGGCGCAAGGTTTACCGTAAGCCACTTGCCCGGGACCCAGTCGATACCGAAACCTATCGTGGCAATCGCCGGAGCGAAGTGGTCGGATTTGAGGACCCTGGCATTCTTCCAGTCTTCCTTGGTCGGCTCCATATCTTTTGAGACAGCCGGAGTCGGATAAGTCCATCCGCTGGAGAACTGGTTCAGGAAAGTGAACTTTGCGGTGTAGCTGATCGTCTTGGTCGCATTGTAGCCCCAGGTGCTTTCCAAAAGGATACGGTCTTTGTTCTTCTGCATAATCGGCTTGTCTTCAGAATAGAGGAAGCCGTAGTCCAGCTGAAGGCGGTTGTTCCAGTACTTATGGTCCTTCTTCCAGTTGGCATTGCCGTCGATGTAGGCGCTGAGAGCGTAATTGTTGTAACCTCCCTTGGCCCAATTTGAGAAAGTGCTCTGCACGAAGTTCAGATTGGTCATAAGGGACTTGGTCCAATAGTCAGGCTTGGGGGCCTCCACCTTTTGCTCCTTGGCTTGGACAAGCAGTTTCGCAGCCTCTGCCGCAGCGCTTTGGGCATCTGTCTTGGTCGTGTCAGTCTGCGCATACGAACCGGCTGCGGCGAAAGTGAACGCTGCAGCGACAATCGCGGTCCTGAGGTAAAAAGCTGTCATAAATTGAATCTAATATGAAATTGCGAAGACGACTCTCTTGTGCGAAGGCTTTCCCGAATAGATGTCCCTTCCTTCTTCCTCGCAGACGAAACTGTCCACAGGAATACACCTGATCGTTGCCTTTGTCGCATCCTTGATCGCCTGCTCCGTCTCGCTGGTTCCGTCCCAATGGCAGAGAAGGAATCTGCCTGTACCGATCTTGGCCTTGAACTCCTCCCAATCATCGCACTTTTCAACGTGCGACTCACGGAAATCGAAAGCTTTCTTGTAGATATTGGCCTGTATGTCGTCCAAAAGGGCGGCTATACTCTTTACGAGTCCGTCGAGGGCGACTGTCTGCTTTTCCAGAGTGTCCCTTCTATGCACTTCCACAGTTCCGTTCTCAAGGTCTCTAGGCCCCATCGCAAGTCTCACAGGAACACCCTTGAGTTCCCATTCGGCGAACTTGAAGCCTGGACGGAGATTCTCCCGGTCGTCAATCCTGACAGAATGGCCTTCCGCCTCAAGGGCCTTCTTTATTCCGGACATCCTGTCAAGAATGCTCTGATGCTCTTCCTCAGTCTTGAATATAGGGACCATTACGACCTGGATTGGAGCGAGGACAGGAGGCAGGACGAGGCCGTTGTCGTCCCCGTGAGCCATAACGAGAGCGCCCATAAGTCTTGTAGAAACGCCCCAGGAAGTCGCCCAAACGTACTGCTGCTGTCCTTCCTTGTCCGTGTACTGCACATCGAATGACTTTGCGAAATTCTGACCGAGGAAGTGGGATGTACCGGCCTGAAGCGCCTTGCCGTCCTGCATCATACCCTCGATGGTGAGAGAGTCCAGGGCGCCCGCGAATCTTTCGTTGGGACTCTTGTGCCCGACGATCACAGGCAGGGCCATATACTCCCTTGCAAACCTGGCGTAAACCTGTACCATTCTCTCGGCCTCTTCCTGAGCCTCCTGTGATGTGGCGTGAGCCGTGTGGCCCTCCTGCCAGAGAAACTCCGAAGTCCTTAGGAAAAGCCTTGTACGCATCTCCCAGCGCACTACATTCGCCCACTGGTTGCACATTATAGGGAGATCCCTCCAGGACTTGATCCAATTTTTGTAGGTACTCCAGATGATCGTCTCTGAAGTCGGTCTGACGATAAGTTCCTCCTCCAGTCTGGCCTCCGGATCCACAACAACCCCCTTGCCGTCAGGATCGTTCATCAGCCTGTGGTGGGTTACGACCGCACACTCCTTTGCGAAGCCGGCAACATGCTCGGCCTCGCGGCTGAAGAAGGACTTCGGAATGAAGAGACGGAAATAGGCGTTGACCGCTCCGGTCTCCTTGAACATATCGTCAAGGGCTCTCTGCATCTTTTCCCAGATCGCGTAGCCGTAAGGCTTGATGACCATACATCCGCTTACAGGAGACTGCTCAGCCAGATCTGCCTTGACGATCAGATCGTTATACCATTGAGAATAGTTCTCGGACCTCTTTGTGACTTCCTTTGCCATTATTTTGCTGTTTTTATCTTTTATTGTTAATTTGTGCAAGATTTCAAACGGTATGGATTTTGTTATCGAAAGACATTAACAAGTCTTCACCTTTTGAAAACATTAGCAAAGTTACTAATTTATTACAAATTATAGGAGATTCAGAAATGAAAACACGCACAATCCTTATTCTATCGGCGCTTCTGGCACTGACTTCGTGCGGTTCGGCAGCGCGCTACGCTACTGACGCTTCTAATCAGAGGTATCAGGACGGAATCTACTATACACCAACATCTTCAAGCATTGAAGCAGCGGTCAATGACGGTGAGGAAACGGACCTGCTCGTCGCGAAGACAAAGGAATCACCTATCTTCCTGAAGAGCGGCGGGAAAGTCGATACCCTTTTCATTCCGGACAACAAGATCGCAAAGATAGACTTCAACAAAAACGCCGGCACAACATCGGTCTATGTCTATGACAATGACGGTTGGAACAGCTGGGCGGCATATCAGCCTTGGTACGCGTCATCCTGGTACTCCTGGTACCGCCCTTATTATTCCCCGTTCTACTGGGGCTACAGCCCTTGGTACTATCGTCCTTACTATTCATCAATCTACTGGGGCTATAATCCTTGGTATTACGGCGGATGGTACGACCCTTGGTACTATGGCGGATGGTATGACCCTTGGTACTACGGCGGATGGTACGGCTATGACCCGTTCTGGTACAGCGGCTACTACGGTGGATGGTACGGAGGATGGTATGGAGGATGGCACAGCCACCATTACTATGGCCACGACTATTTCAACGGAGGCAGCAGAGTCTATACTCCGAGGAATCTGGCGAGCGGTTCCACTTCCAGAAGCGGAATAGGCTCGATGTCCAGAACCGCTGGAACAAGGAGTTCGTCAATGTCCAGGACAAGGAGCGGAGAGTCCACAAGGGCATCCGCAGCGACAAGGACTTCGACATCGGCAAGGTCGGCTTCTTCCGGATTCTCCGGCAACTCAAGGTCGTCCCTGTCTTCAACAACAAGAGTGCCTTCGGCCACCCGTTCGTCTTCTTCACGATCCGCTGTCGGCAGCAGGTCATCCGGTACCGCCGGCAGCAGCTCCAGAAGCGATGGCCTTTCAACAGGGACGTCAACCTACAGCAGGCCTGCGGCAAGCAGCAGATCCACAGCAGTCTCCAGCGGAAGCTACAGGTCCTCATCGACCTCCGGCTCCTCATCCGGCTCAAGCGGTTATTCTTCTTCCAGAAGCAGTTCCTCATCTTCATCCAGAAGTAGTTCAAGCTACTCTTCATCATCAAGGAGCAGTTCTTCAAGCAGCTATTCCGGAGGAGGATCAAGCCGTAGCGGAGGCTCATCCGGCGGTTCGTCCGGAGGTGGAGCGAGAAGCGGCGGAGGCGGAAGAAGGTAATCCTTCCGGCACAACAGCATCGACTCTCCGAATTTGAACTATAACACACAATCAACTGAAATGAAAAAGACTTTTCTTGCAATACCTCTTTTGCTCGCGTCAGCCGCGGCAGGAGGACAGACAATGTACGACGCCCTGACATTCAGCCAGAACAACTACTACGGAACCGCCAGGTCCATCGGAATGGGCAATGCGATGACAGCCGTGGGTGGTGATCTGGGGTCCATAGGGCTCAATCCGGCAGGATCCGCGGTGTATAATTTCTCACAGTTCACCATCACCCCGAACCTGACGGTAAGTTCAATGAATTCTTCTTGGAGTCCTTACCCTGTCAACGGGACAGACGTCTTCTCCAATGCCCAGCATAGAAATCTGACCAGATTCTCCATGCCGAACATCGGAGCGACATTCCATCTTTCGACCGGAAACAGAAGCGGCCTCGTGGGAATCACCTACGGCTTTGTCTTCAACGGAACGAACAACTTCACCGGACAGATGATGGGCGGTGGAACGAACGACAAGACAAGCTATCTTAGCGAGATGGCAGTCACCGCGACTGAAGGCGGCTACGACGTTGACTTCCTCAACGGCTACAGGGATGCCAACGGAAAGGACATCGACATCTGGGACAACGCCTATTTCAATCCTGACGACCGGGGCAAATACGTCCCGTGGAATGTAATCGCCAATGCGCAGGCAGGTGCGATCAGCACTTTCGGATCGAAGGAGGACCCGGACTATTACTACCGCTACATCGCAGCCACGGAAGGTTTCAATCAGACTGAGGAGAAGGATGCCTATGGCAACTACATCTACAACATCTTCACAGGAGGCCCGCTGAACCAGTCCTACGGCCACAAGGTTACAGGAAGCAAATACGACGCGGTCATTAACGTAGGCTTCAACATCAACAACAGACTGTTCCTGGGAGCGAATCTCGGAATCACTGACATCAACTACAACTTTGATGAGTATTTCAAGGAGGCGGCGGTCGATCCGTCTGATTTCCAGATTGACTTCGAAAATGAGACTACATACTTCAAAGACTACCGCAGCCGCTATTCCTACACCGCGACCGGTTCAGGAGTCTATGGGAAATTCGGATTCATCGCCGTACCCGTCGATGGTCTCAGGGTAGGAGCAGCAATCCAGACTCCGACGACTCTGTACATCAACGAAGCCTGGCGCAATTCAGCCGATGTCCACTACGAGAATAAAAACTACGACGGTTCGGCCACCTCGCCAGAGGGCAATTATTCCTACAAGCTCCGCACACCTTACCGTGCAAACGCCGGTGTCGCGGTGACTTTCCTTGGGATGGCTATGCTGAGCGCTGACTACGAGATGACTGACTACAGTTCAATGCTCTTCAAGAACAGGGACGGATGGGATGACTCCTTCAGTACGGCCAACAACGACATAAAATCGCGTATGGGAATCTCCCGGATGATCAGGATAGGAGCTGAATTCAAGCCTGTTCCGGAAATCGCGGTGCGCGCAGGCTACAATTTCACGACGATTCCGGAAAAAACGGGCAGCCAGACCATTAACGACAAGATTCATTCCTATTCTGTCGGAATGGGCTATTCCTCAAACGGTTCGTTCTTCGCAGACCTCTCCGCAAGGCTCACTGCCCTTTCGGACGAGTACATCTCCCCTTACGCCGACTACCTCAGCGATGTCTCATCGCCTCTCATCCTGAACAAGAGAGAACGCTACGACATCACCGCCACCATCGGATGGAGATTCTAGAATCCTATAACTTCTTCAGGTAAAGGATCGAATCAGGCCCTTCATTGAAGAGCAGATCCATAATGGACAGATTTGAAACGAAGCCGTGTTTCCGGGCAAATACCTGGAAATACGGCTTTTCCAGTCCAAGGTCCATAAGGATATGGTCCGGCCTCTTAGGATGAATAAGTTCCCTATAGTCAAGATCCCCGGGCAGTCCTCCTTTATAAGGCTTGTATTCTGTTGTAAGACGGATGTCCGCAACGATGCCGGTCTTTCTTAGGAAGAAACGCATGATTTGCAGATCAAGGTCGAAAAGGGTTTCCGGATGGGAGTCAAGAATGGAAAAGATCTCATCCTTGTAATATTCAAAATACGGAGAAGACTCGTACGCCGAGGTTATGGCCCGTTCAGTCCGGATGACCCACGATGTACTGTAGTCCACCCTGATTTTCGAAACAGGGAGTTCGTGCGTCCCTTCGTGTATGACCGGGAAATTGAGGTACTGGGGGCCGTCTGCGGCAAGGAAGCGGCAGCGGTTGCGCCAGGACTGCTTCTGATAGTTTTCACAGGCCTCCAGATAAACTATTGAAGGGATGGAGCCGTCGGCCGACAGTTTCATCCCCTTTGCAATCAATGCGAAATAACTTACAGGCGGGAAATACGCTATGCTCAGAAGCACAGCCATACGCTAGTCGATATCGTTCTTCTCACGAGTGTCGTTAGCACGGATGACTCCGCGCTTTGAACTTCTTATGAAGTTGAGGATGTTGTCCCTTTCCTCACTCTGGGGGAAGCCTGCCTCGACCTTGGCGCAACCGTCAGAGATGTTGTAGCCGGAGAAATAGATCGTCTCATAGATGTCCTTGATGTTCCTGATGACATCCGGTGAAAATCCCCTTCTGCGAAGTCCAACGATGTTGACTCCTGCGTAAGTCAGAGGATCGCGGCCGCAGAGCATGTAAGGAGGGACATCCTTGCTGATCCGCGACATACCGCCCACCATGGCGTGTGAACCGACCTTGGAGAACTGATGGGCCTTTGAGCCACCTCCGACAATCGCCCAGTCATCAACATCGGTTTCACCGGCAAGGCCCACATAACTTGTCAGGATGCAGTGGTTGCCTATACAGCAGTCGTGAGCGATGTGGACATACGACATTATCAGAGTGTCGCTGCCGATTCTGGTGACAAACTTTCCGCTTGCCTTTGTGCCCCGGTTGATTGTCGCGCACTCGCGGATGGTGACATTGTCACCGATCTCGACGCGGGTCACCTCGCCTTCGTATTTCAGATCCTGAGGGATGGCGCCTACTACGGCGCCGGGAAACACCTGACAGTTCTTTCCCATCCTGACATACTGGAAGACCACGGCGTGAGGGTGAATCCTGCTGCCGTCTCCGATTTCCACATCGTCATCGATGTACGCGAATGGTCCTATTTCAATGTTGTCGCCCAGGCTGGCCTTGGGGCTGACGTGCGCTAGAGGAGAAATATTGTTCATTTGTTTATTGAATTAATCCTGGATTTCAATTCTGTTCCTGATTTCCCTGGCCATCATCGTGTTTATTGAATGCCCCGGCTTGAATGCCGTCACCTTCGCCTTGAGCCATCCGCCTGAAAGCCTGAGGTCTCCTATCATATCCAGAAGCTTGTGCCTTCCGCACTCGTCCGGAAAATGGAGCTGGAGGTTGTTCAGGTATCCGTTCCGGCTGACCTCCAGTTTCGGTATGCTGAAAATCTTTGAAAGCCTTTCGACCTGCTCGTCCGTGACAGGGTGTTCGACGATGACTATGGCATTGTCAACGTCTCCCCCCTTTACAAGATTGTTCTGGAAAAGATATTCAATCTCGTGGAAAAAGACGAACGTGCGGCAGGAGCCGAGTTCGGTGGAATATTCAGTTGACTCAT
This sequence comes from uncultured Muribaculaceae bacterium, assembly GCA_964346605.1. GTDB lineage: Bacteria > Bacteroidota > Bacteroidia > Bacteroidales > UBA932 > Cryptobacteroides. Next base: position 35,513 of record CAYFVE010000006.1, on the reverse strand, counting down.
CCCAATGTGCGGTCTGCACACCGAGGACTCTGGAGCCGAAATCAACCGTTATGTCCATCGAAGGTTCATTGCTCGGGGCAACCTTGATCCAGGAACCGGACTTCTCGTCCTTAATTTCCATTTCTTCAGGGATTGTAACGTACTTCCTGACGGCGTTCTGCTCCCTTGCTCCGTCCTTGGAGATAGCCTCGACATAGAAACGCGCGCTTCCGTCCAGAATAGGGACTTCGATATTGTCTATTTCGATGACGGCGTTGTCAATACCCATTCCGGTCAGCGCGGACATCACGTGCTCGATGGTGGAGACGGACACGGCGCCCTTTGAAAGGGTGGTGCTCCTCGCTGTCGATGAGACATTCTCCGCCAACGCCTCAACGATAGCATCCTTGCCGAGATCCACTCTGTGGAAAACAATTCCGGAGTCCTCCGGGGCAGGTTTGAGAACCATACGGGAAATCACTCCCGTGTGAAGACCCTTGCCCTGGAACTCATATTCTTCCGCGAGAGTCTGTTGCTTTCTTAACGTCATAATTGTCAGTCCGCATCATAGATTGATGCAGTCTGCAAAGATACTAAGGTTTTTTGAATATTCAAGACTCTACTGCTCGCCCTGCTTCTTGAAGATGGCATAACTTCTAAGGAAGTTCCTGACAGGGATTGCAGGAGACCCAAGGAGTTTCTGGCCGGGTTCCTTGACGTTGCCGATGACTCCGGCCTGCGCGGCGATTATGGTGTTGTCCGCAATGGTGATGTGGCCCACGACGCCCACCTGGCCTGCGAGAATGCAGTTCTTCCCTATCTTAGTGGATCCGGCGATGCCGCACTGCGCAGCCATTACGGTATTGTCTCCGATCTGGACGTTATGGGCTATCTGGCAGAGATTGTCGATCTTGACACCGTTGCCGATGATGGTCGATTCCATCTCAGACCTGTCAATGGTAGTTCCGGCTCCGATTTCGACATTGTCGCCGATGATGACATTGCCAAGGTGCTCGATCTTCTCCCAGGAACCGTCAGGAAGGGGCGCGTTGCCGAATCCGTCCGACCCGATCACGGCATTGGCGTGGATGATCACATTGTTTCCGATGACCATTCCGGGATAGATCACGACACCGGGGTAGATAATGCAATGCGAACCGATGACCGTGTCGTCACCTATATAGACATTTTCGAAAATCTTGGTGCAGTCCCCCACCTTCGCGTGATGGCCGACATAGGAGTGGCTTCCAAGATAGACCTTCTTGCCGAATTTGGTGGTGAGGAACCAGGATGAGCGGAATCCCCTGTGGCTTCTGTCCGTCCTCTTCTGCAGGGTGACATACCTCAGCAGATCCGCCAGAGACTTGTAGGCATCGTCAACCCTCAACAGAGTTGCGCTGACAGCCTGCTTCGGTTGGAAGTCCTTGTTGACCAGGATGACGCTGGCCTTGCAGGAGTAAACGTACTGTTCGTATTTCGGGTTAGCATAGAAGCACAACTGCCCAGGTTTTCCGTGTTCGATCTTCGCGAATGATGTGACTTTCACCTGAGGATCTCCGTCGAGGGTTCCCTTTAGGATCTGAGCCAGTTGCTTTGCAGTAAATTCCATCTTGGATTCCTGAATTTATAGAAATGGTATGCAAAGTAAGCAAATAATTTTTATATTTACTAAAATATCATTACCTTTGCATCGTTGTGTGAGATAGGTGACGAAAGCGTCTCCTATTTTTTGTTATATGACAATGGACAAAGCAGAGATAATCAAGACAATCAGCCCGGCTGTAGAACAGCGTGGCTGCTTCGTGGTGGATGTCACCGTCAGCAAGGACCTTGACATCGTCCTGACGATAGAAAAAGAGGCGGGAGATATGGATCTGGAGGACTGTGTAGCAGTCAACGATGCCTTTCTGGCATCCTTTGACAAGGATGCGGAAGACTATTCGCTGACAGTGACCTCCGCCGGACTGGACCAGCCGTTCAAGGTGAGGAAACAGTACATCAAGGCTGTCGGTTCCCCTGTGGAAGTATGCCTCAAGGGCGGAAGCAGAATCACCGGAGTGCTCGTCACCGCAGATGAGGATGGAATACTCTTGCGCTATTCCCGGAAAGAGGCGGTGGAAGGGAAAAAGAGGAAGGTGGAGGTTGAGCGCGAGGACAGGATCCTCTTCGGAGAGATCAACACCGTCGTTCCGCACATCATATTCAAGAAATAAAAGACAATAAGAACAAATAATGGAAAAGAAAGACGAAATCACCCTTATTGACGCCTTCAAGGACTTCAAGGAAGAGAAGAACATCGACAGACCCGTGATGATGGGTGTGCTCAAGGACGTGTTCCTTACACAGATCGCTAAGACCTTCGGTTCAGCAGACAACTTCGACGTTATCATCAACGTGGACAAGGGAGACTGCGAGATCTACCAGAACTTCGACATAGTCGAGGATGTGGAGAATCCCAACACACAGATCACCCTTGAACAGATCAAAGCCGAGACGGGCGAGGATGACTATGAGGTCGGTGACGTCTATACAAAGAAGCTTTCGCTCGCATCCTTCGGAAGAAGGGGGATCCTGAACATCAGGCAGAATCTCCAGGGTCGTATTATGGACATCGACAAAGCGAATGTCTTCAAGGCATATTCCGACAAGGTAGGAGAAATCTTCACAGGCGAGATCTACCAGACCTGGTCAAAGGAAGTGATCATCCTTGACGATGACAGCAACGAGCTGCACTTGCCTAAGAATGAGCAGATTCCAGGCGAGAGATTCAAGAAGGGAGACACCATCCGCGCAATCATCAAGAGCGTTGAGATGAAGAACAACACCACTCCTTACATCACTCTTTCCAGAACTTCCAACGAATTCCTTGAGAAACTCTTCGAACTTGAGGTGCCTGAGATATTCGACGGCCTCATCACGATAAAGAAGGTTGTCCGTGTGCCTGGCGAGAGGGCCAAGGTCGCCGTCGAGTCTTATGACGAGAGGATAGACCCGATCGGGGCCTGCATCGGTGTCAAGGGCTCAAGGATCATCGGCATCGTCCGCGAGTTGAGGAACGAGAACATCGATGTCCTCCAGTGGACCGGAAACACACAGCTGCTCATCCAGAGGGCCCTGAACCCGGCGAGGGTCTCATCGATCGACCTTGGTAATTCGGAGGAGGACAAGATAAAGGTCTATATGCAGCCTGACGAGGTAAAGAAAGGTATCGGCCGCGGCGGCTGCAACATCAAACTCGCAGGTATGCTTGTAGGCAGGGAGATCGAGGTCTGGAGGGAACTCCCGAAGGATGAAGTGGAGGAGGAGGAAGACGTTCTCCTCAGCGAGTTCAGCAACGAAATCGACCAGTGGGTCATCGACCGTCTGGAAGCTATCGGCTGCGACACGGCAAGGAGCGTGCTTGCCTTCACGCCTGAAGACATCGCCAAGAGGGCTGACCTTGAGGACGAGACTGTCGCAGAGGTGTTCAGAATACTTAACGCGGAATTTGAAGACTAGTCCGTAGAGGACATTTTATAAACATAAAGGGGTTGATATGGCAGAAATCAGACTGAACAAAATCATCAGAACATACAATATCGGACTTCAGAATCTAGTGGACTTTCTCGGTTCAAAAGGTGTGGAAGTAGAGGCTAATCCGAACGCGAAGATTTCGGACGACCTTCTTCCGGCCATCGAGAAGCAGTTCGGAAAGGATCTGGAACTGAAGCAGGCTTCCGAGAAGGTGGACATCAAGTTGAACGAGATACTTGAGAAGTCCAGCAGGAAGCAGCAGGAGGACACTCAGGAAGAAGACTTCGAGGAACCTGTCAGGGAGACAGTCATCAAGAGCAATGTCTTCACTCCGGTTGAATTGAAGCCGGAAGTCCAGCCGGCTCCGGAACCTGAGCCGGCGCCTGTACCAGAACCGGAACCAGTGCCTGAGCCACAGCCGGAACCGGAACCAATTCCGGCTCCGGAACCTGCACCGGAACCGGAGCCTGTCCCATCGCCTTCTGAAAAGAAGGAGTCCGAATCCCCTGCCCCGACCCCGGTAGAGGGAAAGGATGTTCCTTCGGAGCATAAGTCCCTCAGCAAGCATGAAAAGAAGCTCGCTGCGGCGGCAAAGCAGAAGGAGGAACATCCTGAAAAGACAAAGCAGCATTTCGTCAAGGAAGTGAAGCAGGATGATGACAGCGAGACGCCGGGCTTCAAGGTCCTCGGCAAAATAGATATGTCCCAGTTTGAGAAGAAAGGCGGCAAGAAGAGAGAGAGGATTGCGAAGGGCAGCCAGAAGGTGGATGTAGCCAAGGAAGGCAAGCAGGCCGACAACAATTCCCGCAAGGACAAACGCGACGGAGGAAAGAAGGATCCTCGCCAGGCTCAGGCCCAGGACCAGGGCAAGGGCAGGAGGAGACGCGGAGCGGACCGCTTCAAGCCGGCTATGACAGAGGAGGAGCAGGAAGCGATGCAGAAGGAGATCCAGAAGCAGGTCAAGGAGACCTACGCAAGGATGAACGACAACAGGAAGAACAACTTCGGAGCAAAATACAGGAAGGAGAAGAGAGAGCAGGCAGCCGCCAAGTCAATGGAAGAGATGGAGCAGGTAATGGCGGAGAAGAAGGTCCTCAAGGTAACGGAATTCGTCACCGTAAACGACCTCGCCACCCTTATGAACAACACTTCCGTCAACGAAGTCATCAAGGCTTGTATGGATCTCGGACTGATGGTTTCCATCAACCAGAGGCTTGACGCCGAGGCGCTTGTACTTGTCGCTGAACAGTTCGGCTACAAGGTTGAGTTCGTTACTGCCTCACTCACGGAAGAAATCGCCGAAAACGCGGAACAGACAGACAGGGAGGAGGATCTTGTTTCAAGGCCACCTATCATTACCGTTATGGGTCACGTGGACCACGGCAAGACATCCCTGCTTGACTACATTCGAAAGGCGAATGTAATCGCAGGCGAGGCCGGAGGCATCACCCAGCACATCGGAGCCTACAATGTCAAGCTCCCGGACGGAAGGAGGATCACCTTCCTGGACACTCCCGGCCACGAAGCGTTCACGGCGATGCGTGCCCGTGGAGCGCAACTGACCGACCTCGCGATCATCATTATCGCAGCGGACGACGCCGTGATGCCTCAGACAGTCGAGGCCATCAACCACGCCCAGGCCGCAAGCGTACCTATGGTCTTCGCCATCAACAAGATCGATAAGCCAGGCGCTACACCTGACAAGATCTACCAGCAGCTTGCACAGATGAATATTCTTACAGAGGCTTGGGACGGAAAGTTCCAGTGCCAGGAAATCTCTGCGAAGAAGGGCCTCAACGTTGACAAGCTTCTTGAAAAGGTTCTCCTCGAAACCGATCTTCTGGATCTCAAGGCCAACCCGAACAAGAACGGTGTCGGAACTGTCATAGAGTCATCTCTGGACAAGGGACGCGGCTACCTTGCCACAGTCCTCGTTCAGGACGGAACCCTGAAGACCGGGGATATGGTCCTCAGCGGCAGTTACTACGGCCGTGTCAAAGCTATGTTCAATGAGCGTGGCCAGAAGGTGGAGAAGGCTGCTCCTTCAACCCCGGTGTCAATCCTCGGACTCAACGGAGCCCCAAGCGCAGGTGACAAGTTCAACGTGATGTCTGACGAGAAGGAGGCTAAGGCTATCGCGAACAAGCGCGAGCAGCTCATCAGGATACAGGGCATAAAGACTCAGAAGCATATGACCCTCGAAGAGATCGGCCGCCGTATCGCCATCGGCAATTTCAAGGAACTCAACGTCATCGTCAAGGGTGATGTGGACGGTTCCGTCGAGGCCCTGTCCGACTCTCTCATCAAGCTTTCGACAGAGCAGGTCAGAGTCAATGTGATCCACAAGGCAGTGGGCGCCATCTCAGAGTCTGACGTGATACTTGCGGAAGCCTCTGATGCAGTCATCATCGGTTTCCAGGTCCGTCCTTCGACCGATGCCAGGAAAGTTGCTGATGACCAGGGTATCGAGATCCGTCTCTACTCCGTCATCTACGATGCGATCAATGATGTCAAGGATGGTATAGAGGGAATGCTCGAACCAATCAAGAAAGAGGAGATCACTGGTACCGCCGAAGTCAAGCAGATCTTCAAGATTTCAAAAGTCGGCACAATCGCCGGATGTCTGGTACGTGACGGAAAGATTTCAAAGTCAGCTCAGTGCCGTCCCATCCGCGATGGCATCGTAGTTTACACCGGAGACCTCTCATCTCTTAAGAGAGGCAAGGATGATGTTAAGGAGGTCAGCGCCGGAATGGAATGCGGTATCGGCATAGAGAAATTCAATGACCTGAAGACCGGAGACAGCATTGAAGCCTTTATCATCACCGAGATAAAACAGACTCTCGACTAGACGGCCCACCCTTCAGCGGTGACACAGTATTAGTGTGACTCTTACCTTTGCAATTGACTATAGTTATTGCAAGCAAAGGTAGGAGTCATTCTTTTTAACCCAGCAGCCACTGTCTCAGGCGGCACCGTCACAGCAGTCAAGGCAGGCAGCGCCAACATCATAGTCACCGCAAAGGACGGAGGCAAGACCCGGATCTACGCCACAGCCAATGACGGCTCGGGAATATCAGGCAGCTTTGAGGTGACAATAGAGGCAGACAAAACCCTTAGCTGGAGCAGCGACAGGCCATCGGTCGCTACGGTCGCAGACGGCAAGGTGACCGGAGTCGCGGAAGGAACGGCAAAGATTACCGCTACCAGCGCCGCAGGCGGCTTCACAGCCACCTGCACCGTGAATGTAACCAGTTCAATGGATCAAGGAACGAAGGTCTTTACAATGACGGGAGACTATTCCTTTTACCTGAACGGAGATTTAATTTATACAGAAATCAACAATTCGGCATTCGCTTTGGAGGGCTAGGATGTATATACTATATATTCTATGTTTCTGTACAAGAACGGGGAAAAAATATGCTCCGTTCCAGAAAGCGGTACGATTGCCGCCTTCAGGGTAACAGGCTCCAATGCTTACTTCCTGATCTATTCAGGAAATTCCGTCTGGCTTATGACCGTCGATTCGACAACGGGAGAAAGCAGGAAAACCGATTTTCTTGAGGAACAGTCTGCAGAAACAATCGGCGTAAGAAATCTAAAAATGGCGGTATCCAAAGACGGGACCGTCTATGCTTTGACCAGAACAATGGATGAGTATGGTGAGATTCACTTATGCCTGTACAAAATCAGTCTGGGCGGGAATCATACGAAGACCCTCATTTGCAAGGCTTTGGGCCAGGTGGACAGTAACGGGAATCCAATCACAGGAGCATTGGAGGCCTCACCGATAGGAATTGACATCAACGATGCTTGGGATGTCTATTATTCGGTTTACAAAATGACAAGGAAGAACCATAAAGACATATATAACGTTCATCTCTATAAGAATGGGACGGAGATCCGCGTATATGAAGATTTCTGGTGGAATGGCGAATACGGCTTGTATGTCAATGGTCAGGATGTCTATGCGTGGCAAAGGGTTTTTGTTGCAGATGGCTACAAAAGCATCATCCAGAAGAATGACTCCGTCATTTATGAATTCAGCAACGCTGATGTCAATAAAGTCAGAGTTGACAAGAATGGAGACATCTATTACGTAGTCAATATACCTTCAGGCTATGAGTATAAAAGCTACGTCTATAAAAACGACGACTTGCTATATTCCATATATGGGTACATCAATGACTTGCAGCTGATGTAACAGCCTTTTCCTCAGAGCATCCGCTTACACCCTTTCTGGAATTACAGGAATCACCTGAAACTCAGTGCCATACAAGCCGGGCAGTTCAACTGGACAAGCTGAGTTGATAAGCTTTCACAGTGCGGACGGTCTCCGCCACATCGTGTACCCGAAGAATCGAAGCCCCGTTCTGAAGAGCTATGAAGTTGGCAACCTGGGTTGCAGGAAGGGCCTCGGACGGAGTGATGCCAAGCGGTCTGTAGAGGAAGCTCTTGCGGGAAAGTCCGGCCAGGACCGGTTTCCCGAAGGACAGGAGTTCAGACATCTCGCGAAGAAGGGTCCAGTTCTGGCCAACGGTCTTTGCAAACCCGAAACCCGGATCCAGGATCCAGTCAGAGACACCGTGGGCGGCTGCCTGAGAAGAGATATTCATGAAGAAAGCCCTGACGGCGGAAGTGACCCCCTCCGGGTAGTCGGTGAGGGTCTGCATATTTTTCGGGGTACCTCGTGTGTGCATCGCTACATAGGTGAGACCAAGCTCGCCCAGAATCTTCCACATCTCTTCGCAGCCGCCGCTGACATCATTGACGATGAAATCCCCGATCGTGTCGAAGGACTTGCGGACTATGGACGGCCTGAAAGTGTCGATCGAAACACGGGCGGAAGGATATTCAGCCGCAAGGATGCGGAGCGCAGGCTCCAGGCGGTGCCATTCCTCTTCTTCACCTATGGAATCGGAGCCGGGCCTCGTCGAACACGCACCGAGATCCAGGACATCCGCCCCTTCCCCAAGCATAGTCTCCACCTTGCTCCTGAATATTCCTTCGTCAAACACACCGCCAGCCCTGAGTACACGGCTGCCCTCAAAAAAAGAATCGTCAGTAAGATTGACGATTGACATTATCTGAACCTTCACGTCTCTTATTATCTCCATATCAAGACAAAATTAGTTAAAAAATGAATATCTTTGCACATAAACTTAGTACAATCACCGATGCTGTTTGTTCTGGAAGGACTGGATGGTGCTGGCAAGTCCACACAAGTCAGGAAATTAAAGGCCTACCTCGAAGGGATATGCTCCGGACTGGAGTATATTCATTTTCCGCGGTATGACTCCCCTGTCTATGGAGACCTCATCAGCCGCTTCCTCCGCGGCGACTTCGGATCGAACGATACGGTTCATCCCCAACTGGTCGCCCTTCTCTTCGCCGAAGACAGGCACAATGCAGCGCCACAGATGAAGAAGTCCCTTTCTGAAGGAGGATCCGTCCTTCTGGACAGATACGTGTACTCAAACATCGCCTACCAGTGCGCCAAACTAAGTGACGCTGATGAGCGTGAAGCCCTTCGCGAATGGATTCTGAAGACCGAATTCGGTGACTTCGGTCTTCAGAGGCCCGATCTGAACATCTTTCTGGATGTCCCGATTGAATTCGTGGAAAGCAAGCTGGAAGCGCAGAGGAACGGCTCCGACAGGGAGTATCTCCACGGAGCCAGGGACATACACGAAGCGGACATCGAATTCCAGAAACTGGTCCGTTCCATCTACCGGGAACAGGCCTCTCTTGATCCGAAGTTCATCAGAGTCGATTGTTCGGACTCAGAAGGAAGGATGCTTCCGCCGGATGAAATCTTCGCGAAGGTGAAAGCAGTGATTGATGAACATACCCATTGCAGATGAATTCAAAAAATTTCCACTACAGGTCCCGAAGGCTATGCGCCTTTATCATAGGATTAGTATTCCTTTCAGCAGGTCTTTTCAAACTGCTTGACCCGGTCGGGGCAGGCCTGGTCGTAGAAGAGTACTGCAAGTTCCTGCATCTGGGTTTCCTGCTCCCGTTTGCCAAGGGCATAGCGGTCGCCATGGCTCTTGCGGAATCATTCCTCGGAGCGGCGATGATCAGCGGTGTCTGGAGAAAGCCGGTAGCAATCCTTGCCACGGTGATGATTGTCTTCTTCACCATTCTGACAGCCTTCCTCGCAGCCTTCAATCCCTCTATGGACTGCGGATGCTTCGGTGAAGTCATTCATCTTACCAACCTTCAGACATTCCTCAAGAACATATTCCTCCTTATCCTTGCACTTGCCGCATTCCTGCCCTACAGGAACTTCGGCAAGAACAGGAAGAGAAAGTACGTCTCATTTTTCATCGTGACCGCATCAATCGTGGCCTTCACGACCTACTCCCTGACTGGCATCCCGCTTGTGGACTACACCGCCTTCACTCCGGGAAGCGAGCTTCTTGCTTCCGCGAACGCTTCGGAAGAAGACGATGAGGATGACTATATGGCAACGTTCATTTATGAAAAAAATGGTCAGGAAGGGGCTTTCGATCTTGACAATCTTCCCGATACGACCTGGACATTCGTCCGCACCGAGACGATAAAAGTAAAGGGGCCTGAAATCAAAGACAACATCCCCCTGCTTTCATTTTCCGACTCACTGGGCAATTATCAGGACGAAAAGGCCGCACGCGGAAACGTCCTGGCCGTATCAGTTTACAAGCCGGAATCTGTCAGAGGAGATTCCTGGACTAGGATGGCCGTAGCCATCGAAGGCGCCTCCGCGGCAGGTTTCGTTCCCCTGCTTCTGGTCGCCTGCACAAAAGAGACATTCGACACTCTGGACGCGATTGTCCCTGACGTCCGTGCGAGGCTTCTGCCGAGCACATTCTTCGCCGACAGGAAGACGCTTGTCTCGCTCAACCGCTCCAATGGAGGAGCCACTTGGTTCAACGACGGGGAACTCATCCAGAAATTCCCGCTCAGCAGGATACCGGGAGGTGAGAAACTGCTGGAAATGACCGGAGATGATCCCAATGAGACGATGCTGCATTCAAGCACACGCGGACGAGTCCGGTTCCAGGGCTTCCTGCTTTACGTATTCGCCATTCTGCTTCTGCTCTGAAAAGAGCCGCGCACAGCCAAAACTAAAATCCGGTATAGTTCCAAGGAGTGATGGCGCGCAGTTCTTCCTTTACTGACTCCGCGACATCAAGGCCGTTGATGAAATCCTCCATTGTTGACTCGTCGATGGCGGCACCCGTCCGGGTCAAATTCTTCAAGGTCTCGTACGGATCAGGATAATTCTCGCGGCGGAGAATCGTCTGGATTGCCTCTGCGACAACGGCCCAGTTGCCATGCAAGTCCCTGTCTATGGCAGGACGATTCAGGATCAGTTTGCCGAGTCCCTTTTTCAAGGATGCGAAAGCGATCATTCCGTGGGCGAAAGGCACGCCGGAGTTTCTCTGGACTGTGGAGTCCGTCAAGTCACGCTGCAGACGCGAGATCGGAAGCTTCATCGAAAGGAAGGTCAGTACGGCATTGGCCATGCCGAGATTCCCCTCTGCGTTCTCAAAATCGATAGGATTGACCTTATGAGGCATCGCGGAAGACCCTACCTCATTCTTCGCCACCTGCTGGTGGAAATACTCCATTGAAATATAAGTCCAGATGTCGCGGCACATATCGATCAGGATTGTGTTGATCCTGCGCACACAGTCGAAGATGGCGGCAAGGTTGTCATAATGGTCGATCTGGGTTGTAGGGAAAGACCTTCTCAGGCCGAGTGACGCTATGAAATCGTCCGCGAATGAAGGCCAGTCGATGTCAGGGTATGCCACCTTGTGGGCATTCATATTGCCGGTAGCTCCACCGAACTTGGCAGGAAAAGTCAGTTCGTTGAGTTGACGGAGCTGCTCCTCCAGACGGGACTCGAAGACCTGGAACTCCTTGCCAAGACGAGTCGGAGTCGCTGGCTGTCCGTGAGTCTTGGCAAGCATCGGGATATCCTTCCACTCCTCGATGTCGGCATTGAGGATTGACATTATCTCTATCAGAGCAGGAATATATTCATTCCCAAGGGCTTCCTTGAGCATCAAAGGCTGGGACGTGTTGTTGATGTCCTGGGAAGTCAGGCCGAAATGGACGAACTCCTGCCACTTGGTGATGCCCAGGGTCTTGAACCGCTCCTTGATGTAATACTCTACAGCCTTGACATCGTGATTGGTTATCTTCTCAATGTCCTTGACCCTCTGAGCCTCTTCAGGAGTCATTTCTGTATATAGGGAGCGGAGTTTCGTGAATATCTCCTCCCTGCCCTTGCCCGTTCCTTCGCCGAAGTCTTCAAGCTGGGGAAGAGGAAGCCTGCAAAGCGCGATGAAGTACTCGATTTCGACACGCACGCGGTTTCTGATAAAGGCGAACTCACTGAAGTAGTTCCTCAAAGACGCAGTCTTGGCAGCATAGCGACCATCGATCGGAGAGACTGCCAGCAATGAATTAATGTCCATAAAATAAAAACTATTTGTCAATGACATAAACATCGTCACCCGGTTCGGCAAAGCCGAAGTTCTCGCGGGCATATTGTTCCAGGGAGTCACGGTTGGTCGTCAATCCGTGGATCTGGTCGTCCATCTCCCCTATTTCCTTCCGGTACTTCTCTATCTGCCTGTTCTGGCGTCGGATTTCCGCGCCGGCCTTCACCCAACGTACAATGTTGTTCTGGTTGACGAAGCCCACAAGGACAATGAAGACGGCGGTTGCGGCAATGGCATAACGGATGAAGGAACGCTTCTCCGCGTTCTTCCCGTCCTTGCCGGCGTCCCATATATCTCTGAACTTTCCCAAAATGTCCGATGTATTTTATGCAAAAATAGTTATTTTTGTATAATTAAGACTGTCAGAGCACAATTTAATACCCTAATTCAATTTATAGAAATGAAACCCACACTTCTTGTCCTCGCAGCAGGAATGGGCAGCCGTTACGGCGGCCTCAAGCAGATGGATGGTCTCGGCCCCAGCGGAGAAACCATCATCGACTATTCAATCTATGACGCAGCAAACGCCGGATTCGGCAAAGTGGTCTACATTGTCCGCGAGTATTTCCTTGAGCAGTTCAAGGAAACTGTTAAAAACAAGTATTCCGGGATAACCTGTCCTGGCGGAGAGCCTCTCGAATTCGACTTCGTTGTCCAGGAGCTGGACAAGATTCCCGCGCGTTTCGCCCTCAACCCTGAAAGGCAGAAGCCTTGGGGCACAGCCCACGCGGTGCTGATGGCGAAAGACGTGATCCACGGTCCGTTCGCTGTCATCAACGGTGACGACTATTACGGAAAGGAGTCTTTCAGGATTCTTGGAGACTGGCTCCGCGCGCACGAAGGCGCCAAGGGAGTATGCAGCATCGTCGGCTTCGAACTTGACAACACCCTTTCAGAGAACGGAAAAGTCTCCAGGGGAATATGCTACTACGATGAGACGAAGCATCTCACCGGTGTCGCCGAGCACGTCAACGTCGGCAAGGAAGAGGACGGCAAGGTTTACGGGGACAACACCGTCAACGGAGAAACCCACGTCGAACTCGACGCGAAGAACCTCTGCTCAATGAATATGTGGGGCTTCACCCCTGACTATTTCCAGCTTAGCGAAGACATCTTCGAAAAGTTCCTGGAGCAGAATCTCAACGAACTCAAGAAGGAGTACTACATACCTTATGCAGTCGATCTTATGATGAAGGACGGCTACAAATGCGAAGTCCTTTCGACTGATTCGCACTGGTTCGGAGTCACCTACAAGGAAGACCGTCCCGGCGTCGTCGCCAAGTTCCAGGAACTCGCCGATACGGGCGTTTACCCGACTCCGCTCTGGAAAAAACAATCATAAGATATGGTCTTGTCCCAACTCAAGGTCAAGAAGAATTACGACCTGCTGTACGCCTGCTCCTGGTACACACCCGGAGTAAGCGGGCTATTCGCAATTCTCGGCTGGTTCATCGTCGGAATGATCGTCGCATCTGTCGCAGTCCTGCCATTTATGATCACCGGGACCATCCCGGTCTATTACCTGATGCTTATCATCTATCCGATTCAGTTCCTTCCGCTATTCATTTTCGTAAGACTCAAGAGCTCGAACAACGCCACCTTTGAAAGAGGTTACCGGCTGGACAGCGGCCATTTCGGGAAATGGGGCGGCTGGAGACTCGCCGGGATGGCTGTCATCGCCACTGTGGGAATGGTGATGATCCTGGAACTGGTCAACAGTTTCCTGCCGGACACGGATGGCACCATCATCGAACAGATGGAAAAGATGATGGAAGGGCCGCTCTGGTGCAGCATACTGACCCTTTCCATTTTCGCACCTGTCTTTGAAGAATGGATGTGCAGGGGAATCCTTCTCAGAGGACTTCTCAACTACGAGCGTCAAGGGCCGGACAAGGACTCCCGAAGCAGAGGGATGAGTCCCGCCCTGGCAATCGCCATCTCAGCCTTCTTCTTCGCCGCGATACACGGCAACATCTGGCAGGGCATCACAGCCTTTATGGCCGGATGTCTCTTTGGCTACGTTTACTATCGTACCGGTTCCCTCAAACTCACTATGCTGATGCATTGCGCCAACAACACCCTGGCCGTTCTGGCGGCCAAGTTCGGAGGAGATGAAGCGGAAGGGGCCAAGAGCATACTTGACATTATTCCGGTTTGGCAATATGCCATCATATTCGTGGTCAGCGCCGCCATCATCTGGATGTTTGTGGACTATCTCCGAAAGATTGAACTTCAAGACCCTCAAGGCAACTGCGACGTGATCCCGTCAGCGGAAGATGAAGCTGCGAAGCCCGCCTTGGAGCCGGCTGAAGGGACGGAAGAATAATGCATAAGATTTACACCGATCCGGAAATAGGCGAAGTCAAACTTCGCAAGAACATACGCTGCCGCAGGATTTCACTTCGGGTGAGCCCTTGCGGCGGCGTTACCGTTTCATTGCCTTGGATCTGCAGCTACAGCACAGCAATCGCATTCATCGAGGCCAACAAAGCCTGGGTGTTGAAGACCATGGAGAAGCAGAAGGCGAAGATCGGTGCTGAAGCGGAAGTCTCACGGGAGGAGATCGAGGCTCTCCGGAAGAGGGCAAAGGCCGAACTGCCGGTCCGTCTGGCCGAGCTGGCGGAGGAATACTCATTCAGATACAACCAGGTCCGCATAAAGCATAACTCCTCAAACTGGGGTTCCTGCTCCCGCAAGGGAAACATCAATCTGAATCTCAACCTGGTCCGCCTTCCGGACGAACTGCGCGACTACGTCCTGCTCCACGAACTCTGCCACCTCCGAATCCCTGACCACAGCCCGAAGTTCCACGCCCTACTCGAATCCCTATGCCCTGAGCACCGCCGCAAACAGAAGGCCCTTAAAGAATATAAACTTTTTTAGCCCTGCATTAAAATTCACTTTTGCCCTGAATGGAGATGTATTTTATAGCAAATCAAAAATACTCAAGGAGAGGTCTCAAAAACTTTTTGATTCTCTGAAAATTATGTGTACATTTGCAGGCTTTTCGCACGGTGCGGAAAGTTGCAGTTATAATTATCAACAAAATTTTTTGCGAAATGGCAGAGTATTTACAAGCCGACAAGAAGCAAGAGATTTTCGCTAAGTACGGAAAGTCTAATACAGACACCGGCTCACCAGAGAGTCAAGTTGCTTTATTTTCCTACCGTATCAATCATCTTACCGAGCACGTCAAGAAGAACAAGAAGGACGTTGTCACCCGTCGTTCCCTTCTTCGCCTCGTAGGTAAGAGACGTCAGGTCCTGGACTATCTCCAGAAGACCGACATCGAGAGATACAGAAACATCGTCAAGGAGTTAGGTCTCCGTCGATAAACCATACGATAGGAATAGAAAAGGGATTGGCGGCAGGATTCTGCAGCCATCCCTTTCTTTTTTGAAGAAGCGGTAAAAAGCAGTTTATGAACATTGTTACAAAGAAGATCGAATTATCCGACGGTAGGGTAATCGAAATCGAAACCGGCAAACTTGCCAAGCAGGCAGACGGTTCAGCGGTGGTCAAGATGGGAGGCACAATGCTCCTGGCCACAGTGACCTGCGCGAAAGAAGCAGCAGAGGACACGGATTTCCTTCCACTTCAGGTGGACTATAAGGAAAAATTCTACGCCGCGGGACGTTTCCCTGGCGGATTTATGAAGAGGGAGGGCAAGGCCTCCGACTATGAGGTTCTTATCTCTCGTCTCGTTGACAGAGCACTCAGACCGCTTTTCCCTGACGATTTCCACCTTGCGGTATTTGTCAATATCTGGCTTGTTTCAGCCGAAAAGGACATCCAGCCTGATGCACTTGCAGGGCTTGCTGCATCGGCAGCTCTCGCAGCCAGCGACCTTCCGTTCCTCGGACCTATCTCCGAAGTCCGCGTAGCAAGGATCGACGGCGAATTCAAGATCAACCCTACATTCTCCGAGACGGAGAAGGCTGACCTCGAACTTATGGTTGCTGCAACCGAAGAGAACATCATGATGGTTGAAGGTGAGATGAAGGAGGTTTCCGAAGAAGTGATGCTTGAATCGATCAAGTTCGCTCACGAGGAGATCAAGAAGCACTGCCGCATCCAGAAGGAACTCAACAAGGAACTCGGCAAGGATGTCAAGAGGGATTACCCTCACGACGAGGAAGACGAAGAACTCAGGAAGAAAATCCACGATTTCGCATACGAAAAGTGCTATGCTCTTGCCAAGTCAGCAAAGCCTAAGCACGAAAGAGAGGACGGCTTCGAAGCCATCAAGGCTGAATGCATCGAATCGCTCGGCTTGAGCGAGGAAGAACTTGCAGCCAAGAAAATGATGATCAACCGTTATTTCGGAACTGACCAGAGAGACGCTCTCCGCAACCTCGTCCTGGACGAGGGACTCCGCGTCGATGGCCGTCAGACCACACAGGTGCGGCCTATATGGTCAGAGGTTGACTGCCTGCCTTGCGCACACGGTTCAGCGATCTTCACACGCGGCGAGACCCAGGCTCTTGCTTCCGTAACACTCGGAACAAAGATGGATATGAAGGAGATGGACGAAGTCCTCGTACAGGATGACCAGCAGTTCGTTCTCCACTACAACTTCCCTCCTTTCGCAACAGGCGAAGCAAGGGCTCAGAGAGGTGTTGGACGTCGTGAGGTTGGACACGGAAATCTCGCTTACAGGGCTCTCAAGGCTGTTATGCCTGTAGCTCCGGAATTCCCTTATGCGGTTCGCGTAGTCTCTGAAATCCTTGAATCCAACGGCTCATCATCACAGGCATCCATCTGTGGCGGCTGCCTCGCTCTTATGGACGCAGGTGTTCAGATCAGCAAACCTGTAGCCGGTGTAGCAATGGGCCTCATCACAGATGAGAATGATCCTAACGGCCGTTATGCGATCCTCACCGACATCCTCGGAGACGAAGATCACCTCGGCGATATGGATTTCAAGGTCGCAGGCACCAGGGACGGTATCACCGCGACTCAGATGGACATCAAGGTCGACGGACTTTCCTATGAGGTACTTGCGAAGGCTCTTCAGCAGGCTCACGAAGGCGGAATGCACATGATGGGTGAGATGATGAAGACTCTCGACAAACCTCGCGAAGACTACAAGCCGTTCGTTCCTAGGATCAAGCGTTTCGGAATCCCGAAGGACTTCATTGGCGCTGTCAGCGGAAAGGGTGGTGAAACCATACAGAAGATCCAGGCCGAGACCGGTGCTGTCATCATAATCGATGAGATTGACGGAAAGGGCGTTGTTGACATCGCCACGAACGATGCAGAGGCAATGCAGAAGGCTTACGACTGGATTCAGGCCATCTGTGCTGTTCCTGAGGTAGGTGAGACTTACCACGGCAAGGTCGTTTCAATCCTCGAATTCGGCGCATTCGTAGAGATACTTCCTGGAAAGGAAGGCTTGCTCCACGTCTCAGAGATTGCCTGGAGCAAGACCGACAAGGTCGAGGATGTACTGGCTGTCGGTCAGGAGGTTGATGTCAAACTTCTTGAAATCGACGCCAAGACAGGCAAGATGAGACTCTCTATGAGGGCGCTGGAAGACAAGCCGGAAGGCTATGTTGAACCTGAGCGTCGTCCTCGAAGCAACGATCGTCGTGACGACCGCCGCGGTGGAGACCGTCGTGATGACCGACGTGGCGGAGACCGCCGTGATGACCGTCGCAGCGGAGACCGCCGTGAACGTCGTGACGACCGACGTGACGACCGACGCGGACACAGCGAGCACAGAAGCTTCGGCCAGAGGACAAACCATTCTGAAGAGAACATAGAGAACAACGGATCAAAGGAAGAAGAATTCTTCTAGACATTCCCAAACAATACCGAAAGAGGAGAAGCCGGGTAAAAGAAATTTTTACCCGGCTTCTCTTGTATTTACAGTTGCGTAGTTACACAGCGTCCGGCAGGTCTTGGGATATGCCTGCTATTTTTGTTTCCTTTTACGGGAGAAATAGTTAAATTTGTGTGATACGAACTTATAGCAACTATGTTCTCATTCATTATCAGTCTCCTGGCTCTTGTTCTGGGCTATTTCTGTTATGGGACCTTCGTGGAGAGGGTTTTCGGTCCGGACGGGAACCGCCCAACGCCTGCCATTGCAAAGGCGGATGGGGTTGACTTCGTGGCAATGCCGACCTGGAAGGTCTTTATGATCCAGTTCCTCAACATAGCCGGAACCGGACCGATATTCGGAGCGATTATGGGAGCAAGATTCGGTCCTTCAGCCTACCTATGGATAGTGTTCGGATGCATATTCGCCGGTGCAGTGCATGACTATCTTTCCGGAATGCTTTCCCTTAGGGAGGGAGGAATCGGACTCCCGGGGATTGTCGGGAAATATCTCGGAAGCGGAACGAAGAAGGTGATGCTGGTTTTCACGATGGTTCTGCTGGTGCTTGTGGGTGCGGTGTTCGTCTATAGCCCGGCGATAATCCTCGGAGACATGGCCGGAGACGGAAGCACGGAATCCATGCTTTTATGGTGCGCGGTGATTTTCATTTACTACATCATCGCCACGATGCTTCCGATTGACAAGATTATTGGAAAGATCTATCCTGTCTTCGCATTCGCGCTGATCTTTATGGCTATTGCCCTTATGATCGGTCTTTTCATCAAGTGGCCGTCTATTCCGGAATTGTGGAACGGACTTGCAAACAGGGGACCTTCTGTCGGAGTCGGAGGACAACCTGTCTTTCCTTGCCTATTCATAACAATCGCCTGCGGTGCGATCAGCGGATTCCACGCAACCCAGAGCCCTCTTATGGCCCGCTGCTTAAAAAATGAAAGACTCGGCCGTCCCGTATTTTACGGATCTATGATCACCGAAGGTCTTGTAGCTCTGATCTGGGCTGCTGTCTCGTCCTATTTCTTCTTCGATGGAGGCGCCGCTGAAGTTGGGTCATCCACATCGGCCTCCGCCCCTGCAGTCGTAACCGCCGTTGCACGGAACTGGTTGGGATTTGCTGGCGGAATCCTGGCCGTCCTCGGAGTCGTGGCCGCCCCTGTCACGAGCGGAGACACCGCTCTCAGAAGCGCGCGTCTCATAGTCGCAGATTGGATAAGGCTCGACCAGAAGCCGGTAAAAAACAGGCTGCTGATCAGTATTCCTCTTTTCTTCCTGACCGGACTTATGCTCTGGTTCAACATCGCGGACAAGGATGGATTCAACACGGTATGGAAGTATTTCGGCTGGGCCAACCAAACCCTTGCAGTCTTCACGCTTTGGGCTTTGACCGTCTTCCTGGCCAAGAGAAGGCCGAATCTTGAGCACTTGATTACGATGATTCCGGCCAGTTTCATGACAGCGGTCAGCATCACTTTCATCCTTGTCGATAAAGTCGGGCTTGGAATAAATCCGGGACTGGCTCCGATGATCGGCCTGGCGGTTTTCGCCTCCTGCAGCTTTGCATTCTTATTCTGGAATTACACTGGGAAAAAATAGAAAACATAAACTAATACCTCTGAATATGTATGATTCTACCAACGGGCTTTGGATAGCCCACTGCGCAAACGGACCTCTTTCCATCGTCGGCAAGATGGCGAACAGACACGGACTCGTGGCCGGTGCGACCGGTACCGGAAAGACAGTAACCCTTCAAGTGATGGCGGAAAGTTTCTGCCAGGCAGGCGTCCCCTGCTTTATGGCCGATATGAAGGGAGATCTTTCAGGAATATCCCAGGCAGGACGTCTAAGCGGTTTCATCGAGAAGAGGCTTCCGGAATTCGGGATTGAGAATCCCGGATTCCAGAGTTGTCCGGTAAGGTTCTACGATGTCTTCGGCGAGCAGGGGCATCCGATGAGGTGCACAATCTCCCAGATGGGGCCTCAACTCCTGACCAGAATCCTTGGCCTTAACGACACCCAGGAAGGTGTACTGAACATCTTGTTCAGGATAGCCGACGAGCGTGGCCTCCTTCTGGATGACATCAAGGATCTCCGGGCCTGCCTGACCTATATCTCAGAGCACGCTTCCGAATATTCACAGATCTACGGCAACATCGCTCCCGCATCCGTGGGAGCAATCCAGAGAGCCATCCTTACTCTTGAGAACGAGGGCGCCGACCTGTTCTTCGGACAGCCGTCCTTCGACATCTATGACCTACTCGCCACAGAAGGCGGAAAAGGCGTGATGAATGTCCTTGCGGCAGACAGGCTGATGCTGAAGCCGAAGCTCTATTCGACTTTCCTGCTGTGGCTTCTTTCAGAACTATATGTAACCCTTCCGGAGGTTGGAGATATGGATCTTCCAAAACTCGTGTTCTTCTTCGACGAGGCGCACATGCTTTTCGATGACACCTCCAAGGCTCTTACAGACAAGATCGAGCAGGTCATCAGGCTCATCCGTAGCAAGGGTGTGGGTGTTTATTTCGTAACACAGAGTCCGACTGACATTCCAGACGTGATACTCGGTCAGTTGGGTAACCGCGTGCAACACGCCCTCCGGGCATTCACTCCAAGAGATCAGAAGGCTGTTCAGGTCGCTGCAGACACCTTCAGGGCGAATCCTGAATTCAACACATTCGAAGCCATAACCAGCTTGGAAACCGGAGAGGCCCTGGTCTCTTTCCTCGATGAGAAGGGCGCTCCCGGAATTGTCCAGAGAGCGAGAATCCTGTTCCCTTTGAGCCAGATCGGCGCTGTTTCCGAGAGTCAGAGAGACCAGGTGATAAAGCAGTCCAAGATCTATGGCAAGTACGATAAGGCCGTGGAGCGTGAAAGCGCGTTCGAGGTCATTATGGCACAAAAGGAAGCTCAGATGAAAGAGGTGGAAGACAGCAAGGCCCAGAAGGACGGAGCAAAGGAGGATAAGGAGAAAGACAATAAAAAGAAAAACGGTATGTTCGGCAAAGTCACCAAGGCTGTGTTCACGGCTGTGACGGCCACCGTCGCAACCGTTGTAGGCAATTCCGTTTCCAACAAGGTGACCGGCAAGAAGTCCAAGTCCACGACAAAAGACAACGCCGGCAAGGTTGTGAAGAACGCCACAAGCGCGGCGACCCGCACCATCACACGAGAAATCACCCGCTCCATCTTAGGAAACCTGGGCAAATAAGGAGAGAGAAAATCCCGTAATGTGCTATTCGAAAAAGGAGAAGTGGACGCGTCCGTACCGCTTCTCCTTTTTGAAGCGCGGATGGTCCCTGAAGGAATGCTCGTCACCGTGCTCCAGGATGAAGTAGCATCCAGGATGCAGGATGTCCTGTGCCAAAACCTTGTCCGGAAGGTCTTCCAGCCCCTCCAGAGCATAAGGAGGGTCGGCGAAGACTATGTCGAATTTCTCACGGCATATCGGAAGGAAGTCGAATACATTGTCCCTGACCATAGTGACATTGTCCAGACCGAGTCTCTTAGCCTCGGTTTTGATGAAACTGGCGTTCTCCCTTGTCATCTCCACAGAGTAAACGACAGAAGCGCCGCGCGAAGCGAATTCGAAAGCCACGGCTCCTGTGCCTCCGAAAAGGTCCAGGACCCTCAAGTCTTCGAATTCATATTCGTTATTGAGAATATTGAACAGCCCCTCCCGGGCGAAGTCCGTCGTCGGACGGGCTTTGTAGCCTGCCGGCGGATTGATTGTCTTGCCGCCAAGACGTCCTCCGATGATCCTCATTGATGCTCTACTGACTTGAAGTAACGATAGAGCGACATCTCCTCCTCGCCTGAAAGAGGGGTTCGGAAATGGATTGAAGAAACCTCCGGATTCATCTGCAGTTTCCTCAAAGCCATAAAGATGAAATACTCGGCAGTCGTGAAATCGGCCGCTTCATAGACATTTGCCAGCAGAAGGTTTTTTCCCTGGGCGATCGCAAGGTGAAGGTAGCCTTCCGAATAAGAAGCCACAATCCTGTTGTGGTCTTCCAACTCCTGCAAGTCTTTTAGGATAAGATACATCTCAGGAACTACCCCCTCAGGATTCGAACCGGATGAAAAGGAATACACCAGCACCGCGGAGTACTCCGGCAGGCTGATGTATTCGACTTCGTCGCTTTCTTGCAGGGAAACGGTCCGGGACAGAATCTCTCTGGCTTGAGCGGCGTCAAAAAATGCAGTGGGAATCAAAGCCACCTTTGGAGTGAGCAGAGAATCCACCTTATTACTCCCAGTTTCCAGCGTTGTTGTTAGGAGCTGTGACGCTTCCAACCATAAGACCTTCGTAACGGCCCTGATCCTCAAGCTCTGAAACCATATTGACGATCAACTGGCGGTTCAGGCCGTCGAGAACTGACCAGTAAGGCATCTTGGCCTCGAAGAGAGGCACCTCGACACCGGAAACCTTCTTGATGACGGCGTTCATCTCGACATTCTTGACTTCCGCAGCTTCAGAGAAAGGAATCTTGTCAATCATATCGATGTTGAAATCCGTTCTTGAACGGAAGAGGGTGTCCTTTACAGGGATCTTGCTCTGGATGGAGAACACAAGATTCTTGTCTCCTTCCTGATAGAGTTTGAACAGACCCGCTTCGGTGATTCCCTTGTTGACCTTCTTCACTTCATTTGTATGGGCGACAGCAGCCGAGTCATCCATTGAACCGACCTGCATAAGGACGATCATATCACCGCTCTTGTAAAACTGCTTAAGTGTGTCGAATGATGCTGTGAATCTGTCATTTACGCTCTTGAATGCAACCTGGAGGGTCCTGATGTCCTTGAGTTGCTGCACGGCCACCTTCTTTCTCGCATCGACTTCCTTGTTGAATCTTACCGGCTCCATAACTCCGTCATAGATCTTGTAGACCAGGAAAATAGCGCAGAGCGCAAGCAGGATGCAAAGAATCGCTTTTAGTGTCTTGTTCATTATTCTAGATTTTTTATGTTTTTCAATTATGTGAGCCGACCTGATGTCAATTCTGGACAAAGTTAGAAAATTGATTTATGAAATGCAATATAATATTTGTAATTTTGCAGACAGCAATGGATAAGATATCAGTAACAGACAGACTTGCAGAAGGTGCTTCACGCATCTCCGTCACCGTCCACATCCATCCGGACGGCGATGCCCTCGGCAGCGGGCTGGCCCTCGTGAGTTATCTCACGGAATGCAGGGGCAAGGATGCCGTTCTGATCATTCCGGACTGCATTCCTGATTCCCTCGAATTTATGTTTGACGGAGTCGGATCGGAGAGATTCCTGGAATACTCAAAGGACAAGGCAGAAGCTGACAGGAGGATAAAGGAGAGCGACCTGCTCTTCTGTCTGGACTGCAATTCCTACTCCAGGACAGCCTCTGGAATGGAAGTCCTCCTGAGAGCCTCTTCCGCTCCCAAGGTCCTGATCGACCACCACCTTAATCCCGAAACGGATTCATACGACGTGGTGTTTTCGGAAACCGAAGTCTCTTCCTCCTGCGAGCTGCTCTTCTTCATCCTGAAGGAGATGCCCGATGTGCGTGGAGATGTCTCCAGATTGCCATCCTCCTGCCTCGCACCACTTATGGCAGGAATGACGACCGACACCAACAACTTCTCCAACTCAGTCTTTCCCGGCACACTGGCGATGGCCTCGGAACTGATTGCGGCAGGAGTTGACAGGGATGCCATCCTTTACAGTCTCTACAACAACTACAGGGAGAACCGACTGCGGCTTATGGGCTGCCTCATCGGCGATAGGATGAAGATAACGAAAGACGGCGTGGCCTATATGATCCTCGACAGAGCGTTGCAGGAACGGTTCGACTTCCGGGACGGGGAAAGTGAAGGCTTCGTGAATATCCCGCTGGCTGTCGGCAGCGTCAGGATGAGCATCTTCCTCACTGAAGAGGAAGACCGGTTCAGAGTGTCCATCCGTTCAAAGAAGGGTGTCTCGGCAAACAGATGCGCTATGGAGTACTTCAACGGCGGAGGCCACGAGATGGCGGCGGGAGGAAAATTGATCAAAGGGAAAGATATTCCTTCATCGGAAGACGCCGAGGCATACATATTGAAAGTAACCGGAGAGTTTTTTGGAAAATGACGAAACGGTTGACCATAGCGGTGCTTGTCGCCATAGTTTCCCTTCTGACAGTCTCCTGCCAGAAGGATGACAACAATCTCATAAGCGTTCAGGAAGGGTATATCGAGACCATCTCGAACTCCCTCGTCTCATCAGACACGACCGCCACGATCACGAGGAACAACGGATCCGTCAGAGTGACCGTCAAGCAGGGAGAGGGAGAGCCTCTGAAAGAAAACGGGGCCGTTTCATTCTTCTACGCGGCCTATTATCTCACAGGAGGAAGCATAAGCCGGAACAACCTTTTCACCACCAACTACGACATCTTCGCAAGTTCCGAGAATTGGTCGGTCACCGACTCGTCTTCCTTCAGGATAAGGACTGTCAATTTTTCTGAAGAATCACTGATAAAGGGTCTCCAGGACGGTATGGTCGGAGTCAGAGGAGGAGAAGAATGCTTCGTGATGTTTTCCAAGGACTACGGTTTCAAGGACATCCGCGTCGCAAATATTCCGGCGAACTCCGCCCTTGCGTACCATTTATGGATAAAGAGCGTTAGCAACGATTAGAAAAAACAAGAAAATGAGCATATTCAACAAAAGAAACACATTCCTTACCGGTATGGCAGCAGCCTCAGCGCTGTTGGCAGCATCTTGCGCCAAGCAGTCCACTACCGACACAAGCATAGACAACAAGGAGTATTTTGACGCGTGGATGAGTGTCAACCATCCAGGACTCCAGAAGTCCGGCCTTGGGATATACCTCCTGGAAGACTATCCGGGCGCAGGGGAATCCATTTCTGAAGACGACATATTCGTTTTCATCGACTATATCTGCACGGATTTGGAAGGCAACGTCAGCGGAACGACATATGAAAATGTTGCAAAGCAGGTAGGGACCTACAGCACTTCGAACTACTACGGCTCAGCCTTGGTGATGAACGACAGGACATACACTCCGGCGGGGGTTCTGGAAATGCTTGACGGGATGAGGATCGGAGGTACCAGGAAAGCCGTAATTCCCGGCTGGCTCAACGTCACGAAGAACCTTGAGACTGAAGAGGACTACATCAAAAACGGCAATGGAGGCAATGTCATCTACACCATTACCCTCAGAGACAAGACGGAAAACATCATAGACTGGCAGATAGACTCGCTCGAAAGATACTCGAAAGCCTTCCTGAATGGAGTTGATTCCACGAAGTACGGCTACTACTATCAGACACTCACGGAGCCGTCATCTCCGGAAAGCTACTCGGCCGACTCTACCTTCTACATCAACTACACCGGAAGACTGTTGAACGGGATGGTTTTCGACACAACCGTTGAAGATACCGCCAAAGTTTACGGAATCTGGTCATCTTCAAAGAAGTATGTTCCGTGGAAGGTGAAGATGGATTCCGACTATAAAGAAATCACCATAAAGTCATCCGATTCATCGGACGACGGGACCACCACGGTAGAAGGATTCTCATTCTGCCTGTCGAATATGAGGCCGTACGAGAAGGGACGCTGCATCTTCTATTCGGAACTCGGCTACGGCTACAGCGGGAAAGGCAGCATCCCGAAGTACTCTCCACTTATCTTCGACATTGAAGTTGTGGACAAACCGGAATAGAGCAAGGAGGGAAAATGGCTCAAAATAATATCGCTACGACAGAACTCGGAAGCGAAAGCATCGGACAACTGCTGAAGAAGTACGCGGTTCCCGGCATAATTGCCATGACTGCGTCTTCTTTGTATAATATGGTTGACAGCATCTTCATCGGCCATATCCCCGGCGAAGGCTCGCTCGCCCTTTCCGGACTGGCCGTCACCTTCCCCCTGATGAACCTCAGCACTGCATTGGGAACTCTCGTCGGAGTCGGAGCCTCTACCCTTGTCTCCGTCCTTCTTGGGCAGAAGAATTACGAAGCATCCAACAAGGTGCTTTCGAATGTAGTCACACTCAACACCTTGAGCGGCATATTATTCACCACCCTGTGCCTGCTGTTCCTGAATCCCATACTCTATTTCTTCGGCGCAAGCGACAACACG
Source organism: uncultured Muribaculaceae bacterium (assembly GCA_964346605.1). GTDB lineage: Bacteria > Bacteroidota > Bacteroidia > Bacteroidales > UBA932 > Cryptobacteroides. Next base: position 9,564 of record CAYFVE010000006.1, on the reverse strand, counting down.
ATCCGTTTCGCAAGGGAGTATATGACCATCATCCTCATAGGAAACATCATAACCCACCTCTACTTCGGCCTAAACAATATGATCCGGTCAACCGGCAATCCGAAACTTGCGATGAGGCTCACGTTATTCACCGTGATTTCCAACACGATTATGGATCCCATATTCATCTTCGGCCTGGGGCTGGGAATCCGGGGAGCGGCCATCGCAACCGTGCTCTGTCAGGCGATGGCCCTCTCTTACACCCTGAGATACTTCACCAGGAAGGACAACCTGCTAAGGCTTCCGGAAAGGATATTCGGACTTGACTGGAGAATCGCCAAAGACTCTCTTTCGATAGGCCTCGGACCTTTTCTGATGAACTCCGCCGCCTGCATCGTCACTATGTTCATCAACCAGCAGCTGCTAAAGTACGGCGGCGACCTGGCGATAGGTTCCTACGGCATCATCAACAGGATAAACTTTATGTTCATGATGATCGTGATGGGATTCAATCAAGGAATGCAGCCGATCGCAGGCTACAACTTCGGAGCGAGGAAATATTCAAGAGTGAAGAGGGTTTTCCGGATGACGGCTATGTGGGCCTCACTGGTCTGCCTCCTCTGGTTCGTAGCCTCGGAATTCTTCCCCGGAGTCCTGACGGGGATATTCACCAACGACACTGAACTTAAAGAACTCTCGACCAAGTGCATCAGGGTGATGAACCCTGTAGTTCTGCTGGTGGGAGGACAGATGGTCGCGACCAATTTCTTCCAGAGCCTGGGGATGGTCAGGAAGTCGGTCTTCCTCTCCCTGACAAGGCAACTGCTCTTCCTGGTTCCTTTGATCTATATCCTGCCTATGTTCTGGGACATCCACGGAGTGTTTCTGGCATTCCCTTGCTCTGACGCGCTCGCCTGTATAGTCACATTCTTTATGATAACCAGCCTGTTCAGGAAGTTCGGCAGACTCAAGGACGGAGACGAGCCGACCATTCTTGGCAGCAGCATCAAATAACACTTATATGGAAAACAGCCACATGATCATCAACATCGGCCGACAGTTCGGCAGCGGCGGCAAACAGGTCGCCATTGATATCGGAAAGGAACTCGGCGTTCCGGTCTATGACAACGAACTCATTTCCAAGGCTGCGGACGAAAGCGGCTTCAGCAAGGAACTCTTCGAGCGAAGCGACGAGAGAAGAAGCATCTGGGGTGTGTCCTCTTTCTTCACCAACGGCAGATTCGGCGGAGCGCAGAACTATGTGGGAGACAACGAGCTCTTCAAAATACAGAGCGAAGTCATCCGCGGCCTGGCTGAAAAAGGACCCGCTATCTTTGTCGGACGCTGTTCGAACTACATTCTCAGGGAACGTAAGTGCCTGGATGTCTTCATCACCGCACCGATTGAGGAACGTGTAAGAAGAGTCTCTGAAAGGACGGGGCTGGACATTGATGAGGCGAAGGCTAAGATCGAAAGACAGGACCGGACCCGCGAGACCTACTACAATTTCTTCACATTCGGCAACTGGGGCGCGGCATCCGACTACGACCTGTGCATCGACTCATCCGTTCTCGGAATAGAAGGCACGGCGTACCAGATCATTGATTTCGGCATAAAGGCAGGATTGATTCAGAAAGATGGAGGCAGACTATGAAGATCTCCGGATACGGAAGAATCGCCATAGCGACAGTGACAATCATCATCGCCGCCGTAACAATTGTCGCGGCGGCATCCGGTTACCGGAAAGACGCGGCGGAAGAGACACTTCCACGGCCTGTTCCGGTTGACCTGAACGCCACTCTTACGAACGAGATGTCCGACACCTCCGCATTCGACGGCTTTGACCGTCAGATCAGGGAATTCATGAAATTCTGGGAACTTCAGGGAGCGTCTCTCTCCATTATGAGAAACGATTCCCTGGTTTACTCCAAAGGCTACGGGCTTGCAGACCTGAACAAGCCGATGCAGCCCGGCAACATACTCAGGATGGCATCGGTCTCGAAACTCGTCACGGCGGTCGGGATAATGGTCCTGCAGGAAAAAGGACTCCTGAGTCTCAATGACAAGGCCTTCGGACCTGAAGGAATACTCAACGACTCCCTTTACAACGCCGCGATCAAGGATCCTCTCATCCTCGCCATTACAATCGAGGATCTTCTTCGCCACAAATCCGGACTCTCCAGAAAAGGAGGGGATCCGATGTTCTCGACCAGATTCCTGATGATGCAGAACGGGTGGAGAAGGCCTCCGACAAAGGAACAGCTAATGGTCTTCGAACTCGGACGCCCCCTTGACTTCGAGCCGGGCACCTGGCAGTCATATTCCAATATCGGCTACCTGGCCCTTTCCATGATCATCGAGAAGATAAGCGGACAGACCTACGAAAATTTCATCCAGGAGAATGTCCTGCACCCTGCAGGATGCTACGGATTCAGAATGGCCCGCGACTACTATGAAGACAAATACCCGGAAGAGGTGCGTTACTTTGTCCAGAAAGACGACACCCCGGTTGATGAATTCAACAACAGCGGACGCAAAGTCACACGCAGTTACGGAGGCAACCACATCGAAGGCCTGTCCGGAGCGGGCGGATGGGTCGCTTCGACTCCTGAACTTGCCCTCTTCGTCGCATCCATCGACGGCAAACAAGCCGTCCCGGACATCATCAGCAGAGAAAGTGTGGAAGCCATGACCGAATATTTCGACCAAGACACCTACTCCCTGGGCTGGAACGACACAAAGCCTACCGGAGAATGGACACGCACAGGCACTTTCGCAGGTACCAGCGCGCTTGTCAAGTATTTTCCTGACGGGGAATGCTGGGTCTTTATCACCAACACCAGCACATACAAAGGCCCGGGGCTCGCAAGGTTCACAACTGAACTCTTTGAAAAGCTCCGGGGCCAGTACTCTGAACGCTTCCCCAAGCGCAATTTTTTCTACGGGGAATAAGATCTATCGGTTGACGAACATCACAGCCTCAGCGATCGAGTTGAGTTTTGTGTCCGCCGTGTCCGCGCGGCTTGCAAGGATGCAAGGAGCCATTGTGCCGACCAGCATTCCGGCCTGCTTGACCCCTGTCGCAAGTTTGGAATTGGATTTCCAGAAGACATTGGCCGACTCGATGTTAGGGAAAACGAGACAGTCGGCGTCACCTGCTACAGGGCTGACGAGTTTCTTGATCTCCACAGACTCCTGATCGATAGCCACGTCGAGAGCGAGTGGGCCGTCGCCGATGACATCCTTGATCTGGCCTCTGTCGCACATCTTTGAAAGAGCGGCAGCGTCAACACAGGCAGGCATCGAATCGAGCATCTGCTCTGAAGCGGCGATGAACGCCACCTTCGGCTTGGCAATGCCGAATGATCTTGCTACGTCGGCGATGAAACCGGTGATCTTCACCTTCTGACGGAAGTCAGGGAGAGGGATGACAGCCATATCCGTAAGGAAGATAAGTTTATGATAACCAGGAGTCTCAATCACACCTACGTGGCTGAGGAGGCCCTTTGGAGGAAGAAGGCCGTACTCCTTGTTCAGGATGGCGCGAAGGAACTTGTCAGTGGAGCAAAGTCCTTTCATCAGGACATCGCCTTGTCTGTCGTGGACAATCTGGACCGCCCTTGCGACAGCCTTAAGCTCGACAGGTTCATCTACGATCTCAAACTTTGCGGCGTCGATGCCTTTTTTTGCGCAGACTTCCTTTATCAGGTTCGCGTCGCCCACAAGGACTGCCTTGACGAAACCGAGATCCACCGCATTGCTGGAGGCCTCGATAGTGTGTTCGTCAACAGCCCAGGCTGCGACCAATCTTTTGCAGATCCCTTTCTCCTTGAGTTCCGCAAAAACGTCTGTAAACTTTGTAATCATCTTATGTGGATTTTATGTTATTCTTCAATGCTCTGGACAAGGTGCATAGTGTCGCGTGCAATCACCAGTTCCTCGTCGGTTGTAACCAGAGCGACCTTCACCTTGGATTCAGGAAGGGATATCACTGTGTCTGTTCCCCAGGCAGTGTTGGCCTCGTAGTCGAACTCGAGTCCGAGATATGAGAAATTCTCGCAAACCCTGCGGCGCAGGCGGCTGTTGTGCTCTCCGATACCTCCGGTAAAGAAGATTGCGTCAACCCCGTTCATTTCAGCCACGAAGGCTCCTATGTACTTGATCATCTGGAAGGTGAGCATCTTGAGGACAAGTTTGGCCTGTGCGTATCCCCCGTTCGCGAGCTCATCCAGTTCACGGGCATCCGATGTCTTCTGCGAGACTCCGAGGAATCCGCTCTTCTTGTTGACGACATCGTACATCTGGTCCGGATCGAGTTTCTCCTTCTTCATTATATAGAGTATCGCATTAGGATCGACATCTCCGCAGCGGGTACCCATAATCAGGCCCTCAAGAGGCGTCAGACCCATCGTCGTGTCAATTGACTTGCCGTTTACGATGGCGGTGATCGAACTTCCGTTGCCGATGTGACAGGTGATGATCCTTGAATTGTTCAGATCCAGCCCTACCATCCCGGCGCCCTTGCCAGCCACGAACTGATGGCTCGTCCCGTGCGCACCGTAACGACGGATGTGGTACTTGTCATAGTACTCGTACGGAAGACCGTACATATAAGCGTACGACGGCATCGTCTGATGGAAAGCGGTGTCGAACGTGACAACCTGGGGAACGTTTGGAAGAACTTCCTGACAAGCCTTGATTCCCAGCAGGTGGGCAGGATTGTGAAGCGGCGCGAAGTCGCAGCAGAACTCTATCTTCTTCAGGACATCGTCATCCACGATGGCGCTGCTGGAGAAAAAGTCTGCGCCCTGAACGATCCTGTGGCCTATCGCCTCGATGTCATCGAATGATTTCAAGACCCCGGACTCCTTATCGATAAGTGCTTCAAGAACGAGCTGCATACCTATTTTGTGGTCAGGAATGGGAAGATCCTTCACGACCTTCTCCCTGCCTGCCGGAGTGTGCTGGAGACGCCCCGTTTCAAGGCCTATCTTTTCAACTATACCTTTAGCAAGAAGATCATAGACATCGTCATTCCTCATATCAAGAAGTTGGTACTTGATTGAAGAACTGCCGCAATTGATAACAAGAATAATCATTATTTTAGATAACTGTTTTATAGAGACTGCAAAGATACGAAATTAATAACTATTTTTACCAAAAATAAGAGAATGGGAATGGCTGAGGCGAGAGACATTGCAGGGATAACCGTTCCGTTTGCGGCAGGCGTCGCAGCGGGAACTGCGATGTGTTCCCCCACCCTCTTCCTGCACCCTGTCATCCCATCCGTTACCTCCCTGCTCCTTGCCGGCTCCGTCATCACTGCCGCGATAGTGTTCGACCGCAGGACTTCTGATGCAAAGGCACGTTTGGCATTCGCGGGAGTATTCCTTCTTGCAGGCATCTTCTGCTCATTGAATTCAGCCCTTGCCTCCGGGATTCCTTCTCCGGAAGGGCCGCTCAGCAGACTGGCGGCTTCGTGCATCGGGAAATTGAGGACAACCATCGACGCTATCCCCTATCCGGCAGAGACCACAGCTCCTTTGGTCAAAGCACTTCTTACAGGCGACAGAAGCGAACTGGGCAGAGAAACCGAAGGGATATTCAGAAGCAGCGGCGCATCGCACATACTCGCTCTTTCGGGTCTGCATCTGGGAATCATCTATCTTATGCTGACAAGAGCGCTCACCCCTCTCGGGAACAGTCCAGGGGCTAGAAAAGCGAAATCCGTATTCATCCTTGCCGTATCGGGATTCTACACACTGATGACAGGGGCCTCCCCCTCGATTGTAAGGGCGTTCCTGTTCATCCTTCTAAACGAAATTGCGAAAATGCAGGGAAGGGAGCGCGAACCGGCCCGGATTTTTATGGCCGCCCTGACGGTCCAGCTTGCTGTCAGTCCGGGAATCATCCATTCACCAGGTTTCCAGCTCTCCTACCTCGCCGTAGCAGGAATAATCCTTGTCTATCCCCGCCTTAAAAAGCTCTATCCTGATTCCGGAAGCGTATTCTGGAACCGCGTGGATCCTATAAAGCGCATCTGGAATGCCGCGGCGATGTCCATCTCCTGCCAACTTTTCACCTCTCCACTTGCGTGGTACCGCTTCCACACCTTCCCGAAATATTTCCTTATCACGAATCTGATCGCCCTTCCGCTGACAAGCGCGATTATGGTCCTTTCGACAGCCACTATCGTGCTTTCGGTTTCAGGAATATGTCCCCAGTTCCTGGTCAACCTGAACGACCAGGCAATCGGGCTTCTAGTTTTCTGTCTCCAGATCATCAGCAGTCTGTGAGGACCCGGCCTTCCGAGTTCTGACCGAATATGCCAGAATCAGCAGGAAGCAGACAAGCGGAAGGACGAAAGACACATTCACCGCAGGATGGCCGAGTATCTCACCCCTGTCGATGACCGCCCCCTGGAGAGGAGGCATAATGGCTCCTCCCACGATAGCCTCCACAAGGAAGGCCGCCCCCAGGCTCGCGTCCCCGCTGTCCACATTTTCAAGGGCTATCCCGTAGATTGTCGGGAACATAAGGGACATAAAGGCGCTGATGCCCATCAGGCAATAGAGACCGGCCATCCCAACGATGCAGATCGCTCCTGCAGTGCAGAAAGCGGCGCCGATGGCGAAAATCCCCAGAAGTCGGCTTGCATTGACATATTTCATCAGTCCTGTGGCTATGAATCTTCCGCAAAGGAAGAATACCATCGCGACGATGTTGTACATCTGCGCGGAAGCCTTGTTGATTCCAAGATTGTCCGCATACTGGATAATGAAGGTCCATACCATTATCTGAGCGGCGACATAGAACATCTGCGCCAGGACACCTTCCCTGAACACCCTGTTGCGCCAAAGATTCCTTAGAGACTGTCCTACACCGCCGTGGTTGTCCGTCCTCGCATCCGTCGAAGGGACCTTTGTCAGAGCTATCACGACAAAGACGAGGAGCACGACGACACCAAGCATCACATAAGGATTCCTGATCACATCCAGGTCGTGAAGCCTGATACCGGCCTTTTCAGACTCTGAAAGAGTCGGGAATACTATTTCTCCCATCGCGTCCCTCCTGTCCGAGATGAGCTGCGGAAGGACAATGAATGAAGCCACGCTCATTCCGACCAGGGAACCCATCGGATTGAACGACTGCGCCAGATTTAGACGCCTTGTCGCAGAGTCTTTCGCGCCGAGAGACAAGATGAACGGATTGGCTGTGGTCTCCAGGAATGCGAGTCCGAATGTGAGGACATAAAGGGATATGCAGAAAAATGAGAATTGCTGGAAGCGGGCGGCCGGGATGAAAAGGAAGGCTCCGGCAGCATATAGGGCGAGTCCGAGAAGGATTCCGCTCTTGTAACTGAACCTGCGGATGAACAGGGCCGCGGGAATCGCCATCGTGGCGTAGCCGCCGTAGAAGGCGAACTGGACAAGAGAAGCCTTAGCTGCGGAAAGCTCCATAACCGTCTGGAATGCCGCCACCATAGGATTTGTGATGTCGTTTGCAAATCCCCAGAGTGCGAAAAGAGATGTGATGAGGGTGAAGATGAAGAGATATCTCTTCTCTATCAGTCGTTTTCCTGCCATATTAGATTCAGTGTATTTCGTAAAGTTACGAAATATTATCTGAAAACGGAATGGAGGACACGCATTATACCGCGGTTGCCGGACTTGATGAATGAGCGTATTCTTCCCCTGTATGGGATTTCAGGATTCCTCCACTCGGGAATCTCCGTCTTACGGGGAGTCCAGGCAAGGACACCGGGAGCGACCACTCTTGCGATCCCCGCCCTGGCTACCTTGGCGCCGCAGCCGTAGTCCAGCAGGCTCTGGCGGAACACGTTGGAAGGATTGTCGATATGCTCGAAGACATAACTGGGTATCAGAGTCAAAGAAAGATCGTAAAGATGGCAGGGAATCGGGATCGTCGGATCAGGCTCGATCAACCTTCCGTGACGCGAGCGGCCTCCGAAAAGAAGGGACTTGTCAGGAGCCGCCACAGTGCCGGTGATGATGGCTTTATGGCGCAGGAACACTGAATTCTCAAGGAAAACAGAAAGAGCGTTCTCGCTCAGGCGAAGATCGAAGTCCATCCATAAATACAAGTCGAAGCCCTCCTTCGCCGCCTTCTCCCAAACAGCCTGGCATCCTTCGCTGCCACCGTCGTTGAGGAATATCGAAAATGAATACTTCCCCTCCGCCGCGATGGCATCGGTCTGCTTCTGGCACTCTTCAAGACAACCGGAATTCCGGTTATCTCCTTCAAGGATGGTTATTAGGATCGCGACTTTCTGCATATTCGTTAAGAATCCAGTTTCAAGACGGCCATAAAGGCGCTCTGAGGCACTTGGATGGTACCGATCTGCCGCATCCTCGTCTTTCCTTCCTTCTGTTTTTCCAAGAGTTTCCGCTTTCGGGGGACAGCCCCTCCATAGCACTTGGCCGTCACATCCTTGCGAACCTGGCGTACCGTCTCGCGGGCGATGATCTTCGCACCGATCGCGGCCTGGACCGCTATGTCGAACTGCTGTCTTGGAATCAACTCCTTGAGTTTCAGGCACATCTTCCGGCCGAAGTCATAGGCGTGATCCTCGTGGATAAGACTCGAAAGCGCGTCCGCGGGATCTCCGTTGAGGAGGATGTCGAGTTTGACAAGCCTTGCCGAACGGAATTCCGTCACGTGGTAGTCAAATGAGGCATAACCTTTTGAAATCGACTTCAATTTGTCGTAGAAGTCGAACACGATCTCGGAAAGCGGCATATCATAAGTCAGTTCCACACGATCCGACGTGATGTAGTGCTGGCCGACGAGAGTGCCTCGCTTCTCCATGCACAGTTTCATTATCGGACCGAAGAAATCCGCCTTGGAAATGATCTGGGCCCTGATGTATGGTTCCTCGATATGGTCTATCAGAGTCGGGGCCGGAAGGCCGGAGGGATTATGGACATCGATCACCTCCCCTTGAGTGGTATAGACCTTATAGGACACGTTCGGAACAGTCGTGATTACATCCATATTGAATTCCCGGAAGAGACGCTCCTGCACGATCTCAAGATGCAGGAGGCCCAGGAAACCGCATCGGAAACCGAACCCCAGGGCGAGCGAGGACTCCGGCTCATAGACAAACGAAGCGTCGTTCAGCTGGAACTTCTCCAGAGTGGCGCGCAGTTCCTCGAACTTGTCCGCCTGGACCGGGTACAATCCGGCGAAAACCATAGGCTTGACCTCCTCGAATCCCGCGATTGCTTTGGAGCAGGGATGCTCGGAGTGGGTTATAGTGTCACCGACCTTCACCTCGACGGCACGCTTGATACCTGAAATGATATAGCCTACGTCTCCTGTTTCCACCCTGTCGGTCGGGCAGAGTTTCATCTTCAGCACACCGATTTCCTCTGCCTCATATTCCATCCCGGTCGCAAAAAATTTGACCTTGTCCCCTTTTGCGATGCTTCCGTTAAGGACTTTGAAGTAGGCGATGATTCCGCGGAACGGATTGAAAACGGAATCGAAGATAAGGGCTTGAAGCGGGGCGTCAGGATCTCCTTTCGGAGCCGGAATCTTATCCACGATCGCATCCAGAAGCGG
>CAYFVE010000005.1:40768-58250 GCA_964346605.1 uncultured Muribaculaceae bacterium | reverse complement strand
GGCATGGAAATGTAGTAGGTGTAGTACCTTAGTCCTACGTCCTGAATATCTACGAGGAGGATGTCGAACTTCTTCATAGCCACTTCGCCGGTGGGGGACTTCCCCTTATCATAAAGGGAGAGGATTTCTACGCCTGTCTTTTTGTCCACTCCGCTGCCCACCGCTTCGCCTGCATCCGCTTCGCCCCTGAATCCGTGTTCCGGAGAGAAGATCACAGTGACGTCAATCCCCATCTCAATCAGCATATCCACCAGATGTGGACCGTACTCTATCGTTCCGCTTTTTTGAGCCTGATCCAGCAGGCTTTGATTCCGGACGTTTTGTTGGCTTGACTCCGGTTCCAGGAAAGGAATCAGACTGTTGGCGTCGGTGACACCGTTCCTCGCCACATCTTCAGCAAGTTTGGATCCCGTTACAATATTACCTACTATGCCTGTCTGGTTGCTGAACACCGCCACTCTCTTTCCCATCAGTTCCGGAAGATACTCTCCGAACCTCTCGTCACCCAGCACCACGCTGTCCGTCAGTATGCGCTTTTCCCTGTCTGTTACTTCATCCTTTACCCTGCAGCGCCCCTGCCCCGATGAAAAGCAGGAGACCACAAGAAGAATAGCTGCCGTGATGATTTTTTCCATACTCAGTAAAGATACAAAGAATCCTTAAATCCGTTTGGCTGAACACTGCTTAAAGGTGATTAAATACAAAAGGAGGTGAATCTCACGATTGGCCTCCTTTATATTCAATACTTATGAAATAACTATTGAGTCAGTTTTTGGTTTATGAGTAAAAATATTTATGTCGATTAGCGTTAATACCATTTCCGTGCCAAAAATGGAAAAACGCGACGGAATTTTTACTCTAATACTCGATTTTATCTTCCTTTTCAGACCACTTTCTGAAGGCTGCAAGTGCCTGCCTCCTCATAAAGTGCTCGCAGTGGATGGAGCGCTGGTCGTAAGGGAGGTCCAGCTGGTCGTAGATGAAGGAGTCGTCAAAGTTGATCTCCGCCGCATCCTTTTTTGTGTTGGCGTAGCATAGGCGGGAGATTCCTGCCCAATAGATGGCGCTGAGGCACATCGGGCAAGGTTCGCAGGAACTGTAGATTGTGCATCCGTCAAGCTGGAATGTTCCAAGCTTGGAGCAGGCGCTTCGGATTGCGGAGACTTCCGCATGGGCGGTAGGGTCGTTGTTCGCAGTCACCCTGTTGCACCCGGTGGCGATGATTTCTCCGTCCTTGACAATGACAGCGCCGAACGGGCCGCCGCCGTTGTCGATGTTCCCGGAAGACAGTTCAATCGCCATCTCCATATACTTCCTGTCCTCTTCAGACACCTTCCTTTTTTCAGGAAGACCTTGCATTCTGTCAATCATAAATCAATTAATATCTTAGCGCAATCAAGGCAAAGTTAGTTATTTTCTTTCGGATTTAATATCTTTGTTCAAGACAACGGAACAATTATGAAACGTGTATTTTTCGCTTTTTTCGCCATCCTTACGGCGTTGAATTCCTGTGCAGACAAGGCTGCGGACGGATTGGTCGTCAAAACCGAAGCCGGAATGATCAGAGGCTATGAAGACAGGGGAGTCCTTGCCTTCACGAACATCCCTTACTGCCGATATGAAAGGTTTATGCCGGCTCGGAAGCCCGATCCTTGGACAGGGATTCTGGATTGCAACACCTTCCCTCCTGCGACGATGCAGTACAGAGGCCGGAATCCGGAAGACTACGATTCTTTGAAGGTGTCTGAGGATGGAGGCACGAGGCTTAACGTCTGGACGAAGAGTACAAGCGGGAAAAAACCTGTGATGGTCTGGCTCCACGGTGGAGGTTTCGCTTCAGGCGCCGGTTATGCCGGGCCGAGCGACAGCGGGACCGGTCTTGCGAAGCAGGATGTGGTCCTGGTCAGCGTCAACCACAGGCTGGACATAATGGGCTTTCTGGATCTCTCGGCCTACGGAGAGAAGTATGAATATTCAGGGAACGTCGGGATGATGGACATCGTCGTGGCCCTGGAGTGGGTCAGGGATAATATTTCCAATTTCGGAGGAGACCCTGACAATGTTACGGTCTTCGGCGAATCCGGCGGAGGAGGAAAGGTCGGAACGCTGCTATGTATGCCATCGGCCAAGGGCCTCTTCCACAAGGCGATCATCATGAGCGGAACCCTCCTGAACCTCAATTCATCCAGCGTAACGCGCTCTTACGCCGATTTGATGCTGAAGAAGCTCGGCCTGACTTCGGACGAGCTTGACAAGCTGGCAGAGATTCCTTATCCGGAACTGTACAAGGCAGGCCACGAAGCCATAAATGAGGTTTCAGGCGAAAGGCCGCGTGGGTACGCGTATTCCTGGGGCTTTGCTCCGACCGTAGATGGAAAGATTCTGCTACAGCAGCCGTTCCAGCCATCTTTCGCTTCCTGCTCGGCGGACATTCCGATCATCATTGGAACGACCTTCAACGAGCTGGAGCGCACCTACTACAAGGAGAAGCCATCTCTCGAGGAGGCAATGGCGATCCTCTACGAACGCTATGGCGACCAGACCGACGCCTACATCGAAGCTTTCTCAAAGGCTTATCCCGAATATGACACCCCTGCGGATATGCTTTCAGTTGACAGGACCTTCCGTCCTTTCACTCTCCCTACGACCGATGCCAGGGCGGACGAGAACACTGCTCCTGTCTTTTCCTACATCTATGCCTGGAAGAGTCCGGTGAGGGACGGCGCTGCCGGCGCCTGCCACGGGTTCGAACTCCCGATGGTCTTCCATACGCCGGAGGAGGCTCCGGGAATAGTCGGAGAGATGACGCCTGAAGTCGAGGCGGTAGCTGATATGATGAGCCGCGCCTGGGTCAGTTTCGCAAAGACGGGGAAACCGGAAGTCGAGGGACTTGACTGGAGGCCGTACACATCTTCCGAGGGAGCGGTTATGTACCTCGGTGGAAAGAGCGAGGTGCGCTGCAACTTCGACAGGGATTTGACAGCCATTATGCAACGTCACCTCGCAGCTCCTGAAGGGCGTTTCAGCCAAGCTGAAGCGATGCCTTAACGCATCTTGTATTCCTGCATTATCTCGTCAATCTTCCGTTGGATCTTGCCGGCCATCGCGATGTTGCCTTCGTCGGATGTGCTGATGGACAGGATGTCCCCCACGGCTGTGGCGATCGAATTGGCTTCGATCTGGCCATTGTCCAGAAGTTCGAAGACATAGGAAAAGAGTTGTCCGATTTCTCCTTCTGAGACCTTATAGTCCCATCCCATAGCGTCCTCGAGGCTGACTCTCGTGACGCCTTGGTTGTTCCTGCAGTCAACAGGGAGGATTTTAACGTCCGGGAAGGCCGTGTGGATCTTTTCAAGCTTGCCTACGCTTGAATTGAAGCAGTCGAGGAGGTAATCCATCGGGGTGTATCTCCAGGTCGTGTTGCCCCGGTTGATGCAATTCTTGTAGCAGGTCAGGACGTCGTTATAGACAGGTACGAGGGTGATGCTGCCCATACCGGCCGCCTTTGCCTTCCTGATGACATTCTCAAGCTTGTCTCCTTCAGTGAGGTTGGCGTCGAAGATCAGGCCGGCCTTCTTGAGGTTGAGGCTTTTTACAGCCGTGCTCTTTCCGGAAGCCGGAGGTCCGGTGACGATGACTATGTCGTTCTTTCCGGATCTTAGAGCCTTCTGGACCATCCTGTCGAAGATGGCGTCAACTACCAGTTCCTCAGCTTCGCTGAAATCGGCGGCATTCGGTCCGGTGTATCCGAGAGGGCGGAAAAGCATCCTGACTTCGTCAGGGTCCAAGGTATTGCCTGCCGTGCCGAGATATTTGTCGACCAGCTGGTTCATCCTTGGCTTCGCCCATTCCGCTGCGGCGCTCCTGATGTGCTGAGGCTGAGGCGCTTCTATTGTGTACTGTGAAGGATAGTTGTTGATTCTGGTGTGACGTCGGATGTCCATAAGTTTCTCTTCCGCCTGATAGGTGTCGCCCGGCATCTGGTATCGGGCGTTTCCATCGGGATCTTCCTTGAACAGCATCAGGGATTCGTCGCCCTTGTCGATGAATGTAACCCATCCGCGAGGCGAGAGATTGTACTCATCGTCCCGGAGGTCCGCATTACCAAGACAGTTGGTGTCCCACATCCGCTGTCCGGTGTCGCAGGTGTAGTTGGTATAGACGGATTTGATCGGGTTGAGGTCGGTGTAGGAAAGGTCCACCAGGACATCCTTCGGGGCGTAGTCCATCATATCTCCGATGTTGCTCGGGGACATTACTATGTCCACATTCTTGGGAAGCATACTGTAGAAGATGGCTGACTGCCTTGAGGCCGCCCGCATATTGTAGCCGCTCAGGCTGTCTCCGCTCTCGAAGCGTCCTGACTGGATGTAAACGGACTTCACTTTCTGAGCGAACAGGTCGATTCCGCTCAGGTCTGAATACTCGTCAGCAGGGGAGAGGAAGAGTTCGGAAAGGGTGGTGACGAAGCCGATGGCCACGATCACGATGGATTTGTCATCCGCCTGGCTGAGCAGTTTCCTGTAGAGCTTGTAGCCGTCCGGCAAACTGCCCGGATCCATGGTGCGCTTGAAAAGGGGTTTGCCCTGCTCGTCCTTGAGGTCGCATATTCCATTGTAAGGGATGAAGCAGCGGGGATTCTTGACGCCGTTACGTTCCAGGCCGATCGGAATGCCGGGGTGTCCGTAGTAGGTGTTGAAGATGTCGACAAGTTCAGCGTTCTTCTCGCCTTCGCGGTCAACGACTATGCCCTTCAGGTCAACAAGCCCTTCATTGATGTAATTGTGGATCATCATCAGGGCGAAGAGATCGTCGGTGGAACTTCCGAAGTCTGAGTCCAGAATCAGTTGGACAGGCTTCTGACTGGCCGCCTGCGCGACACTCGATGTGGTTGTCTTCGAGGCTGAGCAACCGCTAAGGACAGCGGCGGTGCAGAGGATGAGTAAAAGGATTTTCTTCATTTCGCAGTAGTTGTTAGTTATCGTTGCCACAAAATTACAAAAAAAACTCTGTGGCCGCAATACCGCGGAATAGAAGATAATCGTCGGATCAGTGAGTGCCTCAATTGTTTCTGTTGTCCAGATACGCCTTCATTATAGCGTCCTTGAGCACAGGCTTCGTCCATTTCGGGACGGTGCGGTCCTCGCCGTCGCTCAGCGCCATCCAATAGAAACAAGGGATGTTGTATTGTGTGGCGGCGGAGACATAGCAGGCCGCCTGCCTGGCCATTTCCGTCTCGCTCCTGCTTGCGGTGCATCCGTATTCATCTAGGACGCAAGGAATGCCTTTGCTCACCAGATAGGTGTTCATATCTTCCACGGCCTTTCTCACTTCCGCCTCGCAGTATTCGTCAAAGACGGTTTTCTCGTACTGCTTATTGTTTCCGCTTTGGTCGAAGGCGAAGAGATACGGTGCGTAACTGTGCACTTCAACCATAAGGCGGCCTTCCGCAATGTCTTCCGGAAGCCTGAAGGAACGGAGCGACTCCGGAGCCGGGCTGGCGGCGTATGTGTTGAGGATAAGGTTCCTGAAGGTGTTGTTTCCTCCGGTTTCCCGGACGGTCGCGACGAAGTCTGCGTTGTACTGGTTGATGGTCTCGTGGGCGGCTTCCGTGGAATAGTTCCACGTCCCCCTGATGTCCAGCATCTCATTGAAGGATTCGAACAACAGCCTCTGGCCGTAAGGCTCAAACTCGGCGGCTATCTGCCGCCACAGGGCGCAATAGCGCTCCCTGACCGAAGCGTAAACCGCAGGATCCGCCCTGAGCCATGCTGTACTTGCCTCTCCGGTGTCGTGATGGACATTCAGGATGCAGTACATTCCCTCGTCGATGACATAGTCCACTACCTCTTTCATCCTGTCCAGGTGGACATATTCCAATAGCCCTTGTTGTCCTTTATGCTCACGTTGACGGTACCCATGTGCGGATACCAGGAGACAGGGACGCGGATGGCGTTGAAACCGGCCTCCTTGAACATACGTATGAGTTCACGGGTGGCTGTGGGCTGCCCCCAGGCTGTCTCATAGTCATTTGTAGTCCTGTCGGTGAAAGCCTCGATCCACATATTGTCAACCGCACCGCTGTTTGCTTCCAGGGTATTCCCCAGATTCCAGCCCACGCCCATATTCACGACGGCTGTCGCTGCGTCCTCCCAGTCTTGCGGGTCGATGCCGGGATCCTGCGGTCCCGGATCTTTTTCTTTGGTGGAAAAATGGAACCTGACGGCGGCTGAGCCCTTCTGATTCTTCTTGAATCCCTGGACCGTGCCCTCCGGAAGATAAAGCGTATAACTGCCTCCCCGTGACAGTCCGGTCAGGGACACAGTCAGTTCCTTCCCTTCCGCATCGACCTTGGCCACGTAGGCTCCGCCGTCCACGCTGATCCCTTGTCTGGCCTCTATGGTGCATTTTATGATCTGGTCGTATGTGAAAATGACTGACAATGACGCTGCTGTGAATCCTCCGGAACCTTCTTCCGGCGAGGTGGAAACGAGCAGAGGAGCTTCAGCCTCAGCCTGATGCGTCTCGACGGAACCCCCGCAGGAGGACAGCAGGAGTGCTATTATGGTAAATATGAAGATGTGATTTTTCATAAGAATACATTTTTTTATATTGTAGCAACATTTTTTTGCATACTGCAAAGTAAGTGAAAAAAAGTATCATTTTCAAAGGATGATTCCACGTATGCGAAATCACATATACCGTATCTCTTGGTGGATTCGGCCGTATTTGCTATTTCTACAAAGGGTAGAAAGTCATTGCTTCACCAAATAATATGCAATATTTGACAAAAACATACTTGTTTGCGGAAGCCGAACAACCTAATTTTGTTATCGCAACCACAAGCCAATATTTTGTCATAGACGAATTAGTGTTTTAAAATAGGATTTATGCAATCACTTATGTGTCCGGTATAAGTTCCGGAGTGGGTAAAATGTGTTTTGACATTTAATATAATGCAGGTTCGTCAGAACCATACTAAATTAACCGTAATTATGATGAAAAAGAGAAAAAAATCTCACTTGTTCGGATTTTTGGCGCTTTTGCTCCTGATGCCCGGACATCTTTTCGCCCAGAATCAGAGCGTTGAAGGCAAGGTCCTGGATGAGCAAGGAGAAGGGTTGATTGGAGCCGGAGTGGTCATTAAAGGGACCGGAACCGGAACAATCACCGATGTAGAAGGAAACTTCGTTCTCCCGTCCGTTCCTCTTGGCGCCACTCTCGAGTTTTCCTGTATAGGATACTTAACGCAAGAGGTTCAGGTTACCGGTCAGAGAATCACCATCACGATGGAGCCGGATTCAAAAGCACTTGATGAGGCCGTTGTCGTCGCTTATGGTCAGCAAAAGAAGGTAACCATCACCGGATCGGTGTCTCAGGTAAGCGGCGAAGGACTTTTGAAGGCTCCTGTGGCCAACGTAGCCAACGCCCTTCAGGGAAACCTACCTGGCGTTTCGGCGGTTCAGGCTTCAGGTATGCCTGGCGATGATGAACCGGTCATCCGGATCCGCGGTGTCGGCTCATTGAACAGCGCGGAGCCTCTCGTGCTTGTAGATGGCGTCGAGCGTTCCTTCTCACAGTTGGACGCCAACGAAATCGAGAGCATCTCTGTCCTTAAGGATGCCTCCGCCACGGCTGTTTTCGGTGTACGCGGAGCCAACGGCGTCATCCTTGTCACCACCAAGCGCGGTACGACAGGGAAAGCCTCTGTCACCGCTTCTGCCAGCGCTGCCTTGCAGACGATTTCAAAGTTTGTGGAATTCACCGACTCATACACCTACGGCCAGATGTGGAACTATACCGCAATTACCGATGCTCTTCCTATGAGCGAGTGGCCGGGTACTGTCAACATCTCCGACTACACTCCTTACGCCGATAACGGCATCAGGTTCAGCCAGAGCGTAATGGAGCATTTCCGCACCGGTGATATGCCTCGCACCTTCCCGAATATGGACTGGATCAAATATATAATGAATGATTCAGCCTGGCAGGAGCAGGCCAATGTCAATGTCAATGGTGGTACGGAAAATGTGCGCTATTTCGTATCGGCCGGTTTCCTGAACCAGAACTCCCTGTTCAAGACTTTCTCGAACAACAAGAACGAGACCTTCGATTACCAGCGTTTGAATTATCGCGCGAACCTCGATATAGATGTTTCCAGCCGCAGCCAGCTGTCGCTGACACTTGGTGGCCGTATGCAGGACAGGAACACTATGGGAGGCGGTGAAGGATTCCTCTTCCGCTATCTGCAGGGAGCCACTCCTTATGCCGGAAGCGGAATCGACGAGCAGGGACGTCACATCGTTTCTGACGCCAATCTCGTAGGTCCTTTCGACCGCGACGCTCTTTCAAACTACTATGACCTCGGTTATGTGAATGAGAGTACCAACGTCCTCAACTTCGACGTGCAGTACAAGCTTGATCTAGGATTCCTCACCGAAGGCCTTGATTTCAAAGTCAAAGCGTCCTACAACTCTGAATATACCGCCCAGAAGAACCGTGAGAACGGTTATGGAACCGGTGTCACCTACATCGCCACGATAGTGGACGGCGAGGAAGTCCTTCGCAAGCAGGGCGTGACCTGGCCGACACCTTACAGCGAGAGCAGATGGGGAAGCCGCAACTGGTACACGGAGGCGAGCTTCAACTATGCACGCAGGTTCGGCAGCCACAATTTGGGTGCATTGCTTCTCTACAACCAGAGCAAGACCTATTATCCTTGGGATTCGTCCGGCAGTCTGTACCAGTCCATCCCTAAAGGCTATGTCGGCCTGGTGGGACGAGTCACATACGACTATGACACAAAGTATCTTCTTGATTTCAACATCGGCTACAACGGCTCGGAGAATTTCGCTCCAGGCAAGCGATACGGCTTATTCCCTTCAGTCTCTCTGGGTTGGATTCCATCAAGTGAAAAATGGTGGGAGCCTCTTAAGAAATATGTAGGTTATTTGAAACTCCGCGGTTCCTGGGGTCTGGTCGGAAACGACAACACCAACGGCGCGCGTTTCCTCTATCTCCCGGGCGCCTGGCAGTTCTATACCGGCTCGATGACTGTGAATCCGCAGAATCGTGGAGCCAACTTCGGTACCAGCGGCAACTGGCTGCAGGCTGTCAAGGAACTTACATCCGGCAACCCTAACGTTACCTGGGAAACGGCTCGCAAGATAAATGTCGGTGTTGACGCCGCATTCCTGAGGGACCGCCTCAACGCTTATGTGGATTTCTTCTGGGAGGACCGCAAGGGCATTCTAGTGTCCAACGCCTCCACTTTGCCGGCAGTCACTTCGCTGCCTGCCAGTTACGTGAATGAAGGCCGGGTCAAGAACCGCGGTTATGAGATCACGTTGAACTGGGAAGACAGGATAGGCGATTTCCGCTACTCCATCTCTCCGAACTTCTCTTTTGCAAGGAACAGGGTTGTTGAGATGCTGGAAGTTGAGCCTATGTACGAATACCTTAAGCACACCGGCCTTCCGGTCGGCCAGCCGTTCGGCTATGATCTGTTCGAATTCTATCAGCCTGGCACAGAGGAACGCTATATGGAAAAGTACGGCGTAGCGATGCCGGACCAGAATATCGAACTCAAATATGGCGACTGTGTCTATGTTGACCTGAATGACGACGGCATCATCGACCAGAACGACCAGAAGCCGCTTGGTTACACCAGCACACCGGAGATCACATATTCATTGAACACCGCCCTGCATTGGAAGGGGCTTGATTTCTCTATGCTGTGGATCGGCGCGGATCACGTGAACCGTTCTCTGAACGGATATTTCCGCGACCAGTTCGGTTCTACAAACACTTCTGCTCTTACGCAATGGGTTGCGGACAATTCCTGGACAGAGGATAATCCTGATGCCATCCTGCCTCGCATCTCATTCGAAAACAGAGTCCATAACAACCGCGACTCAAGAGCCTGGCTGATCGACTCAAGATACATCCGTCTCAAGAATGTCGAAATCGGCTACACCATCAACAAGCCGAAGAATATGCAGTTCTTCAATTATATCCGCTTCTATCTTTCAGGACAGAATCTGCTGACTTTCTCCAGATTCGATGGAAATGACCCGGAGGCTCCCGGTTCCGGACTTGACTTCGGTGTGCGCTACCCGATGACACGAGTCTTCAACATTGGTGCACAGCTTAACTTCTAATGCGTAAACGAATATGAAAAAGAAATTATATAATCTATTGTTTCTGGGAATCTTTTCTACTTTGCTGCTTTCGGCCTGCGTCGATCGTTTCGCGATAGGGGATGATTTCCTTGAGAAAGCTCCGGGTGTCGATGTCAATATCGACACGGTGTTCACGAGCGCAGAATATACCCGCAACTTCCTTTGGAGCGCCTATGGACAGCTCTACTGCACCTACACTTCCGGAAATATGATGAACGGCGCGCCTATCGACGTGCTCTCCGACTCCTATCAGTGCTATGTCTCCTGGGGCGGCCCCAGACAGAGCTACTACCCGGGATTGCTGACTGAAAACGCCCAGGACACGGAAGACGGCAACTTTCAGGGCAAGTTCTCATATTCGACAAAGAGCGGCCTTGACTCTGACGCCGGCGGACGCGTGTCCATCTATGAGACGGTACGCAAGTGCTGGCAGCTTATCGAGAACATCGACAAGGTACCGGATATGTCCGATAGCGAAAAGAGCCGTCTTTGCGGAGAAGCCTATACAATTATGGCAAGCCGCTATTTCGACGCTTTCCGTAATTTCGGCGGACTCTGCCTTGTGGACAGGGCATACGAAGTCGGTGAAAGTTTCACTGACGGCCGCGCCACCGCGATGGAGACCGTTGAATTCATAGACGCCCTGATCCAGAAGGCCATCGATGAACCTGGCTTCATCTGGAATATTCCTAATTCCGACATAGGCCAGTGGTCAGGCCGCCTCACCCGCGCCTCCGCACGCGCCCTCCGCGCCAAGGTGTGGATGTTCGCCGCATCGCCGCTGTTCAATAGTTCCTCGCCTTACCTTGAGTACGCCCCTAACAAGGTTACCGAATTCACGGACATCAATCACGTTTGGTTCGGCAAGGAAGACCCGAGTCTCTGGAACCGCTGTCTCCAGTATTGCAACGACTTCTTCCAGGACAATGCCGCCAATGGTGACTATTATCAGCTGATACAGCCTGCTACGCAGGACGAGGCCGGATACCGTATGGCATTCCGCAGGGCATACCGCTACCGCAACGATGAGACCCATCACGAGAAACTCTTTGACGCTCATCCTACCCAGACTATGTCAGGTGGCTCCTGGGGATGGGGATGGAGAGGTTTTGCCCTTGACTGCTATCGTCAGGGAGGAGCTGTCCCTACCAACGAGCTTATGGAGTGCTTCGGTATGCAGGATGAACGCGATTTCCCTTATATGGACATCTACGGTCCGGGCAAGAACCCTGATGGAATCGATATGTTCGCAGACCGTGATCCGCGTCTGTATGAGACAATGCTGGTTCCAAGGCAGTCATTGCCTGCCGGATTTGACTACAGTGACGGCGGCTTCACATACGTCGATACCTGGGTCAGCGGCGCCATGGAGTACGACGCCGGAAACTTCACGGCTAACAGTTCCGACGACGTCGCTTCCGGGTACAGGAAGTTCAAGTGGATGCTTGACTACAGAGCCGGAAAAATGGATGACGAATTCATCGGCGTGTCCTACATCCGTCTGGCTGAGATGTATCTCATCCGTGCTGAGGCCCGCGCTGAGACAGGTGACTTCGGCGGAGCCCTCGATGACCTTCACGTTGTTCGCAGCCGCGTAGGTCTGGGCCGTATCGAGAAGATGAATCCAAGTCTCAACCTTACATCCAACAAGGAGAACCTCATCAATGAGATCCTCCGCGAACGCAACTGCGAGATCGGCGCCGAGTGCGGTGACCGTCTGTATGATATGGTACGCCGCAAGCGTCAGGACCTGTTTACCAAACCGCTTCACGAGATCAGAATCTACCGTCTCGATGAGAACGGCAACCGTCTGACAGAAGGCGACCAGCGCTGGCAACCCGGCACTCCTTGGCCGAAGTTTGAATACGAGAAGCCGCAGATCACTGTCGGCGCTCGCCGCTGGTGGGATCCGGGTTACTGGACCAACAAGTGGTATCTCGACCCGGTTTCACGTATTGAGGTGCAGAAGGGATATGGTCTTACCCAGAACCCTGGTTGGTAACAAATAGAAATTTACAAGATTATGAAATTACGTAATATACTTATATACAGCCTATTGGGGTTCTGCGCGATGCCTGTCACCGCAAACGCTCAGATCGTCCTCAGTGACAAGAAGTCGCAGAAGGTGGATTTGGGATATGGTATCGAGAGTTCGGAATTTCTGACCACTGCGGCGACCTACACGATCACCGCTGAAGAACTCAGCCGAACCTCCGCAATCAGTCTTGCCGATGCTCTCTACGGCAAACAGCTCGGACTTACCGCTGTGCAGAACACCGGTTTCAAGGGAGAAGAGAACAGGGGAGCCTCATTCAACATCCGTGGCGTCCAGACCACAGGAGAGAGAGACATCCTCATACTTGTGGACGGACTGGAACGCCCTATAGACCGTCTTACGGTTGAAGAGGTGGAGAGTGTGACCGTCCTCAGGGACGCTGCCGCCGTCGCCCTCTACGGACACGAAGGAATCAACGGTGTGCTTCTCGTGAAGACCAAACGCGGAGAGAAGGACAGCGGATTCCATTTCAAGGCCGGTGCTTCGCGCAAGATCCAGTTCGATCCTTAGTCTGCCGAGATGGTCGGAGCATACGACTATGCCAATGCATTGAACATCGCCCGCGTCAACGATGGGAATGCTGTCGCTTATTCTTCGTCCGAGTTGCAGAAATTCAGCGACGGCAGCGATCCGTTCGTTTATCCTGATGTGAACTGGAAGGACGAGGTCTTCAAGAACACCGCCAATGAGACCAACGCATTCATCTCTATGTACGGCGGTTCAGACAACGTCGAGTATTACTCTCAACTTGCCTATACAGACGCTCAGGGACTCTATAAGAATCCTGATCAGGGAGACTGGAATTCCCAGTTGAAGTATTCAAAGGCCAACATCCGCACCAACGTGGACTTTCAGGTCACAAAGACAACTAAGGTAAGGACGAATATCCTCGCTCTCTTTATGGAGACGAACGGTGTCCCGAACCTGAGTTCCAATGATGCCTGGTGGCATTTGTACAAGGTGCCTGCTCTCGCGTTCCCGATAAAGACGCAGAACGGGGTCTGGGGAGGCAGCCAGACTTATGGAGACTACAACCTCGTCGCAAAGGCTCAGGGAACCGGCTTCACCAAGACACATCAGCGTCAGATCTGGGCCGACGTGACCCTTGAACAGGATCTCGACTTCCTGCTTGACGGTTTGAAATTCTATGCCGGTGGGTCTTATGACAATGCTTCCAATACCATCGAAAACCGTACAAAGGGTTATCAGTATGGATGGAACTATTATGATACGGGCAATGTCCTGCAGGAAATGGTGATGGGTACGGTTGAGGATAAACTGGTGTTCAACTATCAGGTTGAGTCCCAGTGGCGCATCGGTACGCTCAACACCGGTCTCAAATACGCCACCCGCCTGAACAACGGAGACAATCTCTCCACGAACTTCAATTACAATATGAAGAGCGAGGTACGTGATGGCCAGAGCAATACCTGGTATCGCCAGAACTGGAATCTCGCGACTCATTTCGATCATGCTGAAAGATTTATGGCAGATCTTGTCCTTGCAGCCAACGGTTCCAATCGTTCATACCCTGCAAAATGGGCCTTCTCTCCAACACTTGGACTCGGCTACATCTATGCAAACAATCCGGATGCAGGCTTCCTGAATTACGGAAAGGTTCGTCTTTCAGGCGGTATCCAACATACTGATTATGTTCCTGCCAACGGCTTGTGGCTGGCTTCCTGGAGCAACTCTCACGGTCAGTTCTGGTATGGACAGAACTTCGCAAGCTCCTGGGGTGCGTTCCTTACACAGTTCCCTACGACCGATTTCCAGCAGGAGGCCGCTTACAAGGCTAACATCGGAACTGATGTGAGGATAGCGAACTGTCTGGATTTCACCGTGGACCTGTTCTACCAGCAGAGGCGTAATATCCTTGTCAGCGCAAGCTCGCTTAATTCTGACGTCGTGGGTATCCAGTCCTCTTACGACGACAAGGGCCGTGTCGCAAGTTATGGCGTCGAGGCGGGTCTCCGCTATGCCAAGACATTCTCTAGCGGCTTCAACCTCAACTTCGGCGGAAACGTGTCCGTGGTCAAGAGTGAAATCCTTGAATGGATTGAAAACCCTGCCTACCCTAATCTATCCGTCATAGGCGGTCCTGCCGACGCTTCACGCGGCCTCATTGCCCTCGGTTTCTTCCAGAGCCAGGATGAGATCGACAACAGTCCTTTGCAGCAGTTCGGACAGGTCAAAGTCGGTGACATCAAGTATATGGATGTCAACAAGGATGGAGTCATCAACGAGAATGACTATGTCGCGATGGAATATGGCAACGCCTTCCCTGCCGTGAACTATGCTTTCAGCCTTGGAATGGAATTCAAGGGATTCGGAATCAACGCCACTTTCCAGGGCGCGGCCAGCCAGACCAAGAACCTGCTGTCTGTCGATGGTGTCTGGGGAGCTCTTTCTGACAACAGGAACCTTTCCAGGGAATACTACGACAATTGCTTCGATATTGCCGGAGGGGATGCTTTGTATCCGCGCCTTTCGACAACAAGAGTCGCCAACAATGCACAGAACTCCACCATCTGGTACCGCAACGTCAGATGGTTCAAGCTGCGCGACTGCGAACTTTACTACAGGCTTCCGGCATCTTTGCTCGGTCGTGTAAAGGTCACTGACGCCAAACTGTTCGTCCAGGGACAGAACCTTCTGTCTTTCGACAATGTTCCTGGTATGGACGCAGAGAACCTCAACACAGGCTACCCTGTGATGAAAGCAGTCACTATGGGCCTTTCAGTTGTATTCTAATAAAGATTGAATTATGAAACTTGATAAAATCTGTATATTTATTCTCGCCTGTGTCATCCCACTTTCGTGTGCCGACCTTGATTATACCGAGCAGAACACGCGTGATGAGGAATGGACATACGAATACTACGAGAATGGTATAAAAAATATGATATTCGACGTTTACGCGCAGGTCTATAACAATGAGTTCGAGTCCAACAGCGCATACTTCCTTGCGGGAGCAACCGATGAGGCCCAGTACGCTCTTGAGACCGGTGCGGTAAACAACTATATTAATGGCGGATGGAGCGCGGCCAATCCTTACTCCAGCACTTGGACAAAGTCTTATACGGCCATCGCCGACATCTGTATGTATCTTGAGAAGATCGAACAGACTGATATCTCAGAATGGCGGTACAACCCAAGTTATTCCACTTGGGTGCAACAGATGGAACTGTTCCCGTATGAACTTCGTTTCCTCAGGGCTTACTTCTATTTCGAATTGTTCAGGACTTATGGCGATGTTCCGCTTGTAACCACTACGCTTACCAACGCTCAGGCCAATAACATTGAGCGTACTCCGGCTGACAAGATCGCGAAGTTCATCATCGATGAGCTTGATGCCATCGCTCCGTATCTCCCGGTTTCTTATCTTACGGAAGTCGGTTCCGAAATCGGCCGCGCTACCAAGGTGGCGGCTTATGCTCTCAAGGCGCGCACACTTCTCTATGCGGCATCCCCTCTGTTCAATCCATCCAACGACAAGGCCAAGTGGGCCGAGGCGGCCGAGGCTTGTAAGTATATTCTTGACAATGCCGGTGCGTGGGGTTTGAAACTCAGTTCCTACGCTTCCCTCTGGGGCCACGAAGCTTTCTTCAATCCGGAACTGATTTTCGGTCTTGGACGCGGCGAAAGCAACTCCTTCGAGATGGCGAACTATCCAGTAGGAGTTGAAAACGGTGCTTCCGGCAACTGCCCTACCCAGAGCTTCGTGGATCAGTACGAGTATCAGAATAACGGCGAAACTTTCGCAAAGCGTTATCCTGGCGACATCGACCTCAATTCTGTCGATCCTTATGAAGGACTCGATCCGCGCTTCGCTCTCACTGTCGTCAAGAATGGCGATCAGTGGCCGACCAACGGTAAGCAGGCGGGCACAATCGAGACATTCGTAGGAGGTTTCAACGCGTCTCCGAAATATGGCGCAACTCCGACAAGCTACTATCTGAGGAAATATGTGGATGGCTCGTGTGTAACTACCGCCGACAACCAGACTACCCGCCGTCACACCTGGATACTCTTCCGCCTTGGCGAGTTCTATCTCGACTATGCAGAGGCTGTGTTCAATGCGACGGGAAGCGCTAATGACGCCACCTATGGCTTGTCTGCAAACGACGCTGTCAATGTTCTGCGCGGGCGTTCTGACATCCAGATGCCTAAGTTCAAGGAAGACGGTGCCGAGTGGGTGGAGCGTTATGAGCGCGAGCGTCTTGTGGAACTTGCATTCGAGAATCATCGTTTCTGGGATGTACGTCGCTGGAAGAAGGGTCCTGAGTATTTCAAGACAATAAAACTTGCGACAATCAGCGGCTCGCAGCAGCTTACCAGATCAACTGTTACCCGTCAGTGGAACGACAAGTACTATTTCTATCCGATTCCTCAGAGCGAGTTGAAGAAGAATCCGAATCTCACCCAGAATCCTGGATGGTAGTATTCTAATCGATAATAAGGATTTCAAAGATGAAAAAGATAATTAAATATTTTGGATTGGTTCTGTCGGCTGTCTTGATGGGTGCCTTTTCGGCGTGCAACCCTATCGAAGAAAGCGGATCGGCAGACATAGGACTGGGCATAAAAGTGTTCTTCCCTACGAAAGTGGTTGCAGGACAGCCGATGACCATCAGCGGGTCCGATTTCTTGAACGTACGCGAGATCGTATTCCCTGATGGCGTCAGTGTCACGGGTTTTGAGATTGTCAGCGATGAGATGATCAGGGTCACAGCGCCGTCTGGTCTCTCCGCCGAAGGTGGAAAAATCATCGTGCGTACTTCCGATGACGAAGCGGAATCGACTCAGTTCCTCACTATTGGAAAGACAGTAGTTACGGGTTTCTCAAGGCAGGATGGCGAATCGATCCAGGGCGGGGAACTGCTTACCGTTTATGGTCAGGATCTGGAGTTCATCAACAATGTCGAACTTCTCGATGAGGACGGAAATCCTTATCTCCTTCAGGATAAGGATTTCTACCGGAAGGGGACAAGTACTGTCATTCTTTCTATCCCTCAGAAAATCTATACCGGTTCTTTCGTAGGAAAAATGTTCACCTTCGACGGACGGGAATTTTCAATGCCGGAACTGTCATACGAGCCTGCTCCTCAGGGTGGCGGACATTTCGAAACCGTCAGGACATCCATATTCAAGAACGACGGTTCAGTCGGTCCTGTCAGCTGGAGCGGGAACTTCCGTTTCGCCCTCGAAGGCAACGATGAGAACAACGAGGCCATCGCCCTGA
>CAYFVE010000005.1:29187-40668 GCA_964346605.1 uncultured Muribaculaceae bacterium | reverse complement strand
ATTGGACGGATGACATCCAGCCGGGCAGCGAATACCTGACTGACAACGGAGACGGTACATTCACAATTGCAGTCAACCTCTCCGACAATCCTGACTTTGTTGCGGGTCTCATCCAGAAGCATCTCCTCATTACCGGTGACAGGTTCTCCCTCATGGAAATCTACTTCGCTGAGGAAGTTTGGGTTGAAGGTGGCGGATCCGGCTCCAAGGAGATAGTCTTCTATCAAAACGACGGTTCAGTCGGTCCTGTCAGCTGGAGCGGAAACTTCCGTTTCGCCCTCGAAGGCAACGATGAGAACAACGAGGCCATCGCCCTGATTCCTCAGGACATCTGGGACAAGATGATGACCGAAACATTCTACATCGACATCGAGGCAACCGATCCTCAGGTCCGCATCACCGACGGTTGGTGGATCGCCAATTGGACGGATGACATCCAGCCGGGCAGCGAATACCTGACTGACAACGGAGACGGCACATTCACAATTGCAGTCACCCTCTCCACCAACCCTGATTTTGTCGCGGGTCTCATCCAGAAGCATCTCCTCATCACTGGTGACAGGTTCTCTCTGTTGAAACTCTACTTCAAATAATCACACGACTCTCTATATCCAAACAGGTGGCCATCGCGCCACCTGTTTTTTTTGCTCAGGACCCGAACATGCACACAGCATGGTGTGTGACATCGTCTTTTTCACAGGGGGAGCGAAACTTTTAAGTTCAGGAGATATAAAGGATTTACCAAGGTTTTGGGGAATATAAAAGAGCTGCCCAAACATCATGACTGCGAGCTGGTTCATGTAGGAAAAGTGCTTGACGTACTTATTTACATCGTTTTTTTTGATTTTCTGAAGAATACAAACGGATCAAGGAACTTATTATTCTACGCTGTTCTCGCCGTGGTGTAAATCTTATAAATCTGACGAAGTATTGGTTTGGAAAAGATAACTAGTAATTTTGAACACCAAATGATGTTCAGTTTCCTCTATCCACTTCTTTTGAAAACTTGATTCTGTCTGATACTCTACAGTTCCTGCTGCTCCAATTATTTTTATTGAAGTTGCTAAAAAGATTGGTGTTTTTCCATTCTCTATAGAACCGCTCATTGTATCTTGAGTATAGGTATATGATTCTTTCGGAGATAGAGTTATGGAAAAATGATTATCATTAACACTCCCGCTGATGATAACATTTTCGTCCAATAGATTTTCTACAGAGTAGGTCCACATATCAGGCTTATCTTCCACAAGTTTTTTCGTACAAGATGCCACTACCGTTATTCCAAGCCCATACAGGCTTTCTGGGAATGCGCTGAGACATAAGCAAATGTCGCGTAGAGACTCGCAGGCGGTCAATTGGCCATAGAGCAAATTTCTCAGTTGGTTCGTGCAGTTGAAGTTTCGGACTCTGTAGTCCACATTGTACTTCTTGACGAGTCGCTGGAAGATCTGACGGGGTAAGAGACTCAATGCCTGGGTAAGAACATAGCTGCCTTCATTCATAATCAGCGGGATTTATCTCGCGAAATTACGGACTCGATTTCAAATCGAGGTTATTAAAGCACTGGTATAAAATATAATATATTAATAAGTTACAAGCGTAAATACGTCGCTTGACGCATCACTAGTATTCGGGGATATAAAATGCAACCATGGCTTCAAGCGCTTCAGGCTGAAGTCGAACGTCAAGGTTGAAGTGGAGTTCGGTCTCGTGGCCGTAGCTCACAACCTGAGCGGAGCCCTCTCAGAGGCAGAATGCTGCCGCTGCGGTGATTCAAGCTTCAGAAGATCTGGATGACCAACTGAACTCGATAATCGAGACCTCCTGGGTTGTCGAGTGGACGTTGGATGATACGAAGGAACTCTTGGAAAAACTCCAAGGGATGTCGTTCACCGTTCAGCTTGATGATCAATCCATCGAGGAGGTCGTCTGGCTCTCCTTTAGGGCCTGGATGTGGGCATTGGTTATAGCCCTTGCCGTCCTCGCACTCTTTTTTGGTTTTGGATATTTCTATGCGAAGAGCAAGTTCACATAGCGTTAATACAGGAAACCGAACAGCCAGAGTGGGATCTTATTACCGCGGCCAAACTCTACGCCGTCAATGGCCAGGAAACTGTTATCGACATCCTTGATCTGATTAAAACTCTTTTTGGGACCGCCCACCTCGAACAGATAGCGGTCATCCACAAAGAAATCACCTTTGTCCGGATAGTTGACCTTGCACACACGGCTTAACTGGTTGTAGAAAAAGGTCTCCCTGATCG
This sequence comes from uncultured Muribaculaceae bacterium, assembly GCA_964346605.1. GTDB lineage: Bacteria > Bacteroidota > Bacteroidia > Bacteroidales > UBA932 > Cryptobacteroides. The sequence continues at coordinate 38,404 of CAYFVE010000005.1, read as the reverse complement.
TTCCGATTTCGGGAGAACTGGACAGGGCGTACATCAGGTTGGGATTGTCCAGGAACAATTTGTCGGGTGACGACATTTTCTTGACAGCCTTTACGCTGGTCTTGAGTTGTCCGATCAAAGCCGCCCTTTCCAGCAGATCCATCAACTTCAGTCCCTGTTCGCGGTTGACTTCCAATTGGGCATAGATGTCCTCCATCTTCGGGATGAAGGGGACCTGAGCCGCGATGATATATAGAAGCTTCTTCAGTTTCTGCACAGTTGCGTACTCCACTTCCGTAACGGCAGGAATGTCCTGTTCGATAACCTGTTTACAAACCTCGGCCAGCCGTTCTTCGAACCCTTCCGGGTCTTCTTTGTAGAAAGGATAGTAGCCCTGGTGCAGATAGTCCTCGAAATAGTCGAGCACGTGGACCTTGCTTGTGATTTCAGTTGCGATTTCCACGTGTCGGGAGAGGATGTCGTCCAAGCTGACCTTGTCCCATGACCGGATTCCCTCGAAGGCAAGATACTCCCTGAAGGACATTCCATTGATTATATTCATTGTCGCCCGGCGTGACAGGTCTGCATTCCCTTCGTCGATCTGAAGCATTGAACTGCCCGTGAACACGACATTCATGGAAGGGTAGTTGTCATAGATGTTTTTGATTCCCCACTGCCAATTCTTGTATTTGTGGACCTCGTCCAGGAATAGATGTGTCCCTCCGTGGATGTAGTGATACTCCACCAGGTCGTCCAGGCTGTTGCCATTGAACCAAATATGGTCCAGCGAGGCATACAGGATCTTGCTATCATCGGGGAAGGTCTCCCGTATATGCTGCTTCAACAGCGTGGACTTTCCCACGCCTTTAGGACCTTTGATCCCGATGATCCTAGGTTTCCAGTTGATCCGGTCGTAGATTTCGCGCTTGAAATCAAGGCTTACCTGAGAGACCAATCTATGTGAGTTTCTGTACAGTACGTCAGGGTTGAGTTCCATAATCGATGCTTTAACGTCGATGCAAATATATAAAACAATCTTGAAAGATTGAAATTTTTACCAAAAACAATCTTGGAAGATTGCCGCAACGGCGTCGCAACAATTTGAGAAGCCCCCTATCCTCCCTAAATTCTCTACAGTCTGTTTGTCACTGCTGACTCTGATGTAACCGTAAATCATACTCGTTCTGTTTTTATTGTGCTTATTTACTGCAAGTTGGCTATCTTCGTAAGGGATAAGATAGCCGTTGCCATCAATGAAGTCTCATACGGTTACCGAGTTGCTTTACTGGTCATGTGCGAAGATTGCAATTGGTCACGATTGTGGTAAGCGTGGGCATCCCACCTATGACAAAACCTTCTCCATCATCAGGAGCGCTTTTACAAAGGATTACTATCTGAGTAAATCCAAATGAGCACTCTCTTCAAAGATGAATGCTGGAAAAACGATAATCGATTCGTATAATGTGACGCGATAGAGAATTTGTTGACCACTTAAGGTCCTGAAGTTTCCTAATGTCCAAGGAACGGTGTATGTAAGTGACCGTCCCGTTTCCTTCATCCTTCTCCGAAAGATGCCGAACTGCGAGCACCTTTTTTAGTTTAGAATCTCGATTTTTGGGATATTTTTTGGGATACTTTTTACTAAAAATGCCCTGCAGGGTGCTCTGCAAGGCATTTCAGCGGAGAGAGCGAGATTCGAACTCGCGAAACCCTTTAGGAGTTTACACGCTTTCCAGGCGTGCCTCTTAAGCCGCTCGAGCATCTCTCCATCAGACCCGCCTCTCGGACGGGACTGCAAATATAGAAAAATCTGGTCAATATATAAAAAAATCTCCGGCTCTTCCTCAAGGGTTGAGTGACCGGAGACATTCGGCCGTGGAGGGGTTATTTCAGATCGCCGCGTTTCAGGTGCTCGACGTACTGGTCGATGCGACGGAGCTGACGAGGGATAGGGATGCTCTGTGGACACTTCGGGACGCACTGTCTGCATCCGACGCAGTGGTTCGCCTGCCGGAGGGTCGGGATAGCGCGGTCGTAACTTACCAGATAGGCCCTGCGCAGTTTCTTGTAGTCCTCCTGCTCTGCGCTCTGTGCAATCAGGCCGCCGTTGACGCAATCGTTGTAGTGCTTGAATATTCCCGGAATGTCAATACCGTAAGGGCAAGGCATACAGTACTTGCAGTCGTTGCAGTTGACGGTAGGGAAGTCGGCCATAATTCCGGCGATTTCGGTGCTCAGGAATTCCTTCTCTTCTTCCGTGAGCGGCTTGAAGTCCATAAAGGTGCGAAGGTTGTCCTGCAGGTGCTCCATATAGACCATACCGCTGAGAGTGCAGAGAATTCTCGGATGGGAACCGACGAAGCGGAATGCCCATGAGGCTACAGAGGCCTTCGGGTCGCGTTCCTTCAGCATATTCACGACCCCTTCCGCCGGATTGGCGAGACGTCCGCCCTGAAGAGGCTCCATCACGACTATTGGAATACCCAGCTTGTCAAGTTGCTCGTACAGGTACTTGGCGTGCGCGTTCCGCCTTCCGTCCGCGTGGGTCCAGTCGAAGTAGTTCATCTGTATCTGGACAAAGTCCCAATGGTACTTCTCGTGAAGTTCCATCAGGTAGTCGAACGCCTCGTTGTTGCCGTGGAAGGAGAGGCCGAGCTGGCGGATACGGCCCGCCTTGCGCTCCTCCAGCAGGTAATCAATCACCCCGTTGTCGACGAATCTTGCCTGAAAGGCTTCCGCGCCTCCTCCTCCTAGGGAGTGGAGCAGATAGTAGTCGATGTAGTCTGTCTTCAGGAATTTCAGCGAGTCGTGATAGAGTTTCTTGGCGAATTCTCCATCGTTGCTGCCGAAATTGGACATCTTTGTGGCGATGAAATACTCATTCCTCGGATGGCGGCTGAGAGCGATGCCGACAGCTTCTTCCGACTGACCCTGAAGATAGACAGGAGATGTGTCGAAATAGTTGACGCCGTGGGCCAGGGCGTAGTCGATCAGCTCGTTGACATTGTCCTGGTCGATGATATCCTTTCCGTTTGCATCCTTCTTCATAGTGAACCGCATACAACCGTAGCCAAGCAGTGAAACCTTGTCTCCGTTGCCCGGATTCGTGCGCAGTTCCATCTTCCCGGTCTCCAGCGCATCCGCACCGTCGGAAGTGCCGGAAAGCATCTCCACGGTCTTCTTCGGGGCACAGGATGCCGCCAGGGCGACGGCTCCCGCGACAGCGGCCCCCTCGCCGGTCTTCTTCAGAAAATCTCTTCTATTTATCTTTTCCATAACCTTTACGCTTTATGATGAACCTGATAACCATTGACAGTGATGGCGCTTACCGGACGTGAAGGACAGAGATTCTCACAGGCACCGCAGCCGATGCACCTTTCTTCATTGACAGAAGGAATCCTGACAGATCCTTCGGAGTCGTCTTTCCTTACCATACTGATCGCTCCGACAGGGCAGTGGCGGGCGCAGTTGCCGCATTCGACCACTTCACCGTTGTTGACGAGGCAGAGGTCGTAGCTGACACTTGCCGTTCCGATCTTCCACTGTGTCTTTTCTTCCGGAGTGATCTTGAGTATGGCTCCGGAAGGGCAGATTTCAGAGCATCTGGTACATTCAGGACGGCAGTAGCCGCGTTCGAAGGACATTTCCGGCTGCATCAGACGTGAAAGGTCTGCAGATGGCCTGAGGACATCGTTCGGACAGACGGACACGCACAACTGGCATGCTGTGCACCGGCTGTAGAAAGCCTTTACGCTCTCGGATCCGAACGGGGTTATCGCAACTGTTCTCTTCGGTGTCTTCTTCGGCAGGATGTCAGCGAATCCACCTTCGTTTTCTTTCTCTATGACGGAGTCTTCGGTCTGGGCCTTCAGAGCCACTCCGGTCAGGGCGACGGCGCTCCCGACCAAGAAAGCACGACGACCGGCATCGGCAGCTTTCCCCGAGGCATCCTCGCGACTCTTCCCCTTGCCCCAGGCCATACGGTATTTCATCGCTCCGAACTTGCAGTTGTCCATACAGTTGAAGCAGTCCACGCAGCGCGAATAGTCAATCTTCAGATTATCCACATCGATGCAGGAAGCCTTGCACTTCTTCTCACAGGCGTAGCATTTCCTGCATTTTGACTTGTCGATCATAGGACGGAGCATCGCAAATCTGGAGAAGAAACTCAAAGTCGTTCCGACGGGACAGATCGTGTTGCAGTAGGTTCTGCCGTTTTTCCAGGCGAGGATCTTGATCACGACAAGGGTAACAAGCGCTATGATCAAGGTAGGAAGGCTCTTGAGCCAGACCTCCTTGGTCACGAATGCGTAGCTCTCGTGACGTTCCGCTATCCTGGCAAGCAGATTGTTGCCCCATTGGTAGAATGGAGCCAAAAGGCTTTGGACGATCCTGCCCCATGCGCTGTATGGTGCGAGCAGGGCTACCACGGAGTTCAATCCGGCGACCAGAGCCGCGACGAAGAGCGCCCAAATTCCGTAGCGGAGCCATTTCATCTCTTTTGAATATGAGTATTTGTTTCTCTTGCCTTTCCTGCTTGAACTGATGTGGGAAATGCCGTCCTGGAATACTCCGAGAGGACAGATTACGGAACAATAGATTCTTCCGAAAAGGATAGTGAGAAGCAGCATCACGACGATGACTGCCAGATTGAGGGCAAGAACTGCCGGCAGGAACTGGATCCTGGCCAACCAGCCGAACCAGCGGTGCAACATCCCGGAAAAATCCAGGAACAGCAAAGTGATCAGCACAAAGCACGCTGCGGCAAGTATAACTCTTAATTTCTTCAGCATTTCAGAATGTGGTTTTGGTCTATCTGAACAAATATAGGCATAATCGGAAAAAACCGATTATGCCAAATGACATTTTTTTTCTTCCTTTCGGAATTATTTTACGATGGCGCTATTCCTCTGGCGTATGTCATCTGAAGACGAACCCAGAAGAATGTCGATCCTGCCCGTTTCGAGATCCCATCCGTTCTTCTCCACATTCCAGTAGCGAAGGTCTTCCGAAGCGATTGAAAGAACGACTTTCTTCGACTCTCCGGCTTTGAGAGATACTCTCTTAAAAGCCTTCAACTCCTTTTCCGGCCATTCCACGCTTGACTCAGGGCGGCTTACGTAGAGTTGCACGACCTCGTCGGCCGCCATCCCTCCGGTGTTGGAAAGCCTGAAGGAGACCTTTATCCCGTCCTTGTTCGAGGTGACCTTGACAGGACCGTATTCGAATTCGGAATAGGAGAGTCCGTGGCCGAACGCATACATCGGCTTGACGTTCTTAGTGTCGAACCAGCGGTAGCCTACCAGCGATCCCTCTGTGTAGTGCGACTCTGGTTTCGGAAGAGCGTCTATCATCGCCTGACGCTCTTCAGGAGACATCTTCATCACATCGTCGCGGAACATAAGCGTGAAGAGATCACCGCCTGCGCTGTTCCCGGGAAAGTTTCCCAGAGCGAATGCGGGAGAGTCCTCAAGTCTTGCCGGGAAGGTGAAAGGCAGCTTGCCTGAAGGCGAGATGTCACCGAACAGGACCTCGGCGAGGGCGGTTCCTCCCTCGGTTCCGTTCCACCAACCCTGGACTATCGCCGGTGAATATTTCTCCAGAACCCTGAGGTCTGTCGGACCGCCGCTGATCAGTACGCTGACAAGACGTGGATTGGCTTCGTAAAGGGCCTTCACGACTTCCTCTTGTCCGGCCGGAAGCCTGATGTCCTTGCGGTCGCTTCCTTCCGTCTCGATGTTTTTATTGGTGCCTCCTATGAATATCACTGCGTCGGCATCCTTCGCGAGTGCGACAGCCTCCGCAATGAAAACCGGATCGGCAGGCTCGTCAATGGACTTGGCCTTCAGAGGATCTTCGGTTTGCGGACCCCAAGGATTGCGCGCATAGTTCTTGTAACCAGGAGCATAGGAGACCTGAATCTCGTCGCCGGCGCGTTTGGTGATTCCTTGAAGGGGGGTGATTTCGTAAAGCGCCTTGACACCGGCGCCCATTCCGCCGCTCTGAGTCTTCAGAACAGCGTTCTGGCCGATGACGGCGATTTTCCTGACGTCGCTTCCGAGCGGAAGGATATTCTCATTCTTCAGAAGAACAATTGACTTTTCGGCGACTTCGAGAGCGATCTTCCGGCTCTCCGGCTGAGATGTGATCTGCTTGTTGGCCTCGTCTTCCGGAACCGTCCTGATGGCGTAGCGTACCCTGAGGATCTGACGGACCTTCTCGTCAACCATCTCTTCGGTAAGGGCTCCTGAAGCAATTGAGTCGATGACCGGTTTGCCCAGATAGTTGTCTCCTGTCATCTGGACGTTGAGGCCGTGGAGCATAGCACCCATAGTGCTGTGCGTGCCTCCCCAGTCGGAGACGGTGTAGCCCTTGAAACCCCACTCCTCACGGAGGATCTCATTCAGAAGGTGTTCGTTCTCAGAGCAGTAGAAGCCGTTGACTTTGTTGTAGGCCGGCATCACGCTCATCGCCCCTCCTTCAACCACAGCTTTTTCGAATGGCTTGAGATAGATCTCGCGAAGGACGCGCTCGTCGACTTTAACGTCCACGCTGCCCCTGTTCGTCTCCTGGTTGTTTACGGCGAAATGCTTGATGCAGACCGCCGTGCCTTGGTCCTGTACGCCCAGAGTGTAGCCCAGAGCAAGTTCTGCGCTCAGAATCGGATCTTCGCTGAGATATTCATAGGAACGTCCTCCGACAGGCAGCCTCTGGATGTTGACGGCTGGTCCGAGAATCACGTCCTTTCCCCTCAGACGGGCCTCTTTGCCCATCCCGGTTCCATATTTGTAGGCGAGTTCCCTGGACCATGTTGCAGCAAGAGCGGAACCTGTAGGGAAGTAGGTGGCGGAATCCAAGGTCCATCCTGCAGACTGGAAGCCGTTCGGAACTCCTTCCTCACGGATTCCGAAAGGACCGTCTGCGTAGTTCATATCCGCGATTCCGAGTCTAGGCACTCCGGCTGAGGACATATTCGTCTTGCTGTGGAGCATATCGACTTTCTCTTCAAGGGTCATCTGTGCGATTACCTTTTCTATCTGTTCGTCGTTCGCCGTGAGTTTCTGCTGGAGCGAGTCTCTCTTATGAGATGCCTCGACGCCGCATCCCAGCACTGACAGGGATGTGGCTAGAAAGATCAGTAATGTTCTTTTATTCATATCTACTTCTTGAAAAGCATTGGCGCGAATGTGTTGAGATAGAGCCTCCAGTTCGCCCAGACGTGACCTCCTTCGGAAACGAAGAAGATGTGGTCGACTCCCTGTCCGGTCAGCTGCCTGTCAAGGTTCTGCGATCCTTCGAACAGGAAGTCATCGCTGCCGCAGGCAAGGAAATAGAGTTTGACTCCAGCCTTCTTCAGAGCGGAAATCTGCTCGTCAGTGGCTTGGCCAGCTGCGGAGAGGGGACAGATGTAGTCGAAGACTTCCGGGTACAGGATGGATGCGGATATGGTGTGGCCGCCACCCATGGAAAGACCGGCGATGGCCCTTGAAGAAGGTTTCGCAATTGCGCGGAAATTCTTCTCGATGAACGGGACGATCTCAGTCACAAGGCTGTTGACATAGTCGTTCCTGTGCTCTTCCGACCTCCAGTCGATTGTCTTTTCAGGAATGTTGAGAGTCCTTGCGGCCTGTTGTCCGGGATTTCCGTTCGGCATGACGACGATCATCGGCTCGGCAAGGCCCTTCTCGATCAGGTTGTCCATTATCTGGGCTGTTCGTCCCATCGAAATCCACGCTTCTTCGTCTCCACCGGCTCCATGGAGGAGGTAGAGGACAGGGTATTTCTTCTTGGAATCAGCTTCGTAACCGTATGGAGTGTAAACAGTCAGCCTGCGGCTGCAGCCCAGGATGGCGCTGTCGTACCAAGGATGGCTGACTGTGCCGTGCCTGTTTGCTTCTCCGTAGTTCTCGGTCCTTTCTCCAGGGACTGTGAGCATAGGAAGGTATCTGGTCCCGTCTCTCTGGACGAGAACGTTCTGGGGATCGTTTACGGCGACTCCGTCAACAACGAAGTTGTAGGTGTAGATCTCCGGTTCCGGAAGAGGGATCGTCACTTCCCAGACATTGTTCCCTCGTCTGGTCATGTCGATTGTGTCCCCCCAGGGATTAGCCATCCACGAGCCGCTCAGCTTGACAATCGTGGCATAGTCCGCCTTAAGACGGAAGGTAACGCTGTCACCCTGGATTTCGGGAGAGACAACCGGCCTCTGGCCGCGGCCGAAGTTGAAATTGGAAAGTTCCTGTGCCTGAAGCGAGAATGCCATTGCAATTGAAACGGCCAGGATCGAGATGATTTTTTTCATAATGTTGATGTGGTTTGTTTCAGCAAAGATAGTTCATATCCAGGCAATCGGCTTGCTTGAATATACAAATTTTAGCGGTAATGTTCAATTATTCCCTAATTCAGGATGACAAGCGCCATTGACTTGTGGGAGAACTCCAGGGTGATGGAGTCTTCGCTGGCACGGTTGAGGGTAGCCTGCCACCAGTTCGAGAACACGACATCGTCGGTTTTCCAAACGAGACCGGAGGACTTTATCCGAAGCGAATTGTCAGGGCTTATGATGGAGACCGCCCTGCCCTCGCCGACCATAAGCTCGACAGTGCCTGTGACGGGAATGATCGTGGAATGGTCGGAGACCATCTCAAGGCGGACCTTCCCTTCCATCCCGGCCTGATCCAGGATCCGGGCATATTCCATAAGCTGGCCGAGGTTGCCCAGGGTGTGGTCCTCTCGCTTCCCGGTGGCTCCGATGAAATGGACTGTGTCCACGTCGGAATAATTGTCCAGAAGATAGTGGAAGGCCTTAGTCTGGTCGTTGTCGTCCTGCCCTGGATTGCTGACGATGATGTCTGAATATTCCTCCATCATCCTTTCGGTGATGGAATCCAGATCGCCCACGACGGCGTCAGGGAGCCTGTCTTCGTTTCCGAATATTCTTCCGCGGTTGCGGAGGAAGGCCTTGAGCGCGTTGCCGTCGCAACAGATGATGACATCTGCCCTGCGTACGAGGTCCCTCGGATACTCCTTCTTCGGGAAATCTCCCGCTCCGATTATGACAGCTTTTCTCATTTCCTTGTCTTGTCGATTTCAGCCTTGGAGGTACCTGCCGTCACCGAATATGTCTCCGGATCCCGGAATCCTGCCAGGAAGGCCTTGATGTCCATCCTCTTCTTGCCTGCAATCTGCACTTCCTTCAGCGAGATCGCTCCTCCGTCCCCGGTCGTGATGTGAAGAT